>VBJD01000053.1 GCA_005887995.1 Chloroflexota bacterium
CGTGCGGCGCATCGAGGCCGTGACCGGCACCGGGGCGCTGCGCGAGATGCGCGAGACGCGCGAGCGACTCGCGCGCACCGCCGCGACGCTGCGCGTGCCGCCCGCGCGCGTCCCCGAGGCGGTGACCCAGCTACACGAGCAGCGTGACCGTCTGCAGCACGAGCTCGAAGCGAAACAGCGCAGCGGCGTCGAGGCCGCGGCGGCCGGTCTGCTCGACAAGGCGGAGCTCATCGGCGCGGCGAAGGTCATCGCCGCGAACGTCGGCGAGGGCGACGTGCAGCAGCTGCGCGCGCTCTCCGACCGTATCCGCGCAGCGATCGGGTCGGGGGTCGTCGTCCTGGGTGGCGTACGAGAAGGCAAGCCCAACCTTGTCATTGCGGTCACCAAGAACCTCGTGACCATCGTCGACGCGGACGAGCTCGTGAAAGAGGTACAGGGCATCATCGATGGACGCGGTGGCGGCCGGCCCGAGAGCGCCTCGGCCGGCGGCAAGGACGCGACGCGCCTCGGCGAAGCGGTCGAGGCGGCACGGTCGGCGGTCCGCCAGCGTTTGAACGGAGGACGTGACCGCTAGGATCTCCGCCCCCAGCAAGGACGCGCGCGCCGCCGCACCACGCGGGCCGGTCGTCGCGGGCGTCGAGCTGCAGGCGGGGATGCTCCGGGTCGTCGTCGGCCAGCGCGAGGGCGCCCGCCTTCGGGTCTCTGGTCGCGGCGACAGCGCTCTTCCCGAGAGCGCGGTCGCCGGTGGCCTCGTCTCCGATCGTTTCGTCGTCGCCGATGCGCTGCGCACCGCGTTCGCCTCGGCCGAGCACCTCGCGCGCGCCGAGCGCGTCGCGATCGCGATCGACAGCGACGACATGCGCACCCATCACGCCGTGACGACATTCGAGCGGGAGGACCTGCGTGCTGCCCTCGGCGCGGGTGAGGAGTCGCGTGCTGTGCGGGAGGCGGCGACAGACGCGCACGCCCGCGCGACCGCAGCGACGGAGGAGGACGCCGCGTTGCGCGGCGTCGCGACGGTGCAGCTCGACGACGACGTCGCGGCCATGGCGATCGACGGCCGCGGGCTGCGCTCGCTCGTCGGACACCGTGGGCGGCTCGTCGAGGTATGGACGGATGTGACCATCGCACCGCTCGTCGTGACCGGCGCGGTGACCGCGACGCTCGAGGCCGCGCGCCGTCGCGGCAGCGTGACGTCCGGCGCGTACGCGCTCGGTCGGCTCATCGCGGAGTCGGGCGTATCCGAGGCGGGCGTCGTGCGGCTCGGCAACGACCTCACCGCCATCGCCGTGCTGCGCGAGGGCCGCGTCGCCGGCACGCGCGTGTTCGCGCTCGGCCGCTCCGCGCTCGCCGCACGCACCGGGCGGCTCGACGACGACGCGAAGGTCTGGGCGGACTGCGTGGTCGCATCGCTTCGGGGCCTCGATGGCCCGCCGCCGGGACGCTGGCTCTTCGTCGGCGTCTCCGAGGCGCTCCTCGCACTGCCGAGCGCGCTCGCTGCGACGATCGGGGAGATCCGCGGCGACACTCCCGACGCTGCGCCGCTCGCGGTGAGCGTCGCGAATCGCATCGCGGGTGAGGTGCGCTCGGAGGACCTCGTCGCGGCGGGCGCGGCCGCGCTCGCCGCCGGGATCTACGACGCATGACCGTGCAGGTCGCGCCCCGCGCGGTCATCGATCTCGGCGCGCACGCGAGCGTGCTCGAAGCGATGGACCGCGTGCGCGCCGCGTCAGGTGCGGACGAGATCGTGCTCAGCGTCGCCGCCGGCGCGCCGGTGCTGCGCAGCCCGGTCTTCCTCGAGGTGCTGCGTCGCGCATCGGGGTCGCGGCGCATCGCGATCGTGACGCCAGACGCGCGCGCGCGATCGCTCGCCGCGGCCGTGCACGTGCCGGCGTTCGCGAGCGTCGTCGCGCTCGAGCGCATGGAGCTCGACGCGACGGAGCACCTCGGCCCGGTGCGCCGCGCCGCGATCGCCGCCGCGCAGCCGAAGCCGCCGTCGCGGCTGCGTGCGATCGCCATCGCCACGAGCCTGGTCGCGGCGCTCCTCATCCTGTTCGCGGTCGTCGCGCCGACCGCCACCGTCTTCGTCGCGCCCGTTTCGCAGGCGCTCGGTCCGCTCGAGTACGACCTGCGCGCCGGTCCGAACAACGCGGACATCGGCGCACTCACGCTGCGAGGGGACATTACCGCCCGCTTCAACGGCACGGCGACCGGTTCGCGCCGCGAAGAGGTGAAGGCGACCGGCGTGGTGAGATTCACCAATCAGACGACGAACGCGATCCGCATCCCCCAGGGGACGGTCGTGAGCACGCGGGACAACATCCGCTTCCAGACGCTCATGGAGAAGACGCTGCCGGCGTCGTCGTTCACGATCTTCCCGCCGAGCGTGAACGCCGGGACCGTGGACGTCCCCGTCGAAGCGCTCGACGCGGGGACCAAAGGCAACGTCGCCGCGCACGCGATCACCGTCAGCCCGCAGTCGGGCTTCTTTGGCGTCGACAACCCGCAGCCCACGACCGGCGGCGATCAGCGGATCATCCCGATCGTCCAGCGCGCCGACTACGACGCCGCCGCGTCTCGCGCCGACACCGAGCTGCGCAAGCAGGCCGATGCGCAGCTCGCGACGTGGAGGAAGGACGCCGCGAAGGGCCGCGTGGTCTACGGCGTCTTCGTGAAGACGAGTTCGCTGAGTGGCCCGGAGATCGTGGGCAAGGAGCTGAAGCCCAACGAGACGACGTTCGAGATGGTGGCGACGGGGACCGCGTTCGCCTACAGCGTCGCCGACACGGAGCCCAGCGCGTCGGCAAAGGCACGCCTCGGTCAGGCAGCGGAGACCGGCTTCGAGATGGATCCTGAGGGCGTCGTGGTCGACCCTGTCGGCACATTTACGGTGCTCGAGGACGGCGTGCATTGGCGGGTACGCGTGCGCGGAACGCAGTCCCGGCGCCTCGACGAGGCGCAGATCCGATCGAGCGTGACGGGCCGCGCGTTCAACGAGATCGAAGGCGTCATCGCGGACCGCGGTCTCGTGCTCCGCAGAGTCACGATCTGGCCCGGATTGTGGTGGCCGCGCATGCCCGTGCTCGATTCGCGCATCAAGGTCCAGAAAGACGCCCCCGCTCCGCCCTGAGCACGTGCGTTACCTTGCGCTCGATGTCGGTGATAGGACGATCGGTCTTGCCGTGGGCGAGGAGACGTTCGGGCTCGCGCGCGCGCTGCCGACGATCCGCCGGCGCGGCATCGCCGCAGACCTCGGGGCGCTGCGCGAGATCGTCGAGCGAGAGGACGTCGCCGGGCTGGTGATCGGGCTGCCCCTCAACCTTGCCGGCGACTCGGCGTACCAGGCGGAGCGCGTCCGCCGCTTCGCCGAATCGGCGCGATCACTGGGCAGGCCCATCGAGCTCGTGGACGAGCGCTTCACGACCGCGGAGGCAGCGCGGCGCGGCGCTCCCGACCTCGACGCCGGCGCAGCAGCCGTACTGCTCGAGGACTTCTTCTCGGGGCGTCGCCGGCGCGGATGACGCCGAGCACGCGTGGACCGCACCTGGGTGTGTCGACCCGCAGCCGCGGCCGGACGCGCCCGCCTAGCTCGCGGTCGAGCGCCGGTCCGCTCGTATTCCTCGTCGTCGTCGCGATCATCGTCTTCGGCGTCGTCGCAGTCGCGCGGCCGCTCGCGGAGGATGCGTTCGTCGCGTACGTGACCGAGCACGACACGCTGCTCCATCAGGACTTCGTTCGTGCGCTCGTCGCGCCGCGGGTGAAAGACGAGATCGATCTCGCGCGCGACGTGCGCGCAGAGAGCCGCCCGTTCGTCATCGCGAGGGGTGAGACCGCCGGCCAGATCGCGCGGCACCTCGAAAGTGAGGGGATCGTCCGGTCGGCGCTCGCGTTCGTGTTCGTGCTCTACGAGAACGGCAAGGAGAGCGTCCTGCAGTCAGGGACATACACCGTCTCCGCCGGGCTGACGCCCCGCGAGCTCGCGAAGCTCTTCGAGAAGGCGCCGGGCGATCAGGTCGTCCTGCGCGTCATCGAAGGGTGGCGGCTCACAGAGATCGCGACGGCCGTGGAGAAGGCGTTCCCGAAGGTGAAGAAGGACGACTTCATCGCGGCCGCGATCGTGGGCGAGCGGAAGAACACGGTGCTCTTCGGGCTCGATCCCAAGACATCACTCGAAGGATTCCTCTTCCCGGACACGTACTTCCTTCGGCCTGATGCGACCGCGGCGCAGATCGTCGACACATTGCTCGGTCAATTCGAGGACCGTGCCGGCAAGACCCTGCGCACCGCTGCCGTCCAGCGGAAGATGAGCGTCTACGACCTGGTGAAGCTCGCGTCGATCGTCGAGCGCGAGGCGCGCGATCGCTCGGAGAGCCCGACGATCGCCGGCGTCTACCAGAACCGCCTCGACATCGGCATGAAGCTCGACGCCGACCCGACGATCCAGTACGCCAAGGGCGACTGGAAGGAGCTCGTGCTCGACGACCTGAAGCTCGAGTCGCCGTACAACACCTATCTCGTTGCGGGCCTGCCGCCCACGCCGATCTGCAGCCCCGGGCAGGCGGCGCTCGACGCCGCAGCGAATCCCGCGGAACACGACTACCTGTTCTTCGTCGCGAAGAACGACGGCACCGGCCAGCACGCGTTCGCGAAGACGATCGAAGAGCAGGAGGCGAACCGCATCAAGTACGGGAACCGATGAGCGAGGTCGTCCTCCTCGGGCATCCCGTGTCGCACTCGCTCTCACCCGCGATGCACAACGCCGCGTTCAAGACGCTCGGCCTGCCGCACCGCTACGTGACGCGCGACGTCGAGTCGTCGAAGCTCGACGCGGAGATCGCGAGGCTGCGTAGCGACGACGTGCTCGGCGCGAACGTGACGATCCCGCACAAGGAAGCCTCGCTCCGTCTCGTCGACGACCTCGCACCGGAAACGCGCGCCATCGGTGCGCTGAATACGATCGTGCGCCGTGGCTCCGTACTCCACGGCGCGAATACGGATGTGCACGGGTTCGTCGCCGCGCTCACCGAGGGCGGCGCGGGGCTCGCCGAGGCGACGGTCCTCGTGCTTGGCGCGGGTGGCGCAGCGCGGGCCTGCGTGTACGCGCTGCTCGAACGGCGCAACGACGTGCTCGTCGCGAACCGCTCGGCCGACCGCCTCGACGCGCTCCTGCGCTCGATCGACGTCGCGGGTCGCAAGGCGCGAGCCGCCTCGTGGCCGCACGCGGGCGATGCCATCACCGCCGACGCCGTTGTGAACACGACGCCACTCGGCATGCGTGGAGAGGACCCGCTGGACGGTGTCGCGCTGCCGCGGATCGTCGTGGACATCGTGCCCACCGCCGAGATCACACCGCTCGTCAAGCGCGCGAGGGCGACCGAGAATGTCGCGGTCGTGGAAGGTCTTGCGATGCTGCTCCACCAGGCCGCGCGGTCGTTCGAGCTCTGGACGGGAACGCCCGCGCCGATCGCCGCCATGCGCGCGGCATTGCCGCGGTGAGGCTCCTCACGGCCGGCGAGTCGCACGGCCGCGAGCTCGTCGCCATCGTCGACGGCGTGCCTGCGGCGCTCGCGCTCTCGCCCGGAGATATCGACCCTGATCTGCGCCGGCGCCAGCTCGGCTACGGGCGCGGCGCCCGGCAGCGCATCGAACGCGACGCCGTGTCGATCGTCGGCGGCGTCCGACAGGGTCGCACGACCGGCGCACCGGTGGCGCTCGTCATCCCCAATCGCGATGCGGTGAACTGGGAGCGCGTCATGAGCGTGGAGCCCGTGCCGGATCCGCCGCCGGCGGTCACGCGCCTGCGCCCGGGGCACGCCGATCTCGCCGGCGCGCTCAAGTTCGCGCACGAGGACGTTCGCGACGTCATTGAGCGCTCGAGCGCGCGCGAGACCGCGGCGCGTGTCGCCGCCGGCGCGGTCGCGAAGGTCGTCTTGCGGCGTGTCGGCATCGAGGTGCGCAGCGAGACACGCGCGATCGGCGACGTCGAGTCGACGCCGACCTTCGACGCGGCCGCGGTCGAGTCGAGCGAGGTGCGCTCCGCAGACCGTGCCGCTTCCGAGCGGATGGTCGCGGCGATCGCGAAGGCGCGCGAAGCCGGTGACACGCTCGGGGGGATCGTGGCGCTCCGCGTGAGCGGCCTCGTCGCCGGACTCGGATCGTCGGCACAGTGGGACAGACGCCTCGACGGACGCATCGCGCAGGCGCTCATGTCGATCCAGTCGGCGAAAGGCGTGCAGTTCGCCGATGCCTTTGTGGCGGCGCGCGAACATGGCAGCGCCGTGCACGACCCGATCACCGTCGAGCGCGGGCGCTTCATGCGAACGCGCAACCGTGCGGGCGGCCTCGAAGGCGGGATGACGAACGGCGAGGACGTCCTTGTCGACGTCGCGTTCAAGCCGATCTCGACGCTCATGAAGCCGCTGCCGTCAGCCGACCTGCGCACCGGCGCGCCTTCGCCCGCGCACGTCGAGCGCAGCGATGTGTGCGTCGTCCCCGCCGCCGGTGTAGTCGCGGAGGCGATGCTGGCGTTCGTGCTCGCGGACGCGCTCCTGGAGAAGTTCGGCGCCGACAACGCCGACGACCTCGCCGCGGCGGTGGAGCGATATCGCGCGCGGCTCGCGCCGATCGACCAGCGTCGATAGCGTCGTGTCGCGGAGTGCACGCTAGCCGTGTACCTCTTCCTCGTCGGACCCCCGGGAGTGGGGAAGAGCACGCTCGCGCCCGTGCTCGCCGAGATGCTCGCCGCAGGCGTCGTCGAGATCGATCGAGAGGTCGAGCGGCGCACGCGCAAGAGCAACAAGCGGACCATCGACGAGGACGGCATGCCGCGCTTCCGCGAGCTCGAGACGAAGGTCCTCGATGGGCTGCGGCCGACCCCCGCGTGGATCGTCGTCGACACCGGCGGGGGCACACCGCTGCGCCCCGCAAACCGCGCGCGGATGCGCGAACTCGGGCTCATCGTCGGTCTGCGCGCGTCGGTCGCGCGCATCACGAAGGGGATCGCAGCGACGCTGGAGAAGCGTCCGACGAGGCCGGAGAGCGCCGCAGAGAGGGCGAAGCACGCGCTGAACGATCCTGAACGGAAGGCCGCCTACACGGACGTCGACGTGACGTTCGACGTCGAACACGCGTCGGCCGACGCGGCGGCGACGGCGATCGTGAACTGGCTCGCGAGCGGACGGGGACTGCGCGTGGACATTGGGAAAGAGAAGCCATACCCGATGGTCATCCGTGCCGGCGCGGTCGACGCGCTCGGTGCGCACCTCGTCGAGCGGGGCTGGTCCGGGCGCATCGCGCTCGTCAGCGAGCGCAACGCCGCGTGGCATCTCGCTGAGCGCGCCAAGCGGGGTCTCGAAGCGTCCGGCCTCGACGTCTCCCTATCGCGCGCGCCAAGCGGCGAGGCGGCGAAGTCGCTGAAGGCGATCGAGGCGCTCTGGCGCTCGTTCGCGAAAGCGCGCGTCGCGCGCGATGGTGGGGTGGTCGCGCTCGGCGGTGGCGCGCTCACGGACGCCGCGGGATTCGCGGCCGCGACGTACCTCCGCGGCGTGCGCGTCGCGCACGTGCCCACGACGCTGCTCGGCATGGTCGACGCGGCGATCGGAGGCAAGACCGCCATCGATATCGAGGCCGGGAAGAATCTCGTCGGTGCCTTCCATCAACCCGACGCCGTGCTCGCGGACGTCACTGCGCTCGCAACCCTTCCGCGGCGGCAACGGTCGTCGGGCCTCGCTGAGGTGATCAAGACCGCCTTCCTCGTCGATGACGCGTCGGTGGCGCACGTCGATCGCGCGATCCCCGGCATCTTGCGGGCCGAGGTGGGTCCGTGCCTCACGAGCGTCACGCTCGCGGCGGAGGTAAAAGCGAGCGTCGTCACCGCGGATCCGAACGAGCAGGGCCTGCGCACGCTCCTCAACTTCGGGCACACGCTCGGGCACGCGTACGAGGCCGCGAGCGGGTATCGGGTCACGCACGGCGAGGCGGTCGCGATCGGCCTCGTGTTCGCGTGCGCCCTGTCCGAAGCCCTCGGCCTGGCAGAGATCCCCCTCCGCCAGCGGATGGAGGCGCTGCTCGCGAAAGCCGGGCTGCCGATACGCGCGCGCATCCCGGCGAAGGCGTGGACGCTCGTCGGACGTGATAAGAAGGTGCGCGCCGGGAAGGTGCGCTGGATACTGCCGCGCCGGATCGGCCGCTTCAGCGAGGTGACGGATGTTCCCGAGCGAGCGCTCGGGAGGGCGACGCGGATCGTGGAGGAGCGGTGACGCGCTACCAGAAGGCGCGCGACAGCGCGCCTTCGAGTACAGGCGGGGCGAAGCCCCGGTCTTACCTGCTGGTGAACGGACCGAACCTGAACACGCTCGGGACGCGCGAGCCGCAGATCTACGGCACGACGACGCTCGCCGAGGTCGTTGCGCGCTGCCGCCGGGTCGCGAAGGACGCGGGCGCCGAGCTCGTCGACTACCAGTCGAACCACGAGGGCGCGCTCATCGACTTTCTGCAAGCCAATGCCGCTTCAGATGGCGCGGTGCTCAATCCGGGCGGACTCGCGCACACGTCGATCGTGCTGCGCGACGCGGTCGCGGCATGCTCCTTCCCGGTCGTCGAGGTCCACATCAGCGACGTGACGAAGCGCGAGACGTTCCGGCACCATAGTTATCTCAAGGACGTTACCGCGAACCAGATCGTCGGCATGGGCGTCGTCGGCTACGAGGTCGCCTTACGCTGGCTCATCGAGAGGGCACCTAAGAAGTGAACGAGCAAGGAGCAGCTCAGGGGAAGGGGCCCCTGTTCAGCGAGCGCAGCGAGCGTGTGCGACGCAGCGAGTCCGCAAGAGCGGAGCGAATCGTCTCGGCGCAGCCGAGCGACAGGAAAAAGAAGTGATTTCCACGGGCGAGATCAAGCGCGGCATCACCGTCGAGATCGACGGGCAGCTCTACCAGATCATGGAGTTCCAGCACATCAAGATGGGTCGCGGGTCAGCGCAGGTGCGCATGAAGCTGCGCAACGTTCGCAAGGGTGACACGATCGAGAAGACGGTCCAAGCGGGTGAGCGTTTTCAGCGCGCGCGCCTGGATCACCGGACGGTGCAGTTCATGTACACCGACGGCACGCTCTACCACTTCATGGACACGAAGACGTATGAGCAGTTCGCGCTCGACGATCGAGTGCTCGGTGACGCGACTAACTACCTCGTCACGAACATGGAGGTCACGCTCGACGAGTACCAGGGCGACCCGATCGGCGTCGAGATGCCCGCATCGGTCGTCATGACCGTCGCGGACACCAGCGTCGGCCTCAAGGGCGACACCGCGACGGGGGCGACGAAACCGGCCACGATGGAGTCGGGATTGAAAGTGAACGTCCCGCTCTTCGTGAACCGGGGAGACAAGATCAAGGTCGACACGCGCACGGGTGACTACCTCGAGCGCGCCTAGAGAGCTCCTCGCGCCTCAGCGCGTCGTTCGCGTTGGTCAACTCGCGATACGGCTTGCCCAGCACATCCAGGGTGGGGACGAGTTCAAGGACCTTTGGGTCGAGGGCGAAGTTGTGCAAGCGCGGACCGCTCCTTCCGGCCACGTGTACTTCACGCTCAAGGACAGCGCCGGCCAACTCGGCTGCGTGTTGTTCGCTCGCGAGGCGGCACAGATCGCGCTCACGCCGCGGAACGGCGCGAAGGTGTTGGTCCATGGCTACGTTGAGATGTATCTCGTCGACGGTCGTTGTCAGATCCGCGTCGACGATCTGCGTCCGGCGGGTGCAGGCGACGCGTACCTGCGCCTCGAGGCGCTCAAGCGACGGCTCACCGCCGACGGCCTGTTCGCTCTCGAGCGGAAGCGCGCGTTGCCGACTGCGCCGCGACGGATCGGCGTCGTCACCAGCCAGATCGGCGCGGTGTGGCACGACATTCAGACGATCGCGGCGCGGCGTGACCCGCGCGTCGAGCTCGTCTTCGCACCGGCGCTCGTGCAGGGCATCGGCGCGGTCGAGTCGCTGATCGGCGCGCTCGATGGTCTCGCGCAGGTGCGCGACCTCGATGTGGTGATCATCGCGCGCGGCGGCGGTTCGGCCGAGGATCTCGCGCCGTTCAACGATGAGGCGCTCGTGCGCGCGATGTCGCGCTTCCCGCGGCCGACAGTGTCCGGCGTCGGTCACGAGACCGACGTGACGCTGTGCGATCTCGTCGCGGACATCCGCGCGCCGACACCCTCGGCCGCCGCGGAGCTCGTCGTTCCCGACGCGCGCGTGGGCCAGATGGCGGCGGAGCGTCACATGCGGCGCATCTCAAGCCGAGCGCGCGACGCGGTCGTGTCGCGACGACGTCGTCTGGATACGGCGCATCGCCTCATCGAGCGGCGCGCGCCCGCTTCGCGCGTCGCGGAATACCGCCAGCGTCTCGACGAGGGTCGACGCGTTCTCGATCGTGCGATGGCGCGACTTGTACCGGAGAGGCGCCGTCGATTGACGAGCGCCAAGAGACAGCTCGAGTCGCTGTCGCCACTGAACGTCCTCGGTCGCGGCTACGCGATCGTCGAAGGAGCGGACGGACGCATTCGCGCGAGCGCCGCGGCGCTGCGTGATGGCGAGCAGGCGCGTCTGCGCATGCGCGACGGACGCGCGCGCATCACCGTGGACGGCGTGGAACGCGATGCCTGAGGCGGAGCCGACGATCGAGGAGTCGCTGAAGCGGCTCGAGGCGATCGCGGACAAGCTCGACGATCCGGAGCTCGATCTCGACGAGGCCGTCCGGCTCTACGAAGAGGGGTTGCGGCTGTACGAGCGCTGCGCGAAACGGCTCGACGCCGCGGAGTTGCGGATCACGCAGCTGGCCGACGCGCTGCAGCGTCAGGCGCGGTCTTAGGGCGAGCCCGTCGCGCCACCGACGACCGGCTTAGTGACCGTCGGCGCGTAGGTGAGCGGATCCACGAGCGCGCCGTTCGTGCGTGCTTCCCAGTGGACATGCGGGCCAGTCGTCTCGCCGCTCGTGCCGATCGCGGCGATGCGCTGACCCGCCGAGACGCGCTCGCCGACCTCCACGTATACGGCGGATGTGTGGTACGCGCAGGTCTCAAGGCCCCAGTCCTGATAGATGCAGACCGCGAGCCCTCCCGGTCCCTTCCAACCGACCGCGCTCACCGTGCCGGCGTCGCTTGCGACGATCGGTGTGCCGTACGGCGCGGCGATGTCGACACCCTGATGGGCGGGTGAGTAGAGCTGCGTGATCACGCCGTCGGTCGGCCAGCGCAGTCGCGGCGCGAGGACGCGCGGCGGCTCGCTGAGGTGCAGGCGGAAGCCGGGGTAGCGCGCGTCGGGCACCGGGATGAGGAGCATCGGCGGGTCGCCAAGCGCCGCGTCATCGGACCCGATGCGGTTGAGATCCCGTAGCGCGTCGGCCTCGACGCCGTAGCGCGCCGCGAGGCCGGCGATGCTGTCGCCCGGCGTCATCACGTGGATGGCCGCGTCGAACGGCGGGATGACCAGCGATTGCCCCGGCCGGAGCGCCGCGCTGTCCGAGATGCCGTTATTGACTGCGATCGTCTGCGGCGCGATACCAAAGTTGGAGGCGATGGACAGGAGCGTCTCACCCGCGGCGACGACGTGGGCGTACACCTGCGGCCGATCGGGGCTGACGGCGGTGTGAATGCCGTGGCGGGGCTCGACCACGGCTCGCTCGGGCGCGAACGTCAAGGCGCTTCGTGCGGTCTCGGTCTCAGGTCGCACGAGTGCGAGCTGACCAAGACGTGCGAGATCGCTCGCGCCGAGGACGATCGCGATCGGGACGATGACGTTGACGACGAGGAGCGCAGATCTCGCGACCGCGAGGCGCCATCCTCGTAGCCGCGACGCGTGCCGAGGTCGCTTTCGTGGCGGATGGAGCGTGACGGCGAAGGAGAGATCCGCGCGACAGGTGAACGGGAGACGAATGACCTTGCGCCGCGGTGCGTGAGCTCGCGAAGTCCTGCGTGCTGAAGGCACGTCATACGGCGGGCAAGCAGCGTGCCGCCTGAGCGCTCCTCAGCCGACCGGCGCCTCCCGCAGCCGTCGCAGGAACGGCTCCAGGTTCTCCAGGTACTGCTCGGGCCGGAACCCATGCAGCAGATGGCCGGTTCCCGGGAACCGACGGACGGTGAGGTCCTTGATCGATCGCTTCAGCGTCCACTCGGCGGCATCGTCGACGTTGGATCCGAGACGCGGCTCGCCGGCGAGCACGAGCACCGGGCAGCCCACTTGCGCGAGCCATTCCCTGATCGCGGCAGTGGCGTCTTCGTCGACGGGCTTGATGCGCGAGTCGGCGAAGGCGGGATCGATGTCGCGCATGTACGTGATCATCCGCTCCGCCGCGTAGAAACCGCGGCTCTCACCGTAGGTGCGTTCGCCGCGCGGACCGGGTGATGCGAGCGGCCACCGGTCGACGAATCGCTGGAACGCCTTCGGATCCTCGACCTTCTTCGTGAGGGCGTCGCGGAGCGCCATGTACTGGTCGGGCTTCCATCCTTTGCCATACGCGAGGGTCGGGTCCTCGAGCACGAGCGCGGTGACGAGGTCTGGCGCCTGGGCCGCCGCGGCGATCGCGCACAGCGCGCCCAGCGAATGGCCGATGACGACGGCCGGGCCCTTCACGATCCCGCGCAGCATGCGTACGGCGTCCGCGCCGAACGCGCGCAGCGAGTAGTCGCTCGCGCGGCCGCTCTTGCCGTGGCCGCGCAGGTCGTACGCGACGGTGCGGTAGCGCGTCGCGAGGCGGGGGAAGATGTTCTCCCAGTCCTCGGATCGCGCGAGCGACGCGTGGATCAAGAGCACCGTGAAGCTCGGATCGATGGCCTTCACGCTGTCGTAATGCGCGAGCGGTGGGTCACCCTTCAGCGTTCGTGTACGCGGCAGGCGCTTCGCCATCCGAGGAAGTATGCGAAATACGCGAGAATCGCAAACCGTGGGCCGTCGCGTGCGTCTCGATCAGCTCCTGGTGCGTCGCGCGCTCGCGCCGAGCCGCGAGCGGGCGCAGGTGCTCATCCTCGGCGGTGCCGTGCGGGTCGATGGAGAGCGCATGAGTCGCAGCGCCGACACCGTGAACGAGGACTCGAGCATCACCCTCGACGCTGGACCGCGATTCGTCTCCCGTGGCGGGGAGAAACTCGACGCCGCATTAGATGAGCTGCGCCTCGACGTCTCCGGTCGCGTGGCGCTCGACGTCGGCGCGTCCACCGGCGGCTTCACCGACTGCCTGCTGCAGCGCGGCGCCGTCCGGGTCTACGCGGTCGACGTCGGGAAGGGCCAGCTCGACTGGAAGCTGCGCCAGGATCCGCGCGTCGTGGTGATGGAAGGGGTGAACGCGCGCGAGGGTGTCGATCTTCCTGAGACGGTCGACCTCATCGTGGCGGACGTCTCGTTCATCTCGCTCCGCCTGGTGCTTCTCCCGTCGCTGCGGCATCTGCGAGACGACGGCGACATCGTCGCGCTCGTGAAGCCCCAGTTCGAGGCCGGACGTGAGGCGGTCGGCCGCGGCGGGATCGTGCGAGACCCAGCCGACCGCGCGAAGGCGGTCGTCAGTGTCGCTGAGGCACTCGCCGAGGCTCTGGTGCCGGTCATCGCGGTCGTGCCTTCGCGCCTCGCGGGACGCGAGGGCAACCGCGAGATCTTCGTGCACGCGCGTCGGGGCGCCGCGCCGCCGGACGATTTCGTCTTGTACGACGCGGCACGGCGAGCCGCCGAGTGAAGGTCGCGATCTGCGCGCGCTCGCGCTTCGAGAGCGCGGTGCACGAGGCGAGAGCCGCGTCGCAGCGCGTCAAGGCGCTCGGTCACAGCGTCAGCGAGGTGAGCCTCGACGACGTGAAGTACTCGCAGCTCGACGGCCTCGACGTCGCATGCGTATTCGGCGGCGACGGCACGATGCTCCACGCCGCTCGCGCGCTCGCGCCCCACGGCGTGCCGCTGCTCGGCGTGAACATCGGCCATCTCGGCTTCCTCACGATCGCGACCACGAAGGAGTTCGACGCCGCGTTCGGTGACGTCGCCGCGGGCCGCTATGAGGTCGAGGAGCGCGCGATGCTTGAGGCGCGGCTCGTGCGCGCGGGGCGCGACGTCGTGACGGCGCTCGCGCTCAATGACGTGGTCGTCGCGCGCGGCGCGCAGGTGCGTTCGATCCACATCGCCGTCACCGTCGACGGTGATCCGCTCATCGTCTACTGGTCGGACGGCGTGATCACGGCGACCGCGACCGGCAGCACCGCGTACGGCTTCTCCGTCGGCGGTCCTCTCATCCTTCCCACATCGCGGGCGATCACGCTCGTCCCGATCGCGCCGCATCTCTCGTTCGCGAACGCCTTCGTCTTCGAGCCCGGTCAGCGCATCTCGCTCGAGGTGCAGGACGAGCCGGCGCGGCTCTCCATCGACGGCCAGGTCGAGCACGACCTGCGCGCCGCGGATCGCGTCGAGGTGCGCCAACCGAAGACCGTGACGAAGCTCGTGCGGACCGCTCACGCGCGGCCGTTCCTCGATCTCTTGCGACAGAAGATCCTGAAAGAACCGGGCGTGTGACCAGGAGGTCAGGGCTATGACTCTCGACGCGAAGGCCGCGGTCTCCGCGATCGGCGCGCTCACCAAGCATCGTCCGACGGTCGCGGTCGTCCTCGGAAGCGGCCTGGGCGCGCTCGCGGAGGATGTGCAGAACGCCGATCGCATCCCGTACGAGCGCATCCCCGGATGGAAGCGCAGCACCGTGCTGGGTCACGCGGGCCAGCTCGTCGTCGGCGGGCTCGAGGGCAAGACCGTCGCGGTCATGCAGGGACGCCTGCACTACTACGAGGGCTACGACATGCAGGAGATCACGTTCCCGGTGCGCGTCTTCAAGGCGTGGGGGATCGAGACGATCATCCTTACGAACGCGTGCGGGGGACTGAATCCGACGTACAAAGCCGGCGACCTCATGGTCATCAGCGACCACATCAACTTCATGGCCGGCAACCCACTCCGCGGCGCGAACGACGACGCGCTCGGTCCGCGTTTCCCGGATATGGTCGGCGCCTACACCGAGGAGCTCCGCAGGCTCGCGCATGAGGTCGACAAGGATCTGCGCGAGGGCGTGTACGTGGCCGTCGCCGGTCCGAACTTCGAGACGCCGGCGGAGCTGCGCATGCTCCGGCGCTGGGGCGCGGATGCCGTCGGCATGAGCACGGTGCCCGAGGTGCTCGTCGCGCGGCATTCGTCGATGCGCATCCTCGCGATCGCGACGGTGACCGACATGGCGACTGGGCTGCCGGGGCTCATCGACCATGTGTCGCATGAAGAGGTCCTCAAGATCGCGGATGCCGCGGGCAAGCGGCTTGCGAGCGTGGTGAAGGGCGTCGTGCGTCGCCTTTGAGAGCCGTCGACCTCATCGAGAAGAAGCGGGACGGCGCCGCGCTTTCCGCGGACGAGATCGACTTCCTCGTGCAGGGCTACGTCAAAGGCGACATCCCCGACTACCAGATCGCCGCGCTGCTCATGGCCGTCGTGCTGCGTGGGATGGACGCGCGAGAGACCTCGGCGCTCACCGCGAGCATGGTCGCCTCGGGTCAGCGCCTCGACCTCTCTCGGTTCGGACGCGTCGTCGACAAGCACTCGACGGGCGGCGTCGGCGACAAGACGACGCTCGTCGTCGCGCCGCTTGTGGCCGCGTGTGGCCTGCCGGTCGCGAAGATGAGCGGCCGCGGGCTTGGGTTCTCCGGCGGCACGCTCGACAAGCTCGAGTCCATCGCCGGCTACCGCGTCGACCTCACGACCGAGGAGTTCCTCGCGCAGCTCGAACGCATCGGGATCGTCGTCACCGGTCAGACGAAGGACCTCGCGCCCGCCGACGGCCTCCTCTACGCGCTGCGGGACGCCAGCGGGACGGTTCCCTCGATCCCGCTCATCGCGTCGAGCATCATGTCGAAGAAGATCGCCGCCGGCGCGCATGCCGTCGTCCTCGACGTAAAAGTCGGGAGCGGCGCGTTCATGAAGGACCGCCGCATGGCGGCGGTGCTCGCGCGCGCGATGGTCTCTATCGGCGTCGCTCATGGCCTCGCGGTCACTTGCGAGCTCACCGACATGGAGCAGCCGCTCGGCAACGCCGTCGGCAACGCGCTCGAGGTCGCGGAGGCGATCGCGACGCTCCGCGGCGATGGTCCCGCAGACCTCACCGAGCTCGCACTCGTCGCGGCCGCGGAGATGCTCGTTCGCGGGCGCAAGAGCCGCGACCACGCGAGCGCGCGTCGGCGCGTTCAG
>VBJD01000054.1 GCA_005887995.1 Chloroflexota bacterium
TCGTCAGGCGATCTCGCTCGGCCTTCCCGCGACCGCGGGGATCACAATCGATAGCGTCGTGGCGGGATCGCCCGCGGCGCAGGCCGGGCTGCGACCGGGTGACATCATCACGAAAGTGAACGACCAGCAGATCGATCAGCAGCACCCGCTCACGTCGATCATGGCGAAGACCCGACCGGGCGATCGGGCCCGCCTCACCGTCATTCGCGGCGGTCAGACCCAGGTCATCGAGGTGACGCTGGGCCGCCAGCAATAGAACAACTCCAGTCACGCCTCGGCCGGCGCGACGCCTACCTCTACATCGCCGCCGCGACGCTCGGCTCGTTCGGTCTCGGCGTGACGGCCTTCTATCTGAACTTCCTGTACCGCGCGCTCGGATACGACGGCCTCGCGCTCGGCGCGCTCGTTGGCGCGCAAGCCCTCGGGGTGGCGTTCGGCGTACTTATTGCTCGCTTCGCCGCGCCGGGCCGCTCCCGCAAGCTGGTGATCATCGCGGGCGGCGTGATCGTCGGCGCGGGCGTCGTCGGTCTGCTCACGCTGGACGCCTATCCCCTCCTGATGGTGTCGTCGGCGCTCGTCGGTCTGGGCGGCATCGTCGCGACGAGCTCAGGCGTTGCGCTCCTGGCCGACGCGACCGAGGCGGGCGCGCGCTCGTCGCGCTTCGGTCAACAGATCGCCCTCGGCACGATGGCCGCGTTCACGGCGTCGGTGCTCGCCGGCGCGCTCGCGGCGCCTGTTGCGGCGGTGCTCGGCGCTCGGCAGGACGACGCGCTCACGTTGCGCGCGCTTGTCGCGCTCGGTGGGATCGTCGGCGCGTCGTCCGCGATCCCGGTGCTCCTCATCCGCGACGTGGCCGTGTCGCGCGCGACGAGCGGCCGCTTGGGGCGTCTCATCGCGCGCTTCGCCCTTGTCGAGATGGTGTTCGGCTTCGGCGCGGGGAGCTTCATCCCCTTCATCAATCTCTTCTTCGCGGACCGCTTCGCGCTCGATTTCCGAGCGATCGGCGTCGCTCTCGGCACGATCGCGGTGGCCGGAAGTCTGGGCGCTCTCGTGCACGGCCGCATCGTCGCCTCGCGCATCGGCCCGGTGCCGGCGGTCGCGGCCGTCGTCGCCGCGTCGACGCCGTTCGCGCTCATCGCCGCGCTCACGGGCAACGTCGTCGTCGCGGTCGCCGCGCTCGCCGTCCGAGCGATGTTCATGTACGGCACGCAGGCGACGTGGTCCGCATACCAGCTGTCGAGCTTCACGCCCGCGGAGCGCGCGGCCGCCAACGCGAGTCTTGCGCTGGTGTGGAACGTGGCCGCCGCGCTGGCGTCATCGGCGTCGGGCGCGATCCGCGGCGCGCTCGGCCCAGCGGGGTTCACCGTGAACCTCGTTGTGCTGATCGCGTGCTACCTGGCGGCGGCAGCGCTCCAGTTCATGCTGTTCCGGGGTCGCGAGCCCAAGGGCGACGTCGTGGCGGTCGACGCCGAGCTTCGCGCGGCGTGGCCAACGAACGCGGATTAGGCGAGACTCGGGAGACGTGTTGACCCCTGCGCGTGATCTCGTGGCCACCGCATTTGCCGACGCGCTCGCGCGCGCCGCGAAGGAGCGTGGCTGGAACGGGACCGAGGGGGCCGACGTCGACGTCGAGGTGCCGAAGAGTCCCGCGCACGGTGACTATGCGACGAGCGTCGCGATGCGGCTTGCGAAGACGGTGCGTCGTCCGCCGCGCGAGATCGCCGACGCGATCGCGGCCAAGGTCGATACGAAGCCGCCGATCGCCAAGGTCGAGGTCGCGGGCGGCGGCTTCATCAACGTACGCCTCGACGATGCGTGGCTGCGCGAACAGGTCAACGCGATCATCGCGAGCGGCGAGGACTACGGCCGCTCCGAGCGCCTGAAAGGTCAGAAGATCCAGATCGAGTTCGTCTCGGCGAACCCGACCGGACCGCTCACCGTCGCGAACGCCCGCGGCGGGCCGCTCGGTGACGCCCTCGCGAACGTCATCGCCTTCGCGGGCGCTGCTGTGCAGCGCGAGTACTACGTCGAGGACTCCAGTACACAGGTGAAGCGTTTCGGCATCTCGGTCGCGGTGCGCTACCGGCAGCTGTTCGGCGAGGAGATCGAACTGCCGGCCGACGGCTATCAGGGCGATTACGTGAAGGAGATCGCCGCGCAGATCAAGGAACGCCACGGCGCGCGGTACCGCGATCTGGGGCTCGAGGAACAGGGCAAGGCCTTCGCGCCGATGGCCATCGATTGGAGCATCGCCGACGCGCAGCGCGTGACCGGCAAGCTCGGCATCCGCTATGACGCGTGGTTCAAGCAGTCGTCGTTCATCGAGAACGGCTACCTCGACGAAACGATCGAGGTGTTGCGCAAGCGCGGTGTGATCGCCGAACGCGACGGCGTCGTCTTCTTCGAGACGCCCGAGGCGGCCGCCCTGCGCCGGGACGAGACGGAAGAGGGATGGGTGCTCCTCGACAAGGCTGACGATCCGCCTGCGAAATACCTCGCCACCGATATCGCCTACCACCGGCTGTGCTTCGAGAAGCGGGGCGTGGGGCTCAAGCTCAACGTGTGGGGCGCGAACACGCAGTACCACCTGCAGCAGATGAAGATCGCGATGCCGATCCTGGGCATCGATCCGTCTCGGCTCGAGGTCGTGCTCTACCAGTACGTCCACTTCATCAAAGAGGGCGTGCTCACACGGATCGGCCGACGCACCGGACAGTACCTGCTGCTCGAGGACGTGCTCGACGCCGTCGGCGCGGACGTCACGCGCTTCTTCATGCTGCAGCGCGGCGCCGACTCACCACTCGAGTTCGACTTCGAGCTCGCGGTGCAGCAGTCGAACGACAATCCCGTCTACTACGTGCAGTACGCGCACGCGCGCATCGCGAGCATCTTCCGCACCGCCGGCGAGCGCGGGATCAACGCGGATGGCGCGGACGTACAGCTGCTCGCGGCGCCCGCGGAGCGCGAGCTCATCCGCCTCGTGCAGAAGCTCCCAGAGCTGCTCCGTGAGATAGTCGAGCATCGCGGCGTGCACCTGCTTACCGTCTACGCGCTCGAGCTCGCGGGCGCGTTCCACGGCTTCTATCGCGATCACCGCGTCGTCGATGACGCGAACGTGCCGCTCTCGAAGGCGCGCCTGCGTCTCGTCCGGGCCGTGCAGGTCGCGCTGCGCCAGACCCTGCGGCTCATCGGAGTGAACGCGCCCGACTCGATGTGATTTCATGAGATCCGCCCCCCGGCCGCTCGATCTCGCGCGCGATCGCGCGGCGCTCCTCCAGCTCTGGGAGGTCACCCTTGGCGCGACGTGGCCGGTGCACGCCGATGCGCTGATTGCAGCGACGCCGCTCGGCTACGTGTTCGAGACACCCGATCAGCTGGTCGGTGCGATCGCGTTCGACGAGAGCGGCGCGATCTCGTACGTGATCGTCGATCCGTCCTGGCGTAGGCAGGGGATCGGTCGCGCGCTCCATGACGCCGTCGTCGACCACTTCCGCACGCCGCCCCAGTGGCACCTCGGCGGCCAGCGTTCGATCTGGCCCGGCGCGCCGACGGACCTGCTCGATGCCGACCCATTCTTCACCGCCCTCGGGTGGGTCATGGGGCACACGGTCGTCGACATGAGCATGCCGACGTCGGACTTCCGCCTCGATCCGGAGATCCCCGCGCGCATGGCCGCTGCGGGTGTCCGATTTGACCATGCGAAGGAGGGGGACGCCAACGACGTCATCGCCTACGAGTCACGCGAGCATCCGGTATGGGTCCCATACTTCCGCGCGCGTTTCCCTGATGAGCCGGGCTCGGTGTTGCTCGCGCGCGATCGCGGTCGCACGATCGTCGGCGCGCTTCTCATCGATCTTCCACCACGTCATCGCGGCCGCTGGTCGCGCATCCTCGGAGAGGACATGGCCGAGATAGGCTGCGTCGGCGTCGCAGCTGCGAACAACAATCAGGGGATCGGCACCGCGCTCGTCGCCGAGGCGACGTCGATCGTGAAGAAAGCCGGGGCGCCCGTGGCGTTCCTCGCGTGGACCTCGCGTATCACCTTCTACGAGAGGCTCGGCTACACCGTGTGGCGCGAGTACCGCACGGGTACGCGTCCCCTCGGGTGATTGGCGACATCGAGGTGCGCGACGCTGGCCGCAAGGGCAAGGGGGTGTTCGCGCGGCGCGGCTTCCGGCGTGGGGAGTTCATCTTCCGTCGGCGTCACGCGCGCGTCGTGCCCAACAGCGCGATCAGATCGCTCACGCGAGAGGAGCGCCGCCACCTGTGCGAGCTCGATCGTGACCGTAGCGCGGTGCTGGTCGGAGCGGGCGCGTTCCTCAATCACTCGTGCGAGCCGAACGCGATGCGTAGCGGGACGACGGTCTTCGCGTGGCGGCCGATCCGCGCTGGCGACGAGATCACCATCGACTATCGCCTCAACGCGTTCACCGGCGAGCGCTCGCGCTGTCTCTGTGGAACGCGACGTTGCACTGGGACGATCCGCCTCGACTTCTTCTCGCTCGATCCGGCGACGCAGCGCGCCTACCTTCCGTATGCGCCGGCGTTCATCCGGCGCGAATACCGCAGCCGCGCTCGGGCTAAGGGATCTGCCCGCGCATCGTGATGCCGCCCTGCTTGAACGCCCGACGGATCATCCGCTTCACCTCGGGGCGCGATGCGTCCTTCGGCTCGCGCAGCTTGACGTGGCGCATGCTCTTGCCCGACCCCTCGAGGATCTTGTCCGGATCGTCGAGCTCCACGCCGCGAAAGAAGTAGATCGACACCTGTCGGCCGCAGGCCGGTCGGCACGTTGCGTAGGTAGTCGCTGACCGGGACGACGGCGGCAGTAGCCGATCGTGTGGCGACTGGTGTCACGGCAGCGCACGATAGCGAGGTGTTCGATTTCCTGGGGCGCCGCCGCGAGCCGAAGCCGAAGGAGTGGCGGACCGGCGGCGTCAGCTTCCTCGCGGAGCAGATCGGGCCCGCCGAAGCTCAGTTCAAGAGCGCGCTCAGCCGACGGTTCGCCTCCGACGCACGCATCCGTCGCGCGTACCTCGTCCGCGTGGCGTATCCGAAGAGCGGACCGCAGCGCGCGAAAGTTGAGAACCGCGGACCGGACAGCTCAGGCGCGCCGGTCGAGGTGCTGTTGTGCGTCGTCGCGCCCGAGGACCTGGCGATCGTTGAGATCGTCGCCGAGGAATTTCAGAAGCTGTTCCACGGAAGCCAGCACATGGACACGCTGTTCCTCACCGACGCGCAGGAGCGCGAGGTCGCGAAGGTGGCGCGGCCGTTCTACGCGGCGGGCGAGACTCCTACCGCGTCGGGCTAGGGCTCGGGCTCGCGCCGCGACCGCCGGTGCCGCCAGGCCCGCCGAACAGCTGCTGCAGCGCGTTGCCGCCGGCGATGATCGCGTTCGCGGAGATCTGACCGTTCGCGTCGGTCGCCGCGATGATCTGCACCTGGTCGTTCGCCTTGAGGTCCGAGAGCTTGATCTCCTGCTCCGTCGTCTTCACGACGCGCGTGCTCGAACCGACGAGGACGATCTGGCTCGTCACGGTCGGTGACGCGCCCTGCGCTCCGGGCTGGCGCACCTCGAGCGTGATCGATCCGTCGTTCACCGAGAGGACGCGTCCCGCGAGGATCTGCTGGCCGGCCGCGCCCGCGGCTCCACTCGCGCCGCCGCGACCGACAAAGGCGCCCGTGCCGCCCTGACCCGCGCGTCCGGCGGCTCCGGACGGCGCCGCCGACTTCGTAGCCTCGGCGGTGTTGTTGCGCTCGACGGTCATGCCCGCAGCGAATCCGCCGCCGGCAAGCACGAGCGCGGCGACGACGCCGATGATGATCTGAGGCGCTTTCATTTTCAGCGAGCTCCTTCTATTCGTAGCGAAGTGCCTGGATCGGGTGCAGTCGCGCGGCACGCATCGCGGGATAGAGACCGAAGACGATGCCGATCCCGACGGAGACGCCGACCGCGACGATCACCGTCCCGGCGGTGACCAAAAGCACGAGATTCTGCTGCGCCGCGACGCGCTCGACGACCTGCGTGATGCTCCAGCCGAGCAGGATCCCAAGCGCCCCGCCGAGGCCGGTGAGCGCGACGCTCTCGATGAGGAACTGCGCCAGGATGTCGCGGCGTCGCGCGCCCACGGCCTTGCGGATCCCGATCTCGCGGGTCCGCTCGTTCACCGTGACGAGCATGATGTTCATGATCCCGATGCCTCCGACGAGGAGGCTGATGCCGCCGATCGCGCCGAGCAGGAGCGTGAGCGTCCCGGTCACCTGATTGAGCGCGGCGAGCGTGTCGTTCTGGTTCGTCACGGTGAAGTCGGCCGACGCCGGATCGCTGATCTTGTGACGCACGAGCAGGATGTTGAACACGTCGTCGCTCGTGGTGGCCATCGAGTCGCTGTCGAGCGCCTTCACGACGATCGCATTCACGCGGTCGCGCTGGCCGGTGAGGATCTTCTGCGCGGTCGTGAGAGGGACGAGGATCTGGTCGTCACGGCTGAAGCCGAACGTCGTGCCCTTCGGCTCCAGCACGCCGATGACCTTGAAGTTGATGATCCGCGCGCGCTGCGCGTTCGCGCCCCCGCCGCCGCCGAAGACCTGTCGCAGCTGGATCGTCTGACCGACCGCGTCGGCGTCGCCGAAGAGGCTCGTCGCGGTCGACGCGCCGAGCACTGCGACCTGCGCGTTGATGGTGATCTCCGACTCGGTGAAGAATTCGCCGGCCTGCAGGTTCCAGTCGCGCACGGCCGGGTACTCCTCGGTGACGCCCTGGACGTTCGTGTTCCAGTTGGTGCCGGCCGCGGTCACCTGCCAGCGGCCAGCGCCCTGCTCCGCCTCGATCGCCTTGATCGACCCCGCGAGCTGCGACTCGATCGAGCGCATGTCGGCCTCGGTGAGGCTCTGCGCCTGGCTGCCCGCCGCGCGCAGCGTCTGGTCAGTGGCGAACTGGGGCGACACCGTGATGAGGTTCGAGCCGAGCGAGAGGATCGTCGCCTGCACCTGCGCAGATGCGCCGTTGCCGACGGCGACCATCGCGATCACGGAGGCGACGCCGATGATGACGCCGAGCATCGTGAGCGCTGAACGCAGCTTGTTGACGACGAGCGACTGCAGCGCGCTGCGGAAGGAGTCGTAGAGCTTCATTCGTCGCCGGCGCCGATCCCCGCCGCGATCTCGTCCTGCGCGTTCCGCGGGCTCGCGACGCGCTCGTCGTGGGCGACGACGCCGTCGCGCATGCGCACGATGCGGCGGCAGTGCGCCGCGACATCGGGCTCGTGCGTGACCATGATGACCGTCTTGCCCATCGCGTTGAGCCGCTGGAAGATCGCGAGGATCTCCGCGCTCGACCGCGAGTCGAGGTTCCCGGTCGGCTCGTCGGCGAGGATCATCGCGGGATCGTTGAGCAGCGCTCGCGCGATCGCGACGCGCTGCTGCTGACCGCCGGAGAGCTCCGATGGCTTGTGATGGACGCGGTCCCCGAGGCCCACCGCCTCGAGCGCGCCGACCGCACGCTCGCGACGCTGACGGCGATCGCCGCCGTACACGAGCGGGAGCTCGACGTTCTCGATGGCGTTGAGCCGCGGGAGCAGGTTGAAGGTCTGGAAGACGAAGCCGACGTGCTTGTTGCGGATCGCGGCGAGCGCGTCATCGCCGAGCTTTGCCACATCCTCGCCCGCGAGCGAGTACGTCCCGCCGTCCGGGGCGTCGAGGCAGCCGAGGATGTTCATGAGCGTCGACTTCCCGGAGCCGCTCGGGCCCATGATCGCGACGAACTCGGTCGGGTAGATGTCGAGATCCACGCCCTGGAGCGCGTGCACCTCGATCTCCCGGCCGATGCGGTACGTCTTCGTGACGCCGCGAAGATGGACGACGGGGTCTGCGACCGGCGGCAGCCGTCCCGCGAGGCTCATCGCCCGATGAACACGGGACCGCCGCCCGGTCCGCGGTTCGGTTGCGCGCTCGCGCCTGCGCGCGCCTGTGGGATCACGACGACGTCGCCCTCCGCGAGCCCGCTTACGACCTCGGTGACGGTGTCGTTCGCGATACCGAACTGCACCGGCGTGTCGACGACCTCGCCGTCCTTGAGGACCTGCACGCCGCGCTGCCCGTTCACGGTGCGGATCGTCGTGTTCGGCACGGTGAGCACGCCCTGCTTGCTCGCGAGGATCACCGACGCCGTGCCGCTCATCCCGGCCTTGAGCGAGCTCGAGGGGATGTCGATGGCGACGTCGATGCCGTACACCGGCACGCCCTGCGAGATCGTCGCGACGGGATCGAGCGAGGTGACGCGGCCGGTCATGCGCTGACCCGTGAGTGCGTCGACGGTCACGTTCGCGACCTGCGCGATCTTGAGCTTCGCGATGTCGGCCTCACCGACGGTGCCGTGCAGGACCATCGACGTCGTGTTCGTCAGCGTGATGAACACACTGTTGTTGTTGCCGCCGCCCGCCACGAACTCGCCGATCTGGTTCGCGACAGCGGCGACGATGCCCGCCGACGGAGCGGTGAGGATCGCGTTGTCGAGGTTCTGCCGCGCCGTGGTCACCGTGTTGTTCGCGTTGTCGACGGAGCTCTGCGCGGTCTGAAGGTTGAAGGGGATGTTCGCGACCGCGCTCTCCGCTTGGCGGATGCTCGTCGTCGCGCGGTCCTGCGCGCTCGAGACCGCGGTGATCGCGTTCACGAGCGTCCCCGTCACGGAGTCCCCGATGGTGGAGAGCGACGAGCTCGCCTGCGTGAGCTTCGTCTTCGCGGCGCTCGCGGACACGCTCTGGGTCGCGAACGTCGACTGGAGCATGGCCAGGTCGGCGCGCGCCTTGTCGTAGGCGCTGATCGAGCGGCTGTTCTGCGTGTTCATGCTCGCGACGGCCGAGGCGACCGATGTCTGAGCGCTGGACACCGCTCCCGTCACGGAGTCCATCCCCGCCTGTAATTTCGAGAGCGCGAGATTGAACGAGAGCTGCGCGTTCTGGTACGACGCGGCGACGCTGCTCGTGTCGCTGCCCGCGGCGATGGCGGCGTCGAAGTCGCCCGTGATCCGCACGATCTGGTCGCGCGTGCCGAGGTACTCATTGAGCGCCGAGGTCAGCACGCTGCCGGCGTAGCCCTGCACGCTCGCGAGCTGACCGTCCGCGGAGTTGAGCGAGTTACGGGCGCTGTTCACGTCCGACGTCGCCGTGACCGGCAGGTCCGCGAGGACCTGCGCGATCTGCGCACGCAGCGGGTCCATCGACGAGAGGTACGCGGAGAGATCGCTTCCGAGGGCGTTCGTGAGGGACGTGAAGTTCGCCTTCGCGGTCGCGTAGTTCGTCCGCGCCTTCGTGAGCGCCGCTTGCGCATTCGCGATGTCAGTCGCCGTCGATCGCCGCGTTTCCTCGAGCTGTCGCTGCGTGTCCTGCGCCGCGAGCACCGCCTTCTGGTAGCTCGCCTGCGCGTTCGCGAGGTTCTGCTGCGCGGTCGCGAGCGCCGTCTCGAGATCGGCGGTGTCGAGCTTGGCCAGCGACTGGCCCGCGGTCACCGCCTGACCGACGCCGACATAGATCTCCGAGATCCGGCCACCCGTCTTGAACGCGAGCTTCGCCTGGCCCTGCGCGGCGACGGAGCCCGACACGCTCACCGTCTGCGTGACGTTGCCCTTCGTCACGGCCGTGGTGCGGAGCTCGGGTTTCGCCGCGGGCTGCTGCGCCCGCGCGACGAAGATGACGCCACCGGCAACGACGCCCGCGAGCGCGAGCGCCGCGATGCGCCCCGGCCAGCTTGTCACGAAGAACCCGAGATTCATGCCGTCGTCCCTCCGGAGAGAAGACGCGCCGTGACGACCGCGCCAAGTGCGTACGTGATGACGAGCGCGAGCGCGATCGCGCCGATCGCGGGGATCTGCCACACGAGGTAGAGGATCGTCGCGCCGATGACCGCGACGATCGGCGCCGGGATCTCCGACTGGTAGCGCGAGAGCACCCGCGCGCGGAAGAGGAGATCACCGAGACGCCACGACGCCGCTGCGAAGCCGATCGCGAGCACGGCGAGGAGCACCACGAGGATCACGCCAAAGGCTGCCATCCCGATCTGGAGCGCAGCGGGCACCGCGAACGGTGTGCCCCGCGCGGTCGTCGCGACGTAGCCCAGGTACACGACCCACGCGAGCGCCGTCGCCGACAGCCCGAGGCCGAGCACCGCGAGGCCGGTGAGCAGGACGCGGAGCTGGGTTTTCCACCCACCGAGCGACGCACGGTACGCGGAAACGACGCGCTCGTGCGCCACCAAGAGCGTCGCGGCGGTGACGATGACGATGAGCAGGAAGCCGGCGGCGTCGCGCGCCGTGTCGCTCATGTTGCGTTGCAGCGGCACGATCGCCGCGAGCGGACCGACGCGCTGCTGCACATCGGCGACGGTGCGCGCTGCCGGCGGCGGTGTGTTGCGCGCATCGAAGAAGATGCGCGGCCGCGCCGTCGCCTCCGCGAGCGAGGGCTCGCTCGCCATCGTGCCCACGAAGAGCACCGCGCTCGCGCCGAGCGCGATCGCGAGCGCGGCGATGACGACGACGAGATCGCGGCGCGTCATGCGGCGAGCGAGCGGCCCCCGCCGCGAGATGACGGAGCGCTCACGAACAGCGCGTGCGCCGCGAGAGCGCAGGCGAGGCCGAGCAGCGCGAGTGCGATGACCGTGAGCCCATCCACGAAGAAGAACGCGTCAGTGGCGTCCCCCGATGCGGCGTTCGCGACGTTGCTGAAGGCGCGCGCGTACTCGTCGGCGTGGACCACGAGCTGTCGGACGAGAAACGCGAGGCTTGGGAAGGCGAAGAGCGCGGCGACGATCCACTCCCAGGTCACGCGCCGCTCCTCGACCTTCGCCATCACCGCGTCGCGGAACCCGATCGGCGGGGCGAGCGGTGGGACGGAGGAGAGCAGGCGATGGAGGTCTTGCTCGTCCGGTTCGAGATCGTCAAGCCGTGTCCGATCGTTCACGCGGATCGCTCCTTGGCGCGCGCGGCGAGCCTGACCTTGAGTGCGGCGCGCGCGCGATGGAGGTGCGTCTTCACCGTGCCGAGGGGGATGCCCAGTGCGTCCGCGACCTCTTGATAGGAGAGCTGCTGGAAGTGGCGGAGGGTGAGAGCGGCGCGATAGTGCGCGGGGAGCTCCGCGAGCGCGGCGACGACTTCGTCGAGCTCCTCGCGGCGAAGCGCCGACGACTCGGGGCCGGCCGAGTCCGGCTCGGCGGAGTCGGGGAACTCCTCGACCGGCGTCTCGTGCGCATGCCAGCGCTGCACGTAGTTGAGGCTGGCGTTCGTCGTGATGCGGTAAAGCCATGGGCCGAGGGGCAGGGACGGGTCGTACTGGTGGAGGGCGCGATAGGCGCGGATGAAGGCTTCCTGGGCGCAGTCAGCGGCGGCATCGGAATCGTTCGTGATCCGCAGCGCGATGTTGTACACGCGTCCTCCGTATCGCTCGACCAAGGTCGAGAAGGCTTCGGCGTCCCCTGCAAGACACCGCTGAACGGCCTCCTGGTCGGAGCGCATCAGAGCGCGCCGACCCCGCCCAGTTGGGCCCCCTCCGCGACCGGTACGCCGCCGGCAACTGAGAAGTTTCGCGTATCGTGGCATTCCCGATGGACATGACCTGGCTCGGCCACGCCTGCTTCCGAATGCGCGGCCGAGAAGGCGTCGTCCTCACCGATCCGCCAGACCCAAAGTCCGGTCACGCCATCCCCAAGACCGAGGCGAGCCTCGTGACGATGTCCCACGACCACCCTGGCCACGCGAGTCTCCGCTCCGTCGGCGGTGAGCCGGTGGTCCTCCGCGGGCCTGGTGAGTATGAAGTCCACGAGGTGCTCGTCACCGGCGTCGGTTCGTTCCACGACGAGGACAAGGGGAGCGCGCGCGGCCGCAACACCGTGTTCGCGATCAGGCTCGACGACCTCGTCATCTGCCATCTCGGCGACCTCGGGCACGCGCTCCCTGCCGCCGACCTCGAGAAGCTCGGCGACGTCGACATCGCGCTCGTGCCGATCAGTGGACCTGATACGAATCTGTCCGCAGCCCGCGCTGCCGAGGTCGTGCACCAGCTCGAGCCGAAGGTCGTCGTTCCCATGTCGTACGACCCCGATGAGATGAAGAAGGACACCACCCCGTATATGCGCCTGCTGCACGAGCTCGGTGTGAAGGAGCTCGTGCCCGTCCCGAAGCTGTCGGTGACGCGGTCCGCGCTGCCCGACAACTTGCAGGTCGTCGCGCTCGACTCGCGCGCACGCTAGCCCTTCCCCTCGACGCCGCACCGAGATTTGCCTAACCTCCGCACGTCACATCGCGGAGGGAGGGGTCCATGACCAGGCTCGACACTCGGTCGGCCTTCCAGTACGGCCTTGCGATCTTCACGCTCACGGCACTTCTCGGTCTCGCGAACGCGACGCAGCTGTTCGGCCCACTCAACCGTGACGCGCTCCTCACGCACCTGCACTCCGGCACGCTCGGCTGGATCACGATGGGCGTGATCGGTCTCTCACTGTGGGTCTTCGGCGGACGCGACATGAACATGGCCGTCCGCATCAGCGCACTCGCGACCGCGGCGTACGTCCTCGCGTTCTGGTCGGGGAACTTCCAGGCGCGCGCGGTCTTCGGCGTGATCATGCTCGGGGTCATCTACTTCTGGTGGTGGTTCGTCGTCTCACCGGGTTTCAAGGACGGGTTCGCGAGCTACGACGACGTGAAGCTCATGATCGGCTTCGGTCTCACGACACTTGTGCTCGGCTCCACGATCGGCGTGATCGTGCAAGTGATCCTCGGGACCGGTAACTCGATCCCAGCGACGACGGATCTCGTGGGCGCGCACGCGTCGGCGCAGACCGGCGGTTACCTCGTGCTCGTGTCGGCGGGATTCATCGAATGGCAGCTCAGGGGCGGCGGCCGGCGCACCAACCTCGGTCTCACGCAGATCGGGCTCCTCTTCGCCGGTGGCTTCATCCTCGCATTCAGCGTGCTGCTCGCGCAGCAGCTCGGGCCGCAGGCGGCGCAGGCGCTCCCCGGCGTCGCGACGCTGCTCACGCTCATCGGCACGATCCTCGTCGCGGTCCGCAACGGGCGCGCCGCGATGGCCGTCTCGTGGACGGCTGGTCCCAAGCGTCACATCGCGATCGCCATCCCGTGGCTCATCGCCGCGGTGGTCTTCCAGTTCTTCCTCGTGCAGCAGTTCATCGCCGCGCAAGGCGACGTCACCAAGGTCTCGGTAGGTCTGCTGCACTCGCTCGACCACTCGTACTTCGTCGGTCTCATGACGAACATGCTCTTCGGATCGATCCTCGTGTTCCTCGGGGCGCGCATGGCGCAGTGGCCGTGGGCCGACAACGTGATCTTCTGGGGCCTGAACGTGGGTGCGGCCGCGTTCGTCGCGGTGCTGCTCATCGTCGGATCGGGCGAGGGCAAGGCGGCGTTCACGCATCCCGTCGCGTTCGTCGCACCGATCATGGGTCTCTCCGCGCTGCTCGGCGTCGCGACGTTCCTCATGCGCTTGCAAGGTGCGCAGGCCACTGCCCCGGCGGTGGCGCACGCGCGGTAGACGCATAGCCGTTCTCGCGACGATCTGTTCGGCGGCCGTCTCGCCCTAGCGCAGACGGTCGCCGGCAGCGTCGCGCTCCTCGTCGCGACGACGATCCTCATCGGCTTGCCGCAGTGGCTCCAAACGCTGCTCGTCGCGCGCCCGCTCGTAGAGGACGCGGACGCGGCGGGCGTGCCATACGGACTCGTCGTCTCGCTATCGATCGTCTTCAGCGTCGCCGCCGCGCTCTCCTTCATCGCCGCGGCCTCGCTCATCGGCTGGCGCAAGCGACGGAGCGCGTTCGCGACGTTCGTCGTCATCGCGCTGCTCCTGCGCGCGCCGGGCTTCGTCACCGAGATCGCCTCGCTCGGTGATCGCACGCCGGAGTGGGCAGGGCCGATGCTCGCCCTGCGCGCGCTCGACGCGATCTGCGCGCTGCTCTTCCTGTACGTGTTCCCGACCGGGACGTTCGTGCCTCGACGCGCTGCGTTGCTGTGGTCCATCTGGGCCGCGTGGGTGGTCGGCACGCTCGCGACGCCGTCGGTGAACCCGGCACTCAACCTCGACCAATGGTGGGCCGAGGTGACCGTCTCGCTCCTCGCGCTCACCGGGCTCGCGGCGCAGGTCTATCGCTACCGCGTCGCATCCACGCCACGCGAGCGACTGCAGACGAAGTGGATCGTCTACGGACTCGCGGCGTACGTCCTCGTGTTCGCCGTGCAGCAGCTCGTGCCGGTATTCGCACCCACGGTGCGCGGCCCCGGCGCGGCGCGGCTCTGGTACCGGCTGATCGGCGACACCGCCAACGATGCCGCGGCCATGCTCGTGCCCGTCACCATCGCCGTCGCGATCCTGCGCGCGAAGCTGCTCGGCATCGACCTCATCATCAATCGGACCATCGTCTACGTCGGCGTGACCGCGGCACTCGCCGCTGTGTTCGCCGGTGCATCGAATGCGGTGCAGTACGTGCTCGGCCAGCTCACCGGTCACGGATCCGATGCCGTGTCGATCGTCCTCGCGATGCTCGTGGCCGCGGCCTTCGCGCCGGTGAAGTCGTACGTGCAGCGCGTCGTCGATCGCCGGATGGCCCGCGCGCAACCGCGCGCGTAGGTCAGCCCACCCACCACTCCTCGACGTTCCAGGTCACCTGATCCCATCCGTTGCTGCGGACGCCATGGAGCCGCGTCCGGTATGCGTCGAGACGCCCCCGATCGTAGAGAAGGATGTCGATGACCTGATTCGAGACGTTCGTGAGCGCCGGCCCGAGCCGCTCGCGCTGCTGCTCGCGGTCGAGCGTGGCCGCCGCGTCGGCGATCGAGCGGTCCGTGGCGGGATCGCAGTAGCGCTCGTAGTTCGCACCCGCGCCGCTGTTCGCCGCGCTCGGGATGCTCGCGCAGCGGTGCCGCTGCGTGAAGTAGCCGATCGGGTCGGAGCCCGCGGTCCCAAGACCGGCGTTCGCGATCAGCAGATCGAACGCCCCGCGCTTGCGCACGCCGCCGGCCGCGTACGACGCGGTCAGCACCGACGACGGCACGTTGGCGATGCGGATCTCGACGCCGATCGCCCTCCATTCGTCGACGAGCACCTGCTCGATGCGCTCGCGCAGCGCGTTCCCCGTCGTGCCGACGAGCTTCAGGCTCATACGCGTGCCCGCCTTCGCCCGGATCCCGTCCGACCCGGCCGTCCAGCCCGCGCCGTCGAGGTCGCGCGCCGCCGCGACCGGGTCGTACCCGTCCTGCACGAGACCGTACGCGGCCCAGCCGATGGGGATCTCCGCCGTGCCGGCGCGCGCCCGGCCGAAGAGGAGCGTGTCGACGATCCGCTGCCGCGGCGTTGCGAGGAGAAGTGCGTGCCGCACCGCGCGGTCGGAAAGGATCGGATGCGGGCCGGTTTCGGCACCCGCGTCCGATATCCGCGCGAGGTTGAAATGCACGGTCTCGACGACAGGCGACGGCGCCTGCGCGATCGCGACCTGTGGCTCGTGCGCAAAGTCGGGGACGTCGCTCTCGAAGATGCTCGGCGCGATGTCGGCCTCGCCCGCTTTGAGCTGTGCCTTCGCGAC
>VBJD01000118.1 GCA_005887995.1 Chloroflexota bacterium
GATGATCAGCAGGTTGTTCGTCGGCGCCTGGGCGAGCCATGGTTGCGGCTCGCCGCCGAACGCCGTCACCATCGCGTTCAGGGTCCCCGTCTGCTCGACGCCGGGTGGCTGGTATGCGTAGATGAACTTCCAGATCGTCCCCGCCGCGACGAACGAGATCGCCTGCGGCAGAAAAATGAGGGACTTCGCGATCCCCTCATATCGGACGCGGTCCGCGAGGACCGCGATGACGAGCCCGTCGATGAGCACGAAGCTCGTGAAGAAGACGATCCACCAGAGCACGTTGTTGCGGATCGCGAGGTGGACGTTGCTATCGGTGAGGACCGTGGCGTAGTTGTCCAGGCCGACCCAGTTCGATGACGTCGCGTCCTTCAAGCTGAGGACGACCGTCTCGATCGCCGGCGCGATGAGGAAGAAGCCGACGAACGCGAGTGCGGGGCCGATCCAGATCCACGGCCGCAGGCGCGGCCGCGCGCCAGCCGGCAGGCGGCCGAGAAGCCACTCGGCCACGATGATGTAGCCGAGTAGCGCCGCGACCGGCAGGACGATCGCCGCCGCGACCTGCGGGACGCGCTCGATCACTTGTACGAGTCGGCTTGCACCTTATCGAGGCTCGTGAGTATCGAGTCGAGCTTCGACGGATCGTTCACGTAGTCGAGGACCGCTTTCCAGAACGCCTGGTTCATCGCCTCGGGCATGAGGTCGCTCGCGTCGAATCGGAACACGCCCGCCGATGTGAGCGCCTTCGCGGAGTCAGCCGAGATCTTGTCGGGATAGTCCGTCACCTGCTTGTTGGCCGAGAGCGCGCCGCCGCGCTTCACCCAGATCGCCTGCGCCTGCGGCGTCGTGAGGTACTTGATGAGCGCGCGAGCTTGCGGCGTGTCCTTGAACATGCCGAACAGGTCGCCCGCACCGGTGACCGCGCCCGCGTACTTCGAGTCGATGTCCGGCGTCATGAAGAAGTTGAAGTCGTCACCGGGCTTGAGCGCCGGGTTCGCCTTGGTGAAGAAGTCGGTGATGAACGACGCCTGGTGATGCATGTAGCACTTCGGCGGGTTCGTGAACATCGGGTTGCCACTGTCGCCGAAGGCCGTCGCGACCATAGCCGACTTTCCGCCGAGAACCATCTTCGGGTCCGCGATGATCGTGCCCCAGGTCTGGAACGCCTTCTTGATCTCGGGGCTCGACCACTTCGTCTTTCCCTGCCACCACGAGTCGTACACGTCGGGGCCGGATTGCCGGATGACGATGTCCTCGAGCCAGTCGGTCCCCGGCCATCCCGATGCCGCGCCCGACTCGAGGCCGATGCACCACGGGGTCGTGCCGGAGTCGGCGATCTTCTTCGAGAGTGATGTGAGGTCGTCCCACGTCTTCGGCACGGTGTAGCCCTTGGCCGAGAACGCCTTCGGGTTGTACCAGATCGGTCCCTTGAGGGCGGCCTTGATGAAGATGCCGACCTGCTTGCCATCGACCTGCGCGAGCTTGATGAATGAGTCGGAGTACTGACTCTTCATCGCGTTCATGTCCAGGACGTTGCCGAGATCGATGAGCTTGCCCGCCTTCGCGAGCTGCGCCATCAGCCCCGGCCCAGGAAGACCAGCAAGGTCGGGAGGGTTCCCGCCCTGAATACGCGTCGTGAGGACGGCGTTATCGCGCGTGCCTTCGTATTGCACCTTGACGCCGGTCTGATCTTCGAACGGCTTCACCATCGCGAGGAACGAGTCCTGCTCGCTCCCGCCCCAGGTCGCGAGCACGCTCACGGTCCCGCCGATCTGACCGGGGCTCCCCGACGCCGACGGTGTGCTCGCGGGTTGGCACGCCGCGACGACGAGTCCGACCGTGATGAGCGCCACGAGATGGCGAGCGAACGTGTAGCGGTTCATGTTCGTCTCCTTGCCACGTACGGCGACTCCTGAGGGTACGCCGCGTCGGACGACGGGCTCGTGGTCGCTCGCTTGAGCCGTCGGCTAGCGGAAGAGCCACAAGACGGCGCAAACTGAACGTGGTGGCGAATCGGTCCTCCGACTTCAACTACAAAGTCGCGCTGGCGTCTGGGCTGAAGAGTCTCCAAGGCGGCCGTCTGCGCGCCGCGGAAGAGCAATTCCGTTACCTCGTGAAGCACTTCCCATCGGCGGAAGGCGGTTACCGCGGCCTCGCGAAGGTGCTTGTCGAGCAGGAGGACCGCACTGCCGCGGTGCGCATCCTGCTCCAGGGCGGCGCGGCGCTCGCGAAGGCCGATCAGCGCCCGCTCGCGACGCAGCTGTACCGCGAAGCGATGACGCTCGATCCGAACGATCTCGCGGCGCATCGCCGTCTCGCGGCCGCGCTCGCGCTCGGGGGACAGACCGACGACGCGGCGCACGAATACGTGCGCTTCATCCAAAACGCGATGGCGCACGGCGACGACGAGCGCGCCAAACTCGAAACCGTGTACGCGCTCGAACGTCTACCGGGGAAGGACGAGATCGCCGAGGCGGCGACGGTGCTCGGCATCGAGGTCCCACCGCCGCCACCGCCGAGACCGGGAGCGGAGGAGCCTGCGCCCGCACCACTCGCAGCGGCTCCTCTAGCAGCGGCTGCGAAGAGAGGTACGCCGCGGCAACCACGATTGTCGCCGCGCGAGCCGGCTCCCGATGCGTGGAACGCACCAACGACGACGTCGAACGATGCGTCGGCCGCCGCGCGCTTGGCGGCGATCCAACCGCCGCCCGCGACGGCAGAGATGCCGGCGAAAGATCCCTGGGCGAAGGCGGCTGAGCCGACGGGCGCGCCGGAAGCGCCAGCCGACGGCAAGCGAGCGCAGAACACGTCCGTCGACGCGCCGCCCGCGCCGGCAGTCCCGGTCGAGGCCGATGGGAGGACCGTCGAAGCGACGGCCGCGGAGTACCTCGCGAACGGCGACCAGCGGGGTGGGCAGGCCGCGCTCGAGGCCGCGCGGCGCTACATCGCCGAAGGGCGAATCGATGCCGCGTCCGACCTCCTCTTGCAGCTCATCGCGTCGGGCATCGCGCGCCACGACGCGCAGCGCCTTCTCGTCGACGTGACGAAGAGCATGGGCAAGAGCGATCTCACACGAACGAAGATGCGTCTGCTCGTCGAGGCCCTCCGGCTGGATGGACGCAACGAGCTCGCCGCGGAGGTCGAGCAAGCGGCGCAGGCCGAATAGATGCCGCTCATCGGCGACCTTCGCTTCCAGTGCTGTGGCTGGAACAACGTCCTCGACATCGCGATCGTCGCGATCTTCATCTACTACGTCCTCGTTCTCATCCGCGGCACGCGCGCGGTGCAGCTGCTCCTCGGCGTGCTGATCCTCGTCGGCATCTACGGCCTCGCCGTCTTGCTGCATCTGCAGGTCACGCAGATCGTCCTGCAGGCGGTGTTCGTCTTCGGCCTCACCGCGATCGTCGTCGTCTTCCAGCCGGAGCTTCGGCGCGCGCTGGGCCAGCTCGGCCAGCTCGGTCCGCTCAATCGCCTCCTCGCGCCGCTGCCCGAGGAAGAGGTCGAGCACATCGTCGACGAGCTTGTTCGCTCCGCGCTCCTCATCTCCGAGGCGAAGCACGGCGCGCTCGTCGTCGTCGAGCGGGCCACCGGCTTGCAGGATTACAGCGAGACGGGCGTGCCGGTGAACGGAAAATTGACCGCGGAGCTCCTCGCGTCGATCTTCATGACCCGCTCACCGCTGCACGACGGCGCGGTGATCGTGCGCGGCGAGACGATCGTCGCGGCGGCGTGCCTGCTGCCGCTCGAGGACACGCAGGATCGCTCGCACCGGTACGGCATGCGGCACCGCGCGGCGCTCTCGATCAGCGCGCAGACCGACGCGGTGGTGGTCGTCGTCTCGGAGGAGACGCAGGGGATCTCGGTCGCGTCGAACGGGCGGATGATCGGCGGCCTCGACGAGGAGCGGCTCCGTCGCGTGCTGCTGTCGCTCCTGCGGAGTCGCATCCAACCGCTGCCGTTCCGCTCGAAGGCGTCCTAGCCCGTGCGGGCTGGCGCACAGCGGCTGACCTGGCCGCGGCGACTCGATCTGCGGCGCATCGTGACGTACGACCTGCCGCTCAAGCTGACGGCGCTGCTCATCGCGGTCCTCTTCTGGCTCGCGTCCGTGCAGAACGCGTCGCCGCGGGACATCGTCGTGCCGTTCGACGGCCGCGTGCCGGTCGAGAAACCCGCGGTCCCGAACGGCTACGTCCTTCGCGGCAACCTCGGCGACGTCGCGGTCACCCTGCGCGGACCTGAGGGCGTCGTCGACCGGCTGTCGGTCGCGGACCTGCGCGCGACGCTCGACCTCGCCGGTATCGACCCCGGATCGTCCGAGCCCCACGACGCGAAGGTGTTCGTCGTGACGGCGAACGACGCGGTGAAGGTCG
>VBJD01000055.1 GCA_005887995.1 Chloroflexota bacterium
TACGCCGCACGAGGTCGCAGCCCTCCTCGACGTGGTGACGCGGTCGGTCCCGATCGCGAACGTCGCGATGCACTTCCACGACACCTACGGTCAGGCCCTCGCGAACGCGCACCTCGCGATGTCGCGCGGCGTTCGCATCTTCGACACCTCGACCGGCGGCATCGGCGGGTCGCCCTTCGCCAAGATGGCCGGCGGGAATCTCGCGACGGAGGATCTGCTCTGGCTCTGCCGGGGCGGCGGCATCGCCACAGGCGTGGATCTCGACGCGATCGTCGCTACCGCGCGGTGGCTCGCCTCCGAACTCGGCCACGAGCTGCCCGCGCACACGTCGCGCGTCTTACGCGACGGAGCTCAGGGCTGATGCCGCCGTCCCCCGCGCCACGTCGCCCAGCGCACGGATGAACGACGGTCGCGTGTTCGGCATCGCGATGCGCCGGTAACGAAGCCCCGCGGCGCGCGCCTGCGCGGCCGCGGCAACGTCGAGGTCATAGAGGACCTCGAGATGATCGGCGAGGAACTGCACAGGCGCGACGAGAACGTCCGTCGCGCCGGAGGCTCCGATCGCCGGGAAGAGATCCACGAGATCGGGCCGCAGCCACTCTTCGTGGGTGTGGCCCGCGCTCTGGTACGCCCACGCCCAGCGGCCATCTTCGAGGCCCGCGGCCGCCGCGACGCGCTCCCCCGTGTCCTTCAGCTGCGCGATGTACTCCGGCTCCGCCTCGAACACGCGGCGCGGGAGGCTGTGCGCGGTGAGAAGCACGAACGCATCGGACTGCGCCAGGCCATCGCGGATGCTCGCGGCGAGCGACGCGATGAATGAGGGCTCGCGGTGCCACGTCTCGGCCAAGGCGTGGGCGACGCCCGCGCGCTCGCACGAGGCCGCGAGCTCGCGCGCGTAGCCGCCCATGAGCAGCGGCGACCACTGCGGCGACATGCAGATCCCCACGATCCGCTCGGCGCCGCGGCGCACGACCTCGCTCACGGCCTCAGCGATCGTCGGCTGCGAGAAGCGCATCCCCGCGGCGGCCGGCCAACCGGCGCCGAGCGTCCGCTCGAGCGCGGCGGCCTGCGCGATCGTGATCCGCACGAGCGGCGATCCGCCGATGGCCGCGTAGCGCCGGCGCATCTCGGCGACAAGGGCGTCGTCCAGGGCGCGTCCGCCGCGGACCGCGCTGAGATAGCGCGGAAGGTCATCGTCATCTGACGGCGCTCCGTACGTCATCAGCACGACGCCGACCGTCATGCGGCGACCGCCGAAGTGGCTTCCCTCACGAGCGCGGCGAGCCGCGCGAGCGCGTCCGCGTCGGTGTCCGGGAGCACGCCGTGTCCGAGGTTGAACACGTGACCGGCTCTTCCGCCCGCGCGCCGCAGCACGTCTCGGGCGCGTGCCTCCACGACGGTCCAGGGCGCGAGGCACAGCGCCGGATCGAGATTGCCCTGTATGGCGCGATCGCCGATCGCGTCCCAGGCGACGTCGAGCGGCGCGCGCCAGTCGACGCTCACGGCCTCGCAGTCGACGGACGCGAGCAGTCCGAGCAGCGCGGGGTTGCCCGTCGCGAAGTGGATGCGCGGAACGCCGGCGTCGTGCAGGGCCGCGAACAGTCGCGCCGACCATGGCAGCACCGATCGCTCGTAGTCCTCCACGGCGAGGACGCCGGCCCACGAGTCGAAGACCTGCACCGCGTCGACGCCGCTTTCGATCTGCGCGCGCAGGTAGCGCGCCAGCACCGCGACGAGCGTGGCCATCAGTCGCGACCACAGCTCCGGCTCGCCCAGCATCATCCGCTTCGCGCGCGTGTGCTCCCGCGAGGGAGCGCCTTCGATCAGGTAGGACGCCAGCGTGAACGGCGCACCGCAGAAGCCGATGAGCGCGACATCCGGCGCCAGCTCTCGGCGGAGCGCGCGGATCGACTCGAAGAGGTACGGCGTCGCCTCTTCCGCAGCCACCTCGCGCAGCGCCGCGATGTCCGCTGACGAGCGCAGGGGACGCTCGACGATGGGACCGACGTCGGGCTCGATGTGGAACGGCACGCCCATCCCGTCGAGCGGCAGCATGATGTCCGCGTACAGGACGGCCGCGTCGACGCCGAGGCGGTCGACCGGCATCCGCGTGACGCGTGCGCAGAGTTCGGGCGTACGCGCGATCTCGAGGATGCCGTACCGCTCTCGCAGGGCGCGGTACTCCGCGAGGCAGCGCCCGGCCTGCCGCATGTACCAGACCGGTGTGCGCTCGACGCGTTCGCGTCGCAGCGCACGGACGACGAGCGGCGCGCTCACGAAACGAGCGCCGCGCGCGACGCCGCACCGTCGACGTGATCGAGCGCGCGCTCGAGCGACATTGCCGCACCGACGAAGATCGGCGTCTCGCGCTCGGTGTACGAGGACGCCTCGGTCTCGCGAAGATCGGCGACAAGCGCGAGGAACCGGCGCACGTCCGGCACCTCGAACGCGACGACGAACTCGTGGTCGTCGATGCCGAAGCTGTAGCCGGTGTGGATCCGGATGTCCGGATAGCGATGGCCGACGGCGAAATGAGCGGCCATGATGCGCGTGCGCTCCTCGTGGGGCAGCCCGTACCAGGTGCGCTTCTTCGTCATCGGGTACACGACCACATACGGCATGTCGCCGGCGGGACCGGCGGCCGGCCGCGCGTGCTCGCTCGCGGCGTGTCCGTGATCGCCCAGGTACGGCGAACGGCGCCGGGCGGCGAGGTACGCGTACGGCCTTGTCGCATACGTCCAGAGCCGCGTCGCCGCGAGGCGCGTCTCGAGGTCGCGGATCTCGTCGAGGTCGTCGGCGACGATCCAGAGCAGAACGTCGGCGTCGGCGCGCGTGCCGACGAGTGAGTATGCGTACAGGCGTCCGGCGCTCCCGGCGGCGCGGACGAACTCTCGCTTGTGCTCGTCCCGCTCCGGCGCGGGCAATCGCCGCCACTCCGCAGTCATCGCGAGCGTCAGGTAGCGGTACAGCTCGTTCATGCGATCTCCTCGAGTGTTTTGGCCGCCGCGGCGATGATCTCGTCGATGTCCGCGTCGGAGTGCGCGAGCGAAAGGAAGAGACACTCGAACTGCGAGGGCGGGAGCAACACGTTGCGGGCGACCATGCCGCGATGGAACGCGGCGAAACGCGCGGTGTCGGACAGTGAGCGCGCATCGTCCTCGTTCCGCACGGGGCGATCGGTGAAGAACAGCGTGAGCAGCGATCCGACGCGCTGCGCGCACGCCGCGACCCCGGCGGCGCGCGCCGCCTGCGCGAGCCCCTCCTCGACCGCGGCGCCGAGCGTCTCGAGTCGCGCGTACGCATCGTCGTCGAGGAGGTCGAGCGTCGCGATGCCGGCGGCCATGGCGAGCGGATTCCCCGAGAGCGTCCCGGCCTGATACATCGGACCGAGCGGCGCGACACGGGACATGAGCGCGCGCGACCCGCCGTACGCGCCGACGGGGAGCCCACCGCCGATGACCTTGCCGAGACAGATGAGGTCGGGCCGGACGCCGGTTCGCGCCGTCGCGCCGCCGCGAGCGACGCGGAAGCCGGTGATGACCTCGTCGAAGATGAGCAGCGCGCCGCTGACGTCGCAGATCGCACGGAGCGAGGCGAGGAAGCCCGGATCCGGTGGCACGCACCCCATGTTCCCCGCGTACGGTTCGACGATGATCGCCGCGAGCGGGATCTCGCTCGCGACGCGCGCTGCCGCCGTCGCGTCGTTGTACGCGACCGTCAACGTGTCGCGCGCGGTCCCGTCGGTCACGCCGGCGGAGTCGGGCAGGCCGAGCGTTGCGACGCCCGATCCCGCCTTCACGAGCAACGCGTCGGCGTGGCCGTGGTAGCAGCCCGCGAACTTGAGGACGGCGTCGCGTCCGGTGGCGGCGCGCGCCAATCGCAGCGCGCTCATCGTCGCCTCCGTCCCCGACGAGACGAACCGCACCATCTCGATCGAGGGCATCGCATGGCTGATGCGCTCCGCGAGCTCCACCTCGCCCGGCGTCGGCAGGCCGAACGACGTGCCGCGCGCGATCTGAGCCGAGAGCGCCGCGACGACGGCCGGATGCGCGTGGCCTGCGATGAGCGGACCCCATGAGCAGACGAGATCGATGTACTCGCGCCCATCGACGTCACGTACACGAGCGCCAGAGCCGCTCACGATGAACGGCGGCTCGCCGCCGACCGCGCGGAAGGCGCGCACCGGACTGGAGACGCCGCCGGGCATGAGCAACTCGGCGCGTTCGCGCAGCTCGCCCCGCGACACGACGGTCATCGCTCGCGGAACCAGCGCGCCGCGTCGAGAGCGAAGTATGTGACGATCGGTCCCGCACCCGCGCGCGCGATGGCGACGAGCGATTCGCGCGCGGCGCGCTCGAGGTCGAGCCAGCCGCGCGCGGCGGCGGCCTGGAGTGCCGCGTACTCGCCGCTCACCTGGTAGGCGGCGATCGGAACGTCGAAGCGCTCGCGCGCCGCGGCGATGACGTCGAGATACGGCCCGGCGGGCTTGACCATGACGAGATCGGTTCCCTCGGCGATGTCGGTCGCGATCTCGGCGAGCGCCTCGCGCCGGTTCGGCGGATCCATCTGATAGCCGCTGCGGTCACCGAATGCCGGCGCGCACTCCGCCGCGTCGCGGAATGGGCCGTAGAACGCGCTCGCGTACTTGGCCGCGTAGGAAAGGATCGCGACGTCGCCCCGTCTGTCCTCGTCGAGCGATGCGCGTATCGCGGCGACGCGTCCGTCCATCATGTCCGACGGCGCGACGACGTCCGCGCCTGCGCGTGCGTACGCGGCGGCCGCCCCGGCGAGCAGCGGGAGCGTCGCGTCGTTGTCGACACCACCGTCCGCGTCGAGCACGCCGCAGTGGCCGTGCGTCGTGTATTCACAGAGGCAGACGTCCGCGACGAGCGCCAGATCGGCTCCGCGGATCGCGCGCAGCGCTCGCGGCACGGGGCCGTCGGGATCGGCGGCGGCCGTGCCCCGATCGTCCTTCGCCGTCGGGAGACCGAAGAGGAGCAGGCCTCCGATGCCCGCCCGCATCGCGCGCTCGGCGATCTCTTCGACACGCGACGCCGGCCAGCGCGCGTGGCCGGCGAGCGATGCGATCGGCTCGGGCCGCTCCACTCGAGCGTCGACGAAGACGGGGAGGATGAGGCTCGCGGGGTCCACCCGCGTCTCGCGGATGAGCCGACGCAGCGCGGGGGTGCGTCGCAAGCGGCGATGCCGTTCGAAGCGCGCAGTGACACGCTCAGCGAGCAGCGACATCGAAAAGACCCTCCTCTCGCTCGATCCGCGCGAGCGGCACGCGCAGCCGCGCGAAGGACTCGGTCGCCGCGCCGCTCACGTGGTACGTCGCGCGGACCGCGAGGTCACCCGCCGCAGCGACGAATGCCTCCACCGCGCTCGGCGACGCGACGAACACGCGGACGTCGCGCGTTGGATCCGCGAGCGCGTCGCGAGCGCCCATCACGTCGCCGTCAGCGCGAGCGATCGTCCGGTACGCGACGACGTCGCGTACCTCATAGCCACGCGCTCGCAGAAGCGCGGGAAGATCGGGCAGCGCACGATCGGACCGCGCGAGCAGCACCACGTTCCCCGGCGGAAGCTCCCGCGCGAGCGCGGCCCCGCTCGGCACGCGCGGCTTGAAGGACACAGCGATGCCGTGATCGGCCAGACGCGCCGCGGTGGCCCGCCCGATCGCCGCAACGCGCGGCGCCGGACGCGCGGCGCGAGCGACGGCGTCGGCCCCCGGCCGGCTCGTCACGACGAGCCAATCGTCGGGGCGCAGCCGCCCGATCGCCGCGGCGAGAGCGGAGACGTCCGCGAGTGGCTGAGTCTTCAGGCACGGCAGCTCGATGACGTCGACGCCCTCCGCGCGCAGGCGTTCGGCGAGGGGCCCGTTGTCCTCGCGCCGCCGCGTGAGGATCGCCACGCGACGTCGCGCCTCAGGCACGCGCGAGCGCTCCGAGCGATGCGACGAGCGCGCGGGCGACATCGCCCGGGACACGGCCCGCGGCCTCCGCGCGTGTGATGCCGTCGTCCGTCGCCAGGGCTGCGTGCGCGACGATCACGCCATCCGCGCTCCGGGCGTACACGCCCAGAGCCACCGCGCAGGTCGCTCCGGCGAGCCGCAGCACTTCGCGCTCGACCTCAACGGCCGCGCGCGTTGGCGCGTCGTCGAGCGCCTCGCGCACCCGCGCGAGCAGCGGGTGGTCGGACCGCATCTGCACGGCGAGGGCACCCTGACCCGGCGCGGGAGGCCATGTATCGAGCGGCATCGCCTCCGCGTCCGCGAAGGCGATGCCGAGACGGCGCAGTCCCGCGGCAGCGAGCACCGTGGCGTCGAACTCGCCGTCGCGCACCTTGCGCAGGCGCGTGTCGACGTTGCCGCGAATGGCCGCGCACTCGACGCCCGGCACGAGCGCGCGCAGGAACGCGTCGCGCCGCGGGCTCGACGTGCCGACGCGATGTCCGGCGCGCAGGCCACCAAGGCCCTGTCGATCACGCGTCACGATCACGTCGCGCGCGTCCTCGCGCGCGGGCACCGCCGCGATGACCAGGTCGTCGGGCTCGGCCGTCGGCAGGTCTTTCAGCGAATGGACGGCGATGTCGATCTCACGACGGCGCAGCGTCTCCTCGATCGCCGTGACGAACACGCCGTCACCGAGCTCCTGCAGCGGACGGCCGCTGCGATCGCCGGCGGTGGCGATGGCGCAGAGCTCGGAGGGCACGCCGAGCGCGTCGGCGACGATGCGCGCCTGCGCGAGCGCGAGCGCGCTCCCGCGCGTGCCGATGCGGATCATCGGGAGCCCGTTTCCGTCGTGACGCCGCGCTCGCGTAGCGCCACGATGGGCTCGTGCAGTAACGCATTCGTGAGGTTGGCGGAGAGCGCTTCGACGACGCGCCGATCGCGGTCCGTGAGATGTCCAAGTCGCCGCATCGCGCGGTCGAGCTTGGCCGCGCGGACCGCTTCCGCGCCCTGGCGTAGCGCGCGGATGGCCGCGACGCGTTCAGGAGAGCGCGATGCGAGAAAGCGCTGCGCCTCGAGCTCGCAGCGGGCGTATGCGATCGCGAGGACGTGGTCGGGTAACTTCCCGCGCGAGCCGGGCAGATCGTCCACGCTGCGGTACGCCGCGCCGAGGAGCGCTCGCGCTTCGGGCCCGACGCTCCGCGGCACGGCGATGTCCACGACCGGGAGCGGGCCCCGTCGCAGACGCGCCTCGAGGATCGTGGTCGTGAGGACGGCCCCGCGCGTATCGGCGGCCGACAGGACAGCGTCCACCTCTGCGAGCACAGCGCCGACACCGTCCAGCCCGATCGCGCGGGCGCCATGCGCCTCCGCGAGCGCGGCGGCACGTGCCGGATCGCGGTTCGCGACCACGACCGTGTCGACGCGGCGAGCGAGCGCGCGCAGCGCGAGCTTGCCCATCTCACCGGCGCCGATCACCAGGATCCTCGCCGAACCTGGCCGCGAGACCTGCGACAGGAGGGCATCGACCGCGAGGGATCCGATCGACCGCGTCGAGGACACGCCGCATTGCGCGCGCACGGCGCGGCCGACGTACAGCGCACGGCTCAGCGCCGCCACCAGCAGCGGATGTCTCGTCGTCGCCGCAGCGCCCCGGACCTGCGAAAGGATCTGTGGCTCGCCGACGACGGTGGAGTCGAGACCAGCGGCGACGGCGAAGAGGTGCGTGATGGCGGCGACGCCTTCGAGCATTTCACTCTCGACGGCGCGCAGGCCGATGTCGGCCAGCATGCGACTTGGCTCCAATGCCTCCGCCGCCGCGTACACCTCGACCCGGAGGCAGGTCGCGAGAACGACGCGGTCGGAGCCGCTCGTCAGGCCGTCCATCAAACGCTCGCGCGTCTCGATGGCCGAGGAGCGCTGATGCCATACGAACGCGACGATCCGCGCTGTCCGCGCCATCGCCGCGAACCTCGCATGCGGTCGCGGCGGCGCAAAGCGCGACGCCTATTTTTTCCGAGCTTCTCCCAACAGTACGGAGAAGCCGGTGTTCAGATGGTCACTCGGTCAGCGCGGCCGGACCCGCCTCCGTGCGGCGCGGCGGACCGGCGCGGCGCGTCTGGGACGTCGCGCAGCCGCCTTTCCGATCCCGACCGCGGGAACGCTCGACGCGCGCACGAGCCGGTCGAACGCTGGGATGTCCGCTGACGACAGCGCCTCCCAGCGCCGGATCTGGACGTCGACGCGCTTCACCAGATCGGCGAAGACGTCGCGCATGCCCTGCGTCGGCGCGTAGTCCGCGCCGCCGACCGAGCCGAGGAGCGACGCGAGCTTCGCGTTCAGCTTCGCGGGGAAGTTGAGCGTGTCCTGGCGGCTCTTCGCCTTCACCTGGACGAGCTCCTCCTCGATCGCGTTCGCCTTGCGGCGCAGCGAGCCGGCCGCGGTGACCAGACGGCCTTCGCCGCCCTGGTCCTTCGCGCGCGACTCCCAGAGATCGAGCTGTTTCTTCAGCTTACGGATCGCGTTGATCGTCTCGTGCGTCCCTGAGAGCCTCTCGTGCACCTGCATCGCGAAGCGGAACTGCGCGTCGAGATCCTCCTGCGACGAGGAAACCCGCGGGTCCTTGCGGACCTCGAACTGCGTCTCGAGCGTCTGACCGTCGAGGCTGAGGCGCGCGCGGTACGTGCCGGGTGCGATCTGCGGTCCGACGAGCTGGTTCTCGAACGCCTCCCACGTGCCGCCTTCACCTTCGATCTTCGTCGCGTCGGGATAGCGCATGTTCCAGACGAAGCGGTTGAGGCCCGCCTCGACCTGCACCTTTGGCTCCTTCGTCTGCGGCGGCTGCGCCGTGCCCTGCGGGGCGGTCTGCTCGGGGCTCTCTTTCTGTTGTTTCGCCTTCTCCTGCTCTTCAGGCGGTGCGCTCTTGAACTCGCGGATGATGCGGCCGCGCGCGTCGAGGAACGCGAGCTTCGCCTCAGCTGTCTTGTCCCGAAGCCAGTACTGAAGTGGGACCCCGGGCAACGGGTTGGACCCCGCATCGAGGTTCTGTGCGACCTTCTCTCCGCTCGGCTTCTCGATCTGGCGGTATGTCACCATCGTCGCCCCGGTCATTCGGTAGTTCTTCCCGATCTTCGGCGGCTGCGGGAAGCCCATGTCGACGCGGTAGCGGACCGTCGGCTTCGGGGTGAAGAGATGCACACGCTCGCGCGCGATCGACGTCGCGAACTGGCGGAGCGGCGCGAGGTCGTCGAGGATCCAGAAGGAGCGCCCGTGCGTGCCAAGCACGAGGTCTCCTTCCTTTATGACCAGGTCGTGGATCGGCACGACCGGCACGTTGCCGCCAAGGCGGTGCCAGCGGCCGCCGCCGTCGAACGACGCGTACACGCCGGTCTCCGTGCCGGCATAGAGGAGGTCGCGCTTGTCGGGATCCTCGCGGATGGCGCGCGTGAAGTCGCCGTCCGGGATGCCGTTCGTGATCTTCTTCCAGGTCTTCCCGAAGTCCGTCGTCTTGTACAGGTACGGCGCGAAGTCGTCCAGCTTGTAGCGCGTCGCAGCGACGTACGCCGTGCCTGCGTCATGTGGTGACGCTTCGATGAGCGAGATGAGCGTCCACGGCCGCACGCCCGACGGGGTTACGTTCTTCCACGTCTTGCCCTCGTCGCGGGAAACGTGCACGAGGCCGTCGTCGCTTCCTGCCCAGAACACGCCCTTCTGCACGGTGGACTCAGCGAAGGCGAAGACGGTGCAGTAGTACTCGGCGCCGGTGTTGTCCTTCGTGATCGGTCCGCCCGACGCGCCGAGCTTGCTCGGATCGTTGCGCGTGAGGTCGGGGCTGATCGCCTCCCAGGACGCGCCCTCGTCGCGCGATCGGAAGACGCGGTTACCCGCGTGGTACAGCGTGTCGGGGTCATGCGGTGAGAGCACGATCGGGCAGGTCCATTGGAAGCGGTACTTGAGATCGCCCGCGCCCTCGCCCGATGACGACTCGGGCCAGACCATGATGTTGCGCGACTGACCGGTGCGTCGGTCATAGCGCGTGATGATCCCCTGGTAGTTGCCGGCGAAGACGACGTTCGGGTCGTCGGGACGGACCGCGATGTAGCCGGACTCGCCGCCGCCGACCGCGAACGTGTCGGCGCCGGTGATACCGGCGATCGGCGCGCGGCTCACGATGGTGAGCGTCGTGTTGTCCTGCTGCGCGCCGTAGATGCGATACGGCGTCTGCGTGTCGGTGATGACGTGGTAGAACTCAGCGGTCGGCTGGTTGTACACGCCGGACCACGTCTCTCCCGCGTTGAGTGTCACGACGGCGCCGCCGTCGTTGCCCTCGATCATCCGCTGCGGGTCGTTCGGGTCGATCCACAGATCGTGGTGATCGCCGTGCGGGATGGACATCTGCTCGAACGTGCGACCGCCGTCGCTCGAGCGCCACGCGTCGACATTGAGGACCCAGACGGTCTCGGGGTCCTTCGGATCCGCGTAGATGTGGTCGTAGTACCAGGCGCGCTGACGGAGATTGCGGTCCTCGGAGCCGCGCGTCCATGTCTCCCCGAAGTCGTCGCTGCGATACACGCCGCCGTCCTCGGCCTCGACGATCGCGTACACGCGCCCGCTCTTCGCCGCGGACGCGCTGATCCCGATCTTGCCGAGTACTCCCTTCGGCAGGCCCTTCGCGCGGGTGAGCTCCTTCCAGGAGTCGCCGCCATCGTTGCTGCGGAAGATGCCGCTGCCCGCCCCGCCCGACACGAGCTCCCACGGACGGCGGATCGCTTCCCAGATCGTCGCGTAGATGATCCGCGGGTTATTCGCGTCGATCGAGAGATCGACCGCGCCGGCGCGTTCACTGCGATAGAGGACGCGCTTCCACGTCTTGCCGCCGTCCTGCGTGCGATACACGCCGCGCTCCGGGTTCGCGCCGTGCGCGTGACCGAGCGCCGCGACGTACGCCGTGTCCGGGTCGTTCGGATGCACGCGCACCTGGCCGATGTGCCGCGTGCGCTCGAGCCCGGTGTGCGTCCAGGTCTTACCGCCGTCGGTCGAGCGGTACACACCGTCACCGTGCGACACGTTGCCGCGGATGCAGCTCTCGCCCATGCCGACCCAGACGACGTTCGGATCAGAGTTCGCGACAGCGATCGCGCCCACGGATGCGCGCTTGAAGAAGCCGTCGGAGACGTTCTCCCAGTAGTGTCCGGCGTCCTGTGACTTCCACACCCCGCCACCGGTCGAGCCGAAATAGAAGGTGTTGCGTTCGCGCGGATCGCCGGCGACAGCGCCGACGCGCCCTCCGCGGAACGGACCGGCCTGGCGCCATTCGAGCTTGTCGAGCAGCCCGGCCGGTACACCGGCTGACGAGCGAGTACGTGGCGCGCGTGCTGCGGGTGTGCGACGGCGTGCGGGCATGTGGAAGCCTCCCCTGCGTGCCTGGTGTGCGCCGTGAGGGTACGCGTTCGTCAGAGAGTCTGCCCTGATGCGCGAAGCGCTCGGCGACCTCGCACGCGTCATCCTCGCCGCGGCGGTCGCGCACGTGTACGTCGTGCTCTTCTTCACCATCGCGATCGAAGAGACGGGCGTCCCCCTGCCGATACCGGGCGACCTGGTCATCGCCTATTACGGGTGGCGCGCCGGCGGCGATCCGTGGGAGATCGCGCAGACGATCCTGGTGTGCGCCGCCGCGTCGACGGCGGGCACGCAGATCCCCTATTGGCTCTCACGGCGCTTCGGACGCACGGTGACCGAGCGCGCGGCGTACTGGCTCGACGTCGACATGGATCGCGTCGAGCGGCTCCTCGGCTGGATCGATCGGCACGGCTTCGTCGCGGTGATCGCCGCGCGACTCCTCCCCGGATTCCGTGTCGCGGTCTCGCTGGTCGCGGGTACGGCGCGCGTTCCACCGGCCGATTTCGCGGCAGGCGTCTTCGTCGCGGGCGCGATCTACTGGACGCTCTGGGTGATGCTCGGCGTCGTCGTCGGCCCGCACGTCGAAGATCTCGTCTCCCCGGCGTACGTGCGGATCATCGTCATCGCGATCCCGCTGTTCTTCGTCCTGGCGTTCCTGCTGCGGACGATCGCGGTGAGCCGCCGGCGCGCGCGACGTACGTAGACTGCGCCACGTGTCGGCGTGCTGCTCGCCCGGTGACTTCGATGACATCTTCAGCCCGCGCAGGCCCGCTCGGACGCGCGCAGCTACCGCGACAGAGGACTCGACGCGGAGGCGGCGCGCATCGCCGATGCGGTGCGTCACCGAACGAAAGAGGGTTTCACGGTCCTCGAGATCGGCGGCGGGATCGGAGCGCTGCAGATCGAGCTGCTGCGCGACGGCGCATCCTCGGCGACGAACGTCGAGCTGTCGCGCAGCTACGAAGACGTGGCGCGCGAGCTCCTCGTGGAGGCTGGCGTCGCCGAGCGTGTCGAGCGCCGCGTCGGCGACGTCCTCGCCGATCCGTCAAGCGTCGCCCCGGCCGATGCGGTGATCCTCCAGCGCGTCGTCTGCTGCTACCCGCACGCCGAGGGGCTCGTGCGTCTCGCGGCGCAGCGAGCGCGCCGCGTGCTCGTGCTCACGTTCCCTGTCGACCGATGGTGAACACGCGCGGCGATCGGCCTCGCGAACGTGTGGCCGCGCCTACGGGGATGGAAGTTCCGCGCCTACGTGCATCCCACGCACGTCGTCGTTACCGCGGCGGCTGGCGAGGGTCTCGCCCTTAGCCGAGCGCCGCGTCGGTCTCGTATGGCAGATGCTCGTACTCGCTCGCGACGCGTAGCCGATCACCTCGCGGGTACGGGTCGACTCACCAGCGGTGGTACGCGGGGTGTCCCGGCTCGACGGCGACGAATGTGCCGCGCGATGTCGCGCACACGTTGCCGGCGGCGCGGAGCTCGGCTTCGACGATCGCGCGGTCCTCACCCACGTCGACGGGTCGCGCGACGATCTCGATCTCGCCGTCCGTCGGAGTGGGCCGGCGCAGCTTGATCGCGTACTCCGCGGTCACCGTGCAGGGTGGGCTGCTCGCGCCGCTCTTCTGCATGAGGTGATACGTCGCGGTCCAATTCGAGTGGCAATCCATCAGCGTCCCGATGATCCCACCTGAGAGCGCGCCGTCGTACGCCTCGTGATATTTCTCGGCGCGCCATGTCGCGAGGACCGATCCATCTTCGCGCGCGTGGCTCTTGATGCGCAGACCGCGCTCGTTCTTCGGCCCGCAGCCGAAACAGGTGCCGTTGGGCGCGTAGCGGTCCTGGAGCGGGACGTCGCCCATCGCGCGAGCGTAAATGCGCGCGCTACGGAGCGCCGAGGGCGTTGGCAGGCGGTCGCAGTCGCCGCGTCATCCGCTGGGTCAAACGGATGACGCGGCGAATCGATGCTCCCCTTTACCCCTTCGAGATCTTGTCGTTGGCATCGACCTCGATCCCGTACCCCTTCGCGGCAGCGAGGATCTTGCGTCGCGCCTCTTCCTTCGCACTCGTCGATTCGAAGTCGGTCTGATTCCAGCGGGCCATGGCGTTGCGCACGTGCGATTCGTCGTGGATCGGCAGATGCTCGCCGCCCGACGAGTCCACATACGCGAATTGCTCCTTGCGCAGCTTCTCGCGAGCCTCGGTGTCTAGCTCTGGCATGACGTCACCTCCGCACACACGGGCTGCAGTCGCCGTGCCGCGGGCGAGGGGGCCGCGACCAAATCTGGCCTCGGTTGACGCTCGAACGCACGTTCCATATCGTGCTCGGCCTCATGAGAACGTCCGTTCGGTTCCCTGCCCGGACAAGCCTCGAACAGATCCTCGACACGCTCGCCGCCGACCGCGACTTCCAAGAGCTGGTCACGCGGTGGGAGCGCATGCCCGCGCGCCCGGCGCGCTATGCGGCGTTCCCCGAATGGCTCGAGGGACGCATCACCGCGGCGCTGCGTCGGCGCGGCATCAACGAGCTCTATTCGCACCAGGCCGCGGCGCTCGAGTCGACGCATGCAGGACGTCACACCGTCGTCGTGACGCCGACGGCCTCGGGTAAAACGCTTTGCTACAACCTGCCTGTCCTGGACGCGATCGCGAAGGACCCAAGCGCGCGCGCGCTCTATATCTTCCCGACGAAGGCGCTCTCGCAGGACCAGCTCGCGGAGCTCGAGCGCGAGTCCACGGACATCGACATCGAGCTCAAGACCTACACGTACGACGGCGACACGCCGCCCGCGGTGCGCGCGGCGATCCGCAGTGCGGGTCACGTCGTCATCACGAACCCGGACATGCTCCACACCGGGATCCTCCCCCATCACACGAAGTGGGTGAAGCTGTTCGAGAACCTGCGTTTTGTCGTGCTCGACGAGCTGCACACGTATCGCGGCGTCTTCGGCAGTCATGTAGCGAACGTGCTGCGCCGGCTGCGGCGCATCTGCGAGTTCTATGGCTCGCATCCGGTGTTCATCTGCACATCAGCGACGATCGCGAACCCGGAGGAGCTCGCGCGTCGCCATGTGGAGGATGACGTCGTCCTCATCGACGAGTCCGGCGCGCCGCGTGGCGAGAAGGTCCTCGTGTTCGTCAACCCGCCGGTCGTCAATCGCAACCTCGGCGTTCGCCGGAGCGCGTTGCTCACCGGCCGCGACATCGCGGCGACGCTGCTCGCGTCCGGCGTGCAGACCATCGCGTTCGCGCGCTCCCGCGTCGAGACCGAGCTCCTCCTCACCTACCTCCGTTCGCGTTTCCCGCAACCGCAGTGGCCGCAGGACCTCATCCGCGGATATCGCGGTGGCTACCTGCCGTCGGAGCGGCGCGCGATCGAGCGTGGGCTCCGTGATGGCTCGGTGCGCGGCGTCGTCTCGACGAACGCGCTCGAGCTCGGGATCGACATCGGCGCGCTCCAGGCTGCCGTGCTCCTGGGTTACCCGGGCACCGTCGCCTCGACATGGCAGCAGATGGGCCGCGCCGGTCGACGCGAAGATCTCTCGGCGGCGTTCCTCGTCGCGACGTCATCGCCGATCGACCAGTACGTCGTCCAGCACCCCGAGTACGTGCTCGACCGCTCGCCCGAGGCGGGGCTCGTGAATCCCGACAACCTCCACGTGCTCGTGCATCACCTGAAGTGCGCGGCGTTCGAGATCCCGTTCGAACAACGCGAGCGCTTCGGCACCGAGGACACGCCCGGCGTGCTCGCCTACCTCGACGAGCAGGGCGTGCTTCATGAAGCCGGCGGCAAGTACCACTGGTCTGATCAAGCCTTCCCTGCCGAGACCACCTCGCTGCGCACCGCCACGAACGACAACGTCGTCATCGTCGACACGACGGGTCCGGCACCGCGCACGGTCGGCTCCGAGCATCACGACGGCAAGGCGAAGGTCATCGGCGAGATCGACCGCTTCGCCGCACAGGTGCTGCTCCACGAGCAGGCCATTTACCTCCACGAGTCGAAGCAGTTCCAGGTCGAGCGCCTCGACTGGGACAACGCGAAGGCCTACGTGCGCGAGGTGAAGGTCGACTACTACACGCAGGCGGAGCTCGCGGTGCGTATACGCGTTATCGACGAGTTCGACCGCCGCAGCGCGTCGCGTGGGTTCGATCTCGCGCACGGCGAAGTCCTCGTCTCGACGCTCACGACGATCTTCAAGAAGCTCACGATGTACACGCACGAGAACGTCGGCTGGGGAAAGATCCACCTCCCCGAGCAGGAGCTGCAGACGACATCGTTCTGGTGCTCCCTGCCGGAGCGCGTCGTCGCAGGATGGCCACGCGAACGCATCGAGATCGCGCTCGCGGGTCTTGGCAACCTGCTGCACGGACTCGCACCGCTGCTGCTCATGTGCGATCCACACGACCTCGGGCTTGCGGTCGAGGTGCGCTCGCCGCACACGGAGCGACCGACGATCTACCTCTTCGACATGACGCCCGGAGGCATCGGCTTCGCCGAGCGCCTCTTCAGCAGTGCGCCAGTGCTCTTCGATCGCGCCCGCGAGCACCTCGCGTCCTGTGGATGCCAGACCGGATGTCCGTCCTGCGTCGGACCGGCGTACGCCCTGGGGGCCGAGGTGCGCGAATCGGTCGCCCATCTCCTCTCCCTCGCATGAACGATCTCCGTGCGCGCATCGCCGAGATCATCGCGCGCGATCGCGCTCGGCACGCGCGCGCAGAAGGGGCTGACTCGGCGGGCGCGCGAGGCGGCAGTCCGCGACGAGCGTCTGCGCCCAGCGCGCCCGTGCTTTCATCGCTCGGACACGACGCGGAGGCGCGCGTAGCCAGCAGCGAGGAGCGGACTGCCGCTGAGAAGCGCCCGCCAGCGGCTGCATTCGAAGTGCGTGAGCAGCGCATCGCACTCGACGATCTCGGGCTCGAGGTCGTCGGAAGGGGAGCGTGCGATGCGCTCCTCCTCGCGCACCTCGGCCTCAAGGGCGAGCCACCGCGCGACTGGACGGACATCCTTTTCCTCGACACAGAGACCACGGGGCTCGCCGGTGGCACGGGCACGTACGTGTTCTTGATCGGACTTGCGCACATCGCAAACGGCGAGCTCGTCCTGCGACAGCACCTCTTGCGCGACATCAGCGCCGAAAGCGAGTTCGTTGAACACTTGAAGCGCGAGCTCGAGCCGTATCGGGCGTGCGCTTCGTACAACGGGAAGACGTTCGACATCCCGCTGCTCCGCACGCGCTTCGTCATGGCGATACGGAGCGAGCTCACCGTCGACGAATCGCATCTCGACCTGCTCCATCCCGCGAGACGCCTGTGGAAGGATCGCTTCGGATCGACGACGCTGCGGCAGCTCGAGGACAGCATCCTCGACGACGGCCGCGTCGCCGACATCCCCGGATCGTGCATTCCCGACGCGTACTTCCATTACCTGCGGCGGGGCGACGAGGCGATCATCGCGCCGGTCATCACCCACAACGCACGCGATGTGATCTCGCTGGTGCGCATCGCCGACCGCGTCGCCGGCGCGGTCCTTGACGCGCGGACCGGAAATGCACCGGCGCACGCGCCTGCGTCGTTCGCCCTCGCCCGCGTGTTCGAGCGGACCGGCGAGCTCGAGGCAGCGTTCGGCTGCTACGAGAGCGCCTACTACGACGGCGATAACGAGCTGCGCGTGCGCCTCGCACTGCCATACGCGCGCGCGCTCGAGCGCCGCGGCGAGCGGGATCGCGCGGTGCAAATGCTGGAGACGCTCCTCGCGCTTGGGCTTGGATCGGTGCGCTGGCGCGAGCAGGTCGAAAGCCGCCTACGCCGGCTCGCCCGACGCAAAGCTATGAAGAAGGCCGGGCCCCGAGCGGACCCGGCCTTCGCGAACGCGACCGCGTGAGCGATCAGTCGCCGACGCGGTAGGTGAACGGCGGCGTCGCGTCGACCTGATTCATGAGCGTGCCCGGTGTGTCGTACAGGAAGGAATACGCGGTCACCTCGTGGAGGATCGCGCCCGTCGCGGGCCCGCCGACCGAGGCGACGGGGATGTCGATGACGAGGGTGTTCGTCGCCGTATCGACCCGGCACGTGGTCGCTGGCGCGCCGAAGTACACCGCGGCCTTGCCGTTGCCCGAGCTCGAGAAGATGGGCGTCGGCTGGCCGGCGCTGCAGGCGAGCCCGGTCGTCGTGGCATCGGCCTTCGCGTACCAGAGTGCGTTGTTCCACCACCACTGAAGCATCCACGCTTCGGCGCCCTGTGTCGTGAGGCCCAGTCCGGTGGTGTCGCCCACGCCGATGCGCGCGTGCAGACCTGACACGTCGGTCACGAGCGACGCGGAACGCAGATCGAGACGCGGGATGTTCGGTCCGATCGTGCCTTGTTTTGGCCAGTTCGCGTCGCCCGCGGCGTCGGTCGCGGAACTCGGAGTTGTGACGGCTTGGCGACCATTGCCGCTCGCGATCTGACCCTTCCCCGCCACGAGACTCGGGCCGCTCAACTGGCGCACGACGTGGACGTTGGGCGCGCCCGGCGAGCTCGACGGATTCGCGAGTCGGAGCGCGGGATCGAAGAGCTGGTTCGCTGTGTCGTTGTAGACGACGAACGCGACGCCATTCGCGTCGACGGCGATCGACATGAAGTCGCCGAGGTTGCGGTCGGCGGCGCCGGTGCCGGCGCTACATCCGAGGCCGGACACGCACACCGGGTTGAGGTGGATGGCGTGCGGTGTTGCGCGGACGACCGTGTACGAGGGCGACGATGACGCAGCGCTGAGGCTCTGCGCGAACGCGACGTACCAGGGTCCGTTGTTAGACGTCACCGGCGCGGGGTTCGAGGTCGTGTACCACGCGAGCGCGGCGCGTCCCGACGAGCCCGCGGCGATCGCCGAGAGCACGTTTCTCGTTCCGGGCAGGCTGACAGTGGTGACCCGCGTCCAGGTGTTGCCGTGATCTGTGGACGCGGACGTCTTCACGCTGTCGTCGGTGGGCTCGAGCCAGGTCACGTATGCGTTCCCGGCGTCGTCGAGGGAGATGCGCACGAGGTCGGCCGCGTATGGATCAGCGCCCATCGTGGCGACGACGTGGGTCGTGAACGACAGCGAGCCGGACGCAGCGCCAGCTGCGGTCCCGACGACGACGTTGCGGCCGTCGCTATTGGCGAAATACAAAAGATGCGTCGCCGGATCCACGATGAGGCCGCCGGGGTTCCCGATCGACTGCGCGTTGACGAACGCGGGCTGCGCGACGACCTCCCAGTTCGCTCCGTAGTCGAGGCTGCGATACACGGCGTCTCCGCCGGACACGAGATCGTCATTGGCCAGATACAAGACGTCGCGGCCGCTAAGGACGTCGTGCGCGAGCCACATTCGATCGGCACCGCCCTCGGCCTGCTGCGTCGTGGTCAGCGTGTTCTCTATCGCCCAACTGTTGCCGCCGTCGAACGAGGTGCAGGTGAGCACGCCGGCGAGCGATTCGAGGTCGACGAAGACGACGATGCGCTCGCCGTTGACGCCGATGAACGCGATCTGATCCGTATCGCCGCCGCCCGGACCGATCGGCGTTGAACACGGACGCAGGCCGACGGGAGAGACATCGAGCTTCTCGAGGTCATAGGAGTTGGACCCGTCCCGCGAGCGCCACATGAATGACTGGCCGGTCGAGAAACCCCAGGGACCGCTCGTGAACACCGCGGACCACGGAGCGACCGCGACTCCCGGCTCGGTGACGAAACGCTGCGGATCGACCTGGACTGGGACCGAGAACGTGATGCCCGTCGCAGCGTCGGCCGTGGATCGATCGCTTGTCGGTCGCTCCGCGAGAGTGAGCAACGCGAGTGTCAGCAGGGCGACGAATACGGATCGTCGGATCACAGATGTGCCTCCAAGGAAGTGGATGTGGGCGCGCTTGACGGTACCGCCGTCAAGCCAGCGCGAGATGACGGATCAGGTAGACAAATCGTCAAAAAACGTCGGTCGCACGGTGACTTCGCGAACTGACGAGAAAGCGCGTCGTGCATTGCACGCGTGGTCATGCGCAGTAATGCGATCACCGCGAGCTGCTGGGACATCTTTTCCGCGCCGCCTGAACGCGGACGGCGCCGCGCGCCGCAAGTACTGGACGTCGAAAGGCGTGCGAGCAGCCGAGGGCAACCGACGCGACGCGGTAGCGCTCGTCCGCCGCGCGTCGATAGGTGCAAGGTCACGCCGCGGATCGACGATGTCCCGGTCTGGGTCGTTCCGTGCCTGTACGTGCGTCGTTCACATCGCGACCGTGGCGTGACGACCGCGCT
>VBJD01000056.1 GCA_005887995.1 Chloroflexota bacterium
CGTGCGTTCCCCGAGTCGCCTGCGCAGTCGTTCGAGAGCGCGATTGATCCGTGATTTCGCCGTGCCTTCCGGCACATCGAGCTCCCGCGCGCATTCGGAGATCGACAGGCCCTGCCAGTAATGGAGCACGAGCAGCGCGCGATCCTCGCGCGAGAGGCTCGCGACGGCCTGCCGGAGGTCGACGACCTCAGCGCTAGTGCCGATCGCCGTCGGGATCTCGATGCCTTCGATCGAACACTGCGGCCGGCGGAGCGACCAGCGTCGCTGGTCGAGAAAGCGGCGCACCAGGATGCGACGAGCCCATGGCAGGATCGCGGCGTCGTCGCGAAGCTGATCGATGCGCTCGTAGACACGCGAGACGGTGTCGCCGACGAGCGCGTCGGCCTCGCCGCTCCCGCCGGTGAGGGCCGAGGCGAGTGGCATGAGCTCATCGGCGAGCGCGCGAACGATCTCCTCCAGCGCGTGAGAATCGCCGGCACGGGCCGCGCGGACGAGGGGATTCGTCAACGGCTGTGTGCCTGCCATCGCCATGGCCACGCTGCAAAGACGCCGCCACGCCGCGAAGTGTTCGCAAGCGAGCCCCGCCCACGCGGCTTAAACGAATGGCTCCTCGTTGAACTCGCCTAGAGGATCGTCTCTCCGAGCGCGCTCGCGACGAGCTCGACTGCGAGTGACGCGGTGCGGTTGCCCGTGTCGAGGATCGGATTCACCTCCGCGACCTCGATCGATCGCACCTTTCGCGACGCGGCGAGCATCTCCATCGCGAGCTGTGCCTCGCGGTACGTGAGTCCGCCGCGCACCGGCGTGCCCACGCCCGGCGCCTCGTCGGGGTCGAGCGAGTCCATGTCGAGCGATAGGTGGATGCCACCGGGCGCCTCGCCCGCGACGGCGATCGCCTTCTTCATCGCCTCGGCCATGCCCAGGCGGTCGATGTCCGCCATGGTGATCGTCGTCACTCCGGAGCGCTTGATGTTGTCGCGCTCGCCAGGATCGATATCACGGATCCCGAGCAGCACGCCGTGCTTCCCGTCGGTCGTCGCGCGCAGCGACTTCGGGAACGGCTCCCCAGCAAGACCGAGCGAGACCGCGAAGGGCATGCCGTGCACGTTCATGGAAGGACTGGACTCGGGAGTGTTGCTGTCACCGTGCGCGTCGATCCAGATCACACCCGCGCGTTTGCCGGCGCGGTCGAGTCCGGCGATGGTCCCCATCGCCATCGAGTGGTCTCCGCCGAGCACGAGCGGGATGTTGCCCGCCCGCACGATGTACGAGACGACATCGGCGAGCTCCTCGCAGGCGCGCACGATCTCGACGACGTTGTGCGGCGTCGGCTCGCCGCCGACGTGTGTGATCTTCTCGTACGCGTGCGTCGCGCGGCCTTCGTCGGGGTCGGCGACGCGGATGTTGCCGCGGTCCTTCACGCGATAGCCGATCTCCGTGAGCTTGTCGGCGAGACCCGCGTAGCGCATCCCTGACGGCCCCATGTCGACGCCGCGCCGGTTGCCTCCGAGGTCCATCGGGACGCCGATGATCTCGACGACCGGGCGATTGCCCATCTGCCTCAGTCGTTCGGGGTCGAGACGAAAGCGTTCGCTCATTTCTTGTTTGGCTGGAAGATCGCCTGGATGACCCCCTCGGCCGCGAGCTCGTCGCCGACGAACGTCTTCACCTTCACGCGCGCAAAGCCGCGCCGCATCTTGTCAATCATCGCTTCGAATCGACCGGTCTCACCAGGTTTCACCATCCGCTTGAAGCGCATCTCATCGATGCCCGCGAACAGACCGAGGCCGTCGCGATATTCGGGAAGGCTCATCGCGAGCACGGTCGCGCATTGCGCCATGCTCTCCACGAGGATGACACCGGGCACGATCGGATTCCCCGGGAAGTGGCCCGCCTGGTACCACTCCTTTCCGGTGAAGTCATGTTCGGCGACCGCGCGTACGCCTGGCTCGAGCTCGGTGACACGATCGATCAGAAGGAATGGATCGCGATGCGGGATGAGCGCTTCGATCTGGCGCTTGTCCAGCTTGATCACTCGGCGAGTCTAATAATCGTCGACCTGGGTCGAAGGGACCGCGTCGCGGCCAAGAGCGCGCGCAGCTCGCATTTAGCAAGCCGCGCGCGCTCGTGCTCTAGGTCAGGTTGTTGCCGATGTTGCTGAAGATGTTCGAGATCTGATCGCGCAAGAAGATCATCGCGACGATCACGGCAATAGCGATGACGGCGATGATGAGTGCATATTCCACAAGGCCTTGCCCCCGCTCGTCACGAAGGAACGACGACACCATTCCCCTCCTCCTCCTTTCTCCAGCCATGGCGATTAGTGAAGAAGGAAGAGCACGGCGGCGCCGAGGCCGCACATGGTCGAGATGGTCGCGAGCATGAACCGCATGACCTGGGAAACGAACGAGCGTTAGTGCCTGGACTCCCCCATGTGAGGGAGGGCTTAGCTCGCGAGCGCGTCCACCCCAACGGTGTCGATGAGGTGCGTCGTGACCTCTCCCGCACGGAACAGGTCCGACGCGAGGATCTTCTTGTGCGCGGGGATGTTCGTCATCACGCCGACGACGGTGAACTCGTCGAGCGCGCGCTGCATCCGCGCAACGGCCTCGGCGCGGTCGCGGCCCCACGCGATGACCTTCGCGAGGAGTGAGTCGTAGTACGGCGGCACCTCGTAGCCCTGGAAGCAGTGACTGTCGAGGCGGATGCCCGGGCCAGACGGCGGGAGCCACGTGGTGAGCACGCCGGTCGACGGTGCGAAGCTCTGCTCGGGATCCTCGGCGTTGATGCGGCACTCGATCGCGTGGCCCCGCACCCAGATCTGCTCCTCGCTGAACGAGAGCGGCTGACCCGACGCGAGCGCGATCTGCTCCTTCACGAGGTCGATGCCGGTCGTCGCCTCGGTGATGGTGTGCTCGACCTGGATGCGCGAATTGACCTCGATGAAGTAGAAGCGGCCATCCTTGTCGACGAGGAACTCGAACGTGCCGATGTTGCGGTAGCCCGACTTCACGGCGGCGTCGACCGCCTTCCGCGCGATCTCCTGACGGAGCTGCTCGCTGATCGATGCTGAGGGCGCCTCTTCGATGAACTTCTGATTGCGCCGCTGGATCGAGCACTCGCGCTCGCCAAGGCAGATGCCCGAGCCGTACTCGTCGACCGCGATCTGCGCCTCGAGGTGACGCACGCCCTCGAGGCACCGCTCGAGGTAGAGGCCTTCGTCGCCGAACGATGCCTTCGCCTCGGTGCGCGCCTGGTCCCAGAGACGCTGCAGCTCCGCGGGCGACGTCGCCTTGCGCATGCCGCGGCCACCGCCGCCGGCCTTCGCCTTGAGCATCACTGGATAGCCGATCGCTTCCGCGATGCGCAGGGCCTCAGCGTTCGTGCGCACGGGCCCGTCCGATCCGGGAATGACCGGCAGGCCAAGTTGCTTCATCGTCGCGCGCGTCTGCGCCTTGTCATGGAAGTTCGCGAGCACCTCGGGCGGCGGACCGATGAAGACGAGGCCGTGATCGCGGCAGACCTCGGAGAAGTCCGCGCTCTCGGAGAGGAAGCCGTACCCGGGGTGGATCGCCTGCGCGCCGCTGATGAGTGCGGCCGAGATGATCGCGGGGATGTTCAGATACGAGTCGCGCGCCGGGGCGGGGCCGATGCAGATGGCCTCGTCCGCCAGATGCACGGGCAGGCTGTGTGCGTCGGCCTCGCTGTACACGACGACCGACTGGATCCCGAGCTCGCGGCACGCGCGGATGATTCGGAGCGCGATCTCGCCGCGGTTGGCGATGAGGACCTTATCGAAGGACAGGAAGCGCCTCCTTCAACGTGGTCTCGTCAGAGACATTGGCGACCCTCGGTTCGCTGAGGATCCGTTTCGCGAGGCCGGTCAGGACGTTGCCCGGACCGAACTCGACATAGGCGGCCGCGCCCTCCCCTTCCGCGCGCCGCATGGAGGCGACCCACTGTACCGGAGACCACACCTGTTTCTCCAGCAATTTCGGGAAATCGGCCGCTTGTTCGTGCCTTTCGCCATCGACGTTCGCGATGACCGGATAACGCAGCGCGTCCCATTTCGCGCGCGCGAGCGCCTCCGCGAGGTCTGGCGCGACGGCGCGCATCGCCGGTGAGTGGAACGCGGCCGATGTCCGCAGCGGGATGACGCGCTTGGCGCCCGCTTGCTTCAGAGCGTCAGTCGCTCGGTCGAAGTCGTCACGCGGTCCGCTGATCACGACCTGTCCCGGTGCGTTGTCATTCGCGACGACCATGCGCGTGTCCGCGATGGCTCTCGTTATCGCGTCGGCGTCGAGACCGATGACCGCGAGCATGCCGCCCGATGGGTCGGCGGCCTGCATGAGCTCGCCACGCTTTCGCACGAGTCGCACCGCCTCGCCGAGCGGCAGCGCGCCGGCGGCGACGAGCGCGGTGAACTCGCCGAGCGAGTGGCCGAGCACGGCGCCAGGCGCAGCGAGGCTACCTGCCGCGTCCTCCGCGGCACGCAGCGTGGCGATCGACGCAACGAGAAGCGCGGGCTGCGTGTTCGCGGTCTGGTCGAGGTCGGACTGCGGACCGTCCCAGGCGAGCTTCTTCAGATCGATCCCGATCGCGCTCGATGCCTCGTCGAAGGCGCGCATCGCGTTCGGATATCTCCCGGCGAGGTCGCGCGACATGCCGACCGTCTGCGAACCCTGACCGGGGAAGAGCCACACGACGGTCGCCATGGAGCGGTGGAGTCTAGCGACGCGTGCTTGGTCGCCTGTTGTTGAAGGAACGGCAACGGCGATGTAACAGATCGGTCATCTGGCGGCCGCGAGGAACATCGCGTGCGCGATCGAAAGGCCATGACAAAGCCATACGTCTACGGCCATCCCGTCCCGGAGGCGATCGCCGGCGCGCTCATGGGACTCCAGATGACCCTCGGGATCGCGTTCGTGCGGCCGATGGCATATCTCGTCGAGGATCCGGCCATCGCGCCGTTCGTGCTCGCCGTCGGCGCGGTACTCGGCTTCATCGTCTCGTGGTTCATGGCGGCGCGCGCGCTGCGTCACATGCGCGCGGAGCGGATCTCGATGGCGCAGAGCATCACGCAGCGCAGGGCCGCGTAGCCGCTCAGCGCCTACTGATCTCGCCCGCGTACTCGGGGAAATAGCGCTCGATCGTGCCGAGCGAGAAGTCTCGGAGGATCGACGTGTTCGGCTCGCGCGCGAGCAGGAACGCGAACGAGCGGGAAACCAGATCGGTCACATCGCCATCGCCGTAGCGCGCGTGCTCGTCACGAGTGACGCGGACGCGATGTGCTGTGGTGCGCTCGCCGCGCACGCTGACGTCAGCGATCCAGCCGTCTTGCGCTTCGCGCACCGTCACCTCGACGGCCGCGGTCATCGGAGCGCGATGACGAAGAGCGCTTGTCCGTACTCGACGGGCGCGCCCGTCGTGACGAGCACCTCACGGATCTCGCCGTCCGCGGGCGCCTTGATCTCCGTGGTGTGGCCGAGCGTCTGGATCCCGCCGAGGACCTCTCCACGCGTCACCGTGTCGCCGGGATTCCACGCGCGCGGCCCGCTGAAGATGCCCACGCTGCCGGCGTGCACGCGCTGCGTGCGCGGCGCCGTCGACGCCGCATCGACCGAGGCACCGGGTCGTTCGCGCGCGACGGCCGGAGCGCCGGAGAGCACGACGGCATCGCCGCGGCGCGTAACGGTCACCGAGAAGCCATCGGCCTCCACCTCGATCGTCGTCGCGGGCGAGTCAGCCAGGAGCCGAACCAGATCGTCGACGAGGCCGAGGATGTGATCGGGCTCGGACACTACGGACGCCTCCGCATGAGCGGGAACTTGCGCCACCAGGGCTCGGCCGCGGGTGGTGCGGCGGCGGCGCCGGGCTCGGCGAGCGTGCCGAAGCCGCGGAAGCGCTCGTACCGTGCCGAGAGCAGATCGCTCGTCGCCGCACGCTCGAGCTTCGCGAGCTGCGCGACGAGCGCGATCTTGATCGCCTTCGCCGTCTCCTCGTGATCGGTGTGGGCACCCCCCGCGGGCTCGGGGATGAGCGCATCGACGACGCCGAGGTCGAGAAGGTCGGGGCCGGCGAGGCGCATCGCGTTCGCGGCGCGCTCCGCCTCGGTCGGGCTGCGCCACAGGATCGCCGCGGAGCCCTCGGGTGAGATGACGGAGTAGATCGCGTTCTCGAGCGCGAGGACCACATCGCCGATGGCGAGCGCGAGCGCGCCGCCCGAGCCGCCCTCGCCGAGGATGACGACGATGATCGGCGTCGCAAGTCGGGTCATCGTGAAGATGGCCTTCGCGATCGCCTCGGCCTGCCCGCGCTCCTCGCCCTCCGGACCGGGATACGCGCCCGGCGTGTCGACGAGGGTGATGACCGGGAGGTGGAATTTCTCCGCGAGCCGGTACAGACGGATCGCCTTGCGGTAGCCCTCAGGATGCGGCATGCCGAAGTTGCGTTGGATGTTCTCCTCGGTCGACGCGCCCTTCTGCTCGCCGACGATGACCACCGGCCGGCCTTGCAGCTCGGCGATGCCGCCGACGATCGCGGGATCGTCGCGGAAGCCGCGATCGCCATGCAGCTCCTGGAAGCGATCGAACACGCGCGTGATGACGTCGAGCGTGTGCGGCCGCTTGATGTTGCGCGCCGCCTGTACGGCGTCCCACGCACTCGCCCGCGTGCGTAGCTGCCCCGAGTCGATGATGAGGTTCGCGTCATCCGCAAGGTGACCGTTGCCCTCGATCCCGCGGCGCGCGCCGACGATGCGGTCGATCACGAGTGGCGACTCCCGGCGGTCGTCACTACAGCCCCCAGCGCACGTCTTGCGACGCGGCGCGGAACGACCCCAGGAAGAACGCGATGCGCTCCTTGAGCTGCGCGCGCGAGACGATCTGATCGAGGAAGCCCTTCTCGAGCAGGAACTCGGACCTCCCGAAACCGACGGGCAGCTTCTCGCCGACGGTGCCGCTCGTCACGCGCTCGCCGGAGAAGCGGATGAGCGCACCTGGCTCCGCGACGATGAGGTCACCGAGCGATGCGTACGAGGCGAGGACGCCGCCGGTCGTCGGATCGGTGATGACGCTCACGTACGGGATACCCGCCTCATCGAGGCGTGCGAGCGCGGAGACGATCTTTCCCATCTGCATGAGCGCGATCGTCCCCTCCTGCATGCGCGCGCCGCCCGACGCGCTCACGATGACGAGCGCTCGGCGCTCGGCGAGCGCGCGCTCCGCGGCGCGCGTGATCTTCTCGCCCACGACGCTCCCCATCGATCCACCCATGAATTCGAAGTCCATGACGACGAGCTCCACGGGATTGCCGCCGATCGCCGCGGTGCCGGCGATGGCCGCGTCCTTCTCGCCGCTCTTGGCCTGCGCCGCGGCGATGCGCTCGGGATACGGCTTGCTGTCGACGAACCTCAGCGGATCGCCGGAGACGAGAGAGCTGTCCTGCTCGACGAACGAGCCCTTGTCGACGAGCTGCTCGATCCGCGGTCGTGCGCCGAGACGGAAGTGATGCTCGCACTTGCTGCACACGTTGAGATTGCGGACGAGCTGCTTGTTGAAGAGCATCTCCCCGCACGTCGGACACTTCGTCCAGAGGTGGTCCGGGAACTCCTTCGGCTTTCGACCGAAGGGCATCCTGAGCCTCATGCGACCTGGTCCTCACGGTACCAGCAGAGACCGACGACGCCGGGGCCGGCGCGCGCGCCGATGACCGGGCCGGCCTCCGCCGTCCAGTGCTCGACGCAGTGGAAGCGTTCCTGCACCCACTCCGCGACACCGCGTGCGCGTTCGGGGTCGTTCGTGTGGAGCGTGCACGCGTGCAGCCGCGTGCCCTCGGGGACGCGCTCCGAGATGATCTCCTTCATCCGCGCAACGGCCTTGTCGCGCGTGCGCACGCGGTCGATCGGGTGGACCTTCCCGTCGGCGACTTCGAGGATCGGCTTCACCTGAAGCATCGAGCCGAAGAGCGCCTGCGCGCCGGACACGCGGCCCGAGCGCTTCAGGTACTCGAGCGTGTCCGCGACCGCGAGGATCGGGATCTTCCCGGCCATGCGCTTCCCCAGCGCGACGCCGTCCTGGAATGATCCGCCCGCCCGGCGCTGACGGCCCACCGCGGTCGCGATGAGCGAGATGCCGCCGGCGAGCGAACGCGAGTCGATCACTTCGATCTCGACCTCGGGCATGGCCTGTGCCGTCGTCGCCGCGACGGAGTACGTGCCTGAGAGCTCGCTCGCGACGGTGAGCACGAGCATCTTTCGCGTGCCCTCACGCGCGATGCGGTCGTACACGTCTCGGCATTCGCCCATGTTCGGCTGCGATGTGCCCGTGAGGACGCCGGGCGCGGCGATCTTCGCGTAGAACTCCGCCGCGGAGAGGTCGACGTTCGCGGTGAAGGTCTCCTTGCCGATATCGACGTGTAGTGGCAACCAGCGGATGTCGAACTCGCGCTCGACCTCATTCGAGAGACACGCTGTGCCATCGACGACGATCGCGAACCGGTCGGCCACGTTAGTGCTTCACGACGACGTCGCCTGTGATCACGCGCTCGACGCCGCTGCCCGTGTGCACGAGGAGCGCGCCTTCGTCGTCGATCGCGTCCGCCCGGCCGCTGAAATCGCGCCCCGCCGAACGGACCGCCACATCGCGGCCGATCAGGCTCGAGCGCTCGCGCCACTCGCTCATCGCGGCGTGCTGCTCCGCCGGAGACTCGATCCGATCGAGCTCGGTCGTGATGCGCGCGAGGAGCGCGAGGCGATCGACGCCGTGACCGGCGATCGCGAGGGACGTCGCCGTACGTGCGATCTCGGCAGGGAGCTCCTGCTGATGGACGTTGACGCCGATGCCGATCACGAGCAGACCGCCCCTCCCGTCCGACGAGCCGTGCGCGAGCGCGCCCGCCACTTTTCGTCCGTCGAGCTCGACGTCGTTCGGCCATTTTAGGGACGCGTCTTCGCAGCCCAGCGTCGCGAGCGCGCGCGCGACGGCGACGCCGGCGAGAGCCGCGAAGAGCGCGGGCGCGGCCGGCGCGGGCCGCAGGATCCATGACGCGAGGAGGCTCGTCCCCGCAGCCGCGACCCAGGTCCTTCCGCGCGTGCCCTGTCCGGCGGTCTGCTCATTCGCGACGACGATGCCGCGCGTCGCGCCAGCGTCCGCGAGCTCGCGCGCGCGCGTCTGCGTCGACGCGATCGCATTGTGGTACTCGAGATCGCGACCGAGCTCACGCGAAACGGCGGAGGCGACCGCGGGATGCGCGAGGAGGACGAGGCGCGGCACTACGGGATGATGGTCACGGGCACGCGCACGATCTCGTCGATCGTTCCGTCGCGCGGGCTCAGCTCGTACACCTCGACGATGCCGATGATGTCGCTCGGGGGCGGCGTGAACGTCGCGGTGACGCTGTATGTGCCGCGCGCCGGCGCGCCCGCGCTCGCGGTCGTGTGGCCCGACGCGAGCACGCGGCCCGCGCTATCTGTGATCCGCCAGCTGAGCGCGGCCTCGAAAACGCTCGCGTCACCACTGATCGTCACCGGCGAGCGCACGCGTGAGTTCGCGAACGGTCGTACGACGGTGATGAAGCCGCGTGCGGACACCAGCGGCGTCGCGCTCGCCGGCGCGGCGGTCGTGGGCGCCGGTGTCGAGGGCGTGGGTGTCGCCGGGCTCGGCGACGGGGTGACGATGTAGCCCCCGCATGCGCTGAGAAGGAGCGCGGCCACGAGGACGCGTGCGCTCACGACCGCGTCACCTGCGCACCGGCGGCGCGTACGCGCAGCGCGCGGCCTCGCCCGCCGACGCCGTGCGCTGCGGCGGTCTCCTCCATCGCCGAGACGACGCGCGCGGCGAGACGAACGGGCGCGATCGCGATGACGCTCGGCCCGGCGCCGGAAAGTGCCGCGCCGAACGCGCCTGCCTCGCGCGCCGCGGCGATGATCTCCGCGAGCGCGGGGACGAGGCTCGTGCGCGCGGGCTGATGCAGGCGATCGCGCATCGCGATCGCGAGGAGCGCGCCATCGGATCGCAGGACCGCGGCGATGAGCGCCGCGGCGTGCGCGAGGTTGAAGACCGCGTCGCTGCGGGAGACCTCAGCGGGCAGGATGCTGCGCGCCTTCTCGGTCTCGAGCGTCGTGCCGGGAATGAGCACGCACGCGCGCCAGGTGCTCGGGAAGACGATGCGCGTCGCGATCGGCCCATCGTTCTCGGGCAGCGCGACGGTGAGCGCGCCATACAGCGCGGCGGCGACGTTGTCGGCATGCCCTTCCACGTCGCTCGCGACGCGCAGGAGAGTGCGGCGGTCCAGCGGTTCGCCGAGGAGCGCGTTGGCGGCCACGGCTCCGCCGACGATCGCCGCGGCGCTCGATCCGAGACCGCGCGCGACGGGTATCGCGGAACGCTGTTCGACATGCTGCGGTGCGATCTCCCGATGCGCGGCCCTCGCCACCGCGCGCGCACCGACGACGAAGAGGTTCTCCTCGCCAGCCGGCACGCTGTCGCCGTTCGCCGAGACCGACCAGGTGCGCGCGGCCCGCAGCTCGAACTCCGCGAGCAGCGGGAGCGCGACGGCGAACGAGTCGAACCCGGGGCCGAGGTTCGCGCTCGACGCGGGTACCCGGACCTTCATGCGAGCGCGAGCGCGCGGCGCACGGCGTCAGCCGTCGCGTCCACCTCTAAGAGCTCGCCCGCGAGCGAGCGCGCGGTGTCGGGGTCCTTCAGTCCGTTGCCGGTGAGCACGCACACCGCGCGTCTGGTGTCCTTGGTCGCGCGCACCGATGCGCGCTTGCGCAGACCGGCGATCGCTGCGGCACTCGCGGGCTCGCAGAAGACGCCGTCGTGCCGCGCGACCTCGCGGTAGGCGTCCATGATCTCCTCGTCGCTCACCGCCTCGATCGCGCCGCCCGACTCGTCGCGCGCGCGCACCGCACCGGCCCACGATGCCGGTGCGCCGATGCGGATGGCCGTCGCGACGGTCCGCGGATCGGCGACGGGCATGCCGCGCACGATCGGGGCAGCGCCCTCAGCCTGGAAGCCGTAGAGGCGGGGCTTCGACCGCGCGATGCCCGCGTCGTGGGCCTGGGTGAAGCCGCGCCAGTACGCGGTGATGTTGCCGGCGTTGCCGACCGGGATGAAGAGCGCGTCGGGTGCGTCGCCGAGCGCCTCGCAGATCTCGAGCGCCGCGGTCTTCTGACCCTCGATGCGGTGGGGGTTGATGCTGTTCACGAGCGTCGCCTCGCCCGACTCGCCGAGCTCGCGCACGATCGCGAGCGCCGCATCGAACGCGCCGCGTACCGCGACGATGCGCGCACCGAAGGCGATGGCCTGAACGAGCTTCCCGACCGCGACGTATCCGGCGGGGAGCACGACCGTGCACGGCAACCCGGCCCGCGCCGCGTACGCCGCGGCGCTCGCCGCGGTGTTGCCGGTCGAGGCGCAGAGCACCGCGCGCGATCCGGTCTCGAGCGCCTTCGCGACCGCGACGACCATGCCGCGGTCTTTGAACGATCCGGTCGGGTTCGCGCCCTCGCACTTGAGCCAGACCTCGTCGATGCCGGTCTCACGCTCGAGCCACAGCGAGCGCACAAGCGGTGTCGCGCCCTCGCCCAGCGTGATGCGTGGCGTGCGATCGGTGATCGGAAGGAACGATGCGTATCGTTCGAGGAGCGACGGCACGCGGGGATGGTAGCCCCGTCTAGCATGTGGACCGGATGCGACTCGGCGATCGTGATCGGCAACTTCTTCGGATCGTCGCGGTTTTGCTCGCGATCTACCTCGCGATGCAGGTCTTCGCTCAGATATGGCAGGCCGTCGCCATCGTTGCGGACGTACTGCTCATCTTCGTCGTCGCGTGGGCGCTCGCGTACATCCTCGGACCGCTCGTCGATCGCGTCGATCGCACCACGCCGCTCGACCGGACGATGTCGGTCGTGCTCGTGTACGTCGGCGTATTCGTGTTCCTTGCGGCGACCCTCGGGCTGGTCATCGCGCCCGTCTCGCAACAGCTCGCGGATTTCTCGAACCGCGCGCCCGAGTACGGCGCTGCCGCGGCGCAGGCGGTGGTGAACGCGCAGCTCCGATTGCAGGACCTCGGGCTGCACGTCGACCTCGCCGAGCTGTACGGGACGCTGCCGCAACGCCTGGGCTCGATTGCGAGCTCGTACGCCGCGGACATCCTCGGCGTCCTGAGCGCGACCGCGGGCGCGCTCTTCAACCTCACGCTCGTCCTCATCATCGCGTTCCTCATGCTCATCGACGGACGGGCGATGTGGGAGCGGCTGCTCATGCGTCTCCCGCCGCAGCGCCGCGCCGAGGCGGAGATCCTCCGTGAGAGCACCGACCGTGCGTTCGGTGGCTTCGTGCGGGGATCGCTGCTTCTCGGGACGATCTACGGCATCGCGACGTTCATCATCCTGCTCGCGCTGCGGGTGCCCTTCGAGGGCGTGCTCGCGATCGTGTCCGGCCTCACGGTCATCATCCCGTTCTTCGGGCCGATCATCGCGCTCATCCCGGTGCTCGGCGTGACCGCGGTCGCGGCGGGCGACCGTCTGCTCTGGGTCTTCATCGCGATGGTGCTGCTGCAGCAGGTCGCGCTCAACGTCATCAGTCCGCGCATCATGTCGCGGACGATCGGCATCCATCCGATCTTCGTGTTCCTCTCGATCCTCCTCGGCGCGAAGGTGGCCGGCTTTTGGGGCGTCGTGCTCGCGATGCCGATCGCGGGCGTGCTCAACACGCTTCTTCAGTACGTCTGGGTCGAGCCAGCAGAGGAAACGCCGGTCCCAGCACCGGATACGCTCGCGAGCTGATCCCGGCCGTTAAGCCGCATCGATGTGCAGCTGCGCGAAGCGCGGATCGTCGCGGCGCTCGCCGACGCGCACGCGCAGCGGACGCGTGAAGAACGGTCCCGCGTACGCGAACGAGTGGAACTCGCCGTTCTCGCCGCACGGATCGACGCCCGTGCGCGCGATATCGCGAACGAAGCCCTCGTCGATCGTGCGACCGAGCCATGAGGGGTCGAGCTTCGCCGTCTCGACGCACGTGAGCATGGCTCGCCCGCCGATCGCCACGAATTCCGCGAGCAGGTCGGCAGGTGGCTCGCCCCAGATCGGCTCGACGTGCTCGAGCCCGGCGCGCCGCGTGCGCTCCTCGTACCACGCGCGCACGTCGGCGAGATGGATGTCGCCGAACACGATGCCGGTGCAGCCTTCGCGGGAGAGGCCGGCGAACGCGGCGGCGAGCGAGGCGTCGAAGCTCTCCCATGCCGTCGGGACGCTCACCAGCGACGCTCGAGCGGCTTCCGCCTGACGCGCGATGCTCGCGATCGGCGTCGCGTGGAAACGCACGCGATCGGTCACGCCGTCGTATGCGGTCACGAGCCAGCGGACATCGAGGCCGCCCTGGCGCGCCCGCCAGAGCGCGAGCGCACTGTCCTTTCCACCCGACCACATGACGGCGTACGCGCTCACTCGCGCACACCGAAACGCGCATCGGCGACACCCTCGCGCACGACGTGCACGCAGAGCCCCGCGATGCAGCCGCTCGTCGCGCAGCGCGCGGTGCAGAGGTGTTCGCGCGCGCAGCCGATGCAGTACTTCGCGCCTCTGCACACGTCGCAGCGCGCGTAGCGCGCCGGGTCGAGCAGCGCGTCGCATGCGGCGCAGCGGTCAGCGGGCACGAGCGTCCTCACCGTCCGGGACGACGAACGCGCGCCCCTGGTGTGTGACGACATCGAGGCCCGGGCCGAACACGTCGCGCAGGAGCGGTCGCGTCAACGCCTCGCCCGGCGCGCCGTCGAACGCGATCGCGCCGTCACGCAGCACGAGAAAGCGCGTCGCCATCGCCGACGCGAGGTTCAGATCGTGGAGCACCGCGAGCACGACGAGGCCGCGGTCGCGCGCGAGCCTGACGATGACGTCGAGCAGCGCACGCTGATGTGCGGGATCGAGGTGCACCGTCGGCTCATCGAGGAGCAGCACGTCGGCCTCTTGCGCGAGCGCCATCGCCAGGACCGCACGCTGCCGCTCACCACCTGACACGCGGTCGATGCGGCGATCCGCGAGCGCGCTCGCATCGACGTCGTCGAGAGCACGCGTGACGGCACGCGTGTCGTCGCGACCAAGGGTGCCGAACGGTCCGAGCCAAGGCGTCCGGCCGAGCGCGACGATCTCGCGCACCGTGAAGGGGAACAGCGTGTCGAAGACCTGGGGCACGACCGCGATGCGGCGAGCGAGCTGCGCGCGGTCGAGCGACGCGATCTCGCGCCCGTCCAGCGTCACGCTCCCGGCGTGCGGCGGCAACAGACCCGCGAGGACACGCAGGAGCGTCGATTTCCCCGCGCCGTTCGGACCAACGATCGCGACGACCTCGCCGGAGCGGACGGCGACGTCGATCCCGCGCAGCACCTCGCTGCCCCGGTAGCCGGCGCGCACCCGAGTCGCGACGAGCTCGGTCAGACGATCATCCGGCGCGACCGCACGAGAAGTATGAGGAAGAACGGCGCGCCGACGAGGCCGGTGATGACGCCGACGGGCAGCTCCGCCGGCGGGATGATCGATCGCGCCGCGAGATCGGCGAGCACGAGCACGGTCGCGCCAGCGGGAATGCTCGCGATGACGAGGCGCCGGTGCCTCGCACCGATAAGAAAGCGGACCGCGTGCGGCACCACGAGACCGACGAACCCCACGAGCCCGGCGATCGCGACCGCGGCGCCCGAGAGGAGCGCGGTCGTCGCGAGGATCACCGCGGTCGTGCGCTCCGGATCGATGCCGAGTGTCGCGGCGGTCTCTTCGCCGAAGGCGTAGGCGTCGACGCGTGGAGCGACGAAGATCGCGCCGACGATGCCGAGAAGGACGACGAGCGACGCGACGGCGAGCTCGCCCCACGAGATCACGGATACGCCGCCCTGGAGCCATCCGAGCACGGCGCGCAACCGAAGCGCGAGACGATCGCTGGACACGAGGATGAACGTGACTGCGGCTCCGGTGAACGAGGTGAGCACGACGCCGGCGAGAAGCACGGTGAGCACGGTCGTGCGCCCGCCGAGTCTCGCAAGCCGCCACACGAGGACGATCGCGACGAGCGCTCCCGCGAACGCCGCGAGCGGCACGACCGTCGCCGTCGCGCCCGCGGCGACCGCGATGACCGCGCCGAGCGATGCGCCCGCCGAGGTGCCGGTGACGAACGGATCCGCGAGCGGGTTGCGCAAGAGACCTTGGAGCAGGGCGCCCGCGCCGGCGAGCGCACCGCCGACAAGTGCGGCGCCGAGCACGCGGGGCAACCGGAGCTCGCGGATGATCGTCCCGGCCGTGCTGTCCTGACCCATCAGCGCCGCGAGGACGTCACCGGGCGCGATGGCGACAGCGCCGATGAAGACCCCCGCGACCGCGCTCACGACGAGCAGGGTCGCGAGGACGGCGAACACGACTACTGAGCGCACTAGCGATACAGCTCGGGATGGACGAGACGCGCGTACGCCTCCGCGGCCTCGCCGACGCGCGGGCCCGGGCGATTGATGAGGTTCGGCTCGATCGTGACGATCCGCCCGTTCTTCACCGCGCTGATCGCGGACCAGCCCGTCCGCGCCGCGACCTGCTCGGGCTTCGCCGAATACGGCGCCGCCGCGAGGACGATCACCTCAGGATCGGCGCGCAAGATCTCCTCGGCGGAGAGCTGCGGGTACGCGCCGACCGCCTTCGCCGCGATGTTGGTGCCGCCCGCGATCTCGATGAGGTCGTGGATGTACGAGCCCGGTCCGACGGTGAAGATCTTCGCCGGATCGGAGGCATCGACCTCGTGGTAGACGCGCGGCTTCGTCGTCGCGGCCGCGACCTTGACCTTTACCTGCTGGACCTTCTGGTCGATCGTCGCGGCGAGGGCGCTGCCGTCGCCGCCGGTCGCGCGCCCGACGAGGATCGCGGTGCGCGCGACCTCGCCGACGGATTGTGGATCGACGACGAGCACGAGCAGGCCCGCCGACGCGAGCTTCTCGATCGTGCCGTCGGAGAACTTCACGATGAGGACGAGATCGGGCTTGAGCGCGACGACCTTCTCGAAGTTCACCTTGATGCCGCCGACCTTCTCGATCGACTTCGCCGCTGCCGGCTCGTCGGAGAAGTCGTCGGTGCCGACGACCCGGCTCCCTGCGCCGAGCGCGAAGAGGAACTCGGTGATCGACGGACCGATCGAGACGATCCGCTCGGGACGCTTGGGGATCGTGACGCTGCGGTCCTGGAAGTCGCTGACCGTCGCCGGGAAGGCCGCCGGCGACGACGCCGCGGCGCTCGTCGGGGAGGCCGAGGTCGTGGCGGGCGCGGCGTTCGGTCCGCAGGCGGCGAGGAGGAAGAGGAGGACCGCGAAGAGTTTGGCGAACGGCACGGGCATCAGGCGCACCCCTTTCTCGCGAAGGCGTGTAAGCCGCGAGCGGGTGGCCAGGCGACCCGAGTGTGACGGTGGCGGGACCCTGCCGGACTTTCACCGGCTTCGCTGACGACCCGCGTATGAAGTTTTGAGCCCGCGGTGATCTAGGCCGGGACGTGCTCGGTCGTGTAACGGACCGCTTCCGTGAGATGGCTCGCGAAGACGCGCTGCATCGTCATGACGTGCGCGCAGAGGCCCGAGGTATGGAAGTGATCGCACTCGCAGGACCACTCATTCGCCTTGAGGGAGACGCGATGGCTGCCGTTGTCGCCGCGGAATCGGACGTCAAAGCTCTCGAACGTGATCCGCTCTGGTTCTTCGGCGTAGCGCTTCGCCTTCTCGATCTTGGAGATGAGGCTCGAATACATCGGCTCCTCCACCACTCCGTCATTGCCGGCGCATACCGGTCACGGCGATTCTAGGAGCGACGTATTCTGGGCGCGTGGCCCCAGGAATTTCCCCGGTTTCGCGCTTGGTCGACGAGGTCGTCCGCGAGCATGCGATCTTCCTCGGCTTCTTCGAGAGATACACGGCGCGTGGCGCGAACGCGATCGCTGACTTCGTCGCCGGCAATCCGCAGGAGATGCCGCTCGAAGGGTTCGTCAACACGCTGCGGCGATGGACGACGCCGACGAGCAAGGACCATTTCGCGTACAAGCAGAACGTGCCGGAGGCGGTGCGCGCCGTCCGCGCGTCGCTCGCGAAACGGCGCGGAATCCAATTCGCCGCCGATGACATCTTCATGACGACGGGCGCCTTCGGGGCGCTGTCGATCTCGATCCGCATCTTGTGTGATCCGGGCGACGAGGTCATCTACCTCAGCCCGCCGTGGTTCTTCTACCGCGGCATGATCCGTACGAACGGCGCCGTGCCCGTGCGCGTGCCCGTCGACGAGAAGACGTGGGACATCCCAATCGACAAGGTCGACGCGGCGATCACATCGAAGACGCGGGCGATCATCGTGAACTCGCCATGCAATCCGACCGGGCGCATGTATCCGCGCGCCGACCTCGACAAGCTCGGCGCTGTCCTCACCGCGGCGTCGAAGCGCACCGGCCGCCCGATCTTCCTCATCTCGGACGAGGCCTATAGCCGCATCCTCTTCGACGGTGCGCACTACATCAGCCCCACCGAGTCGTACCCGCACTCGCTGCTCATCTACACCTATGGCAAGCAGCTCCTCACGCCGGGCGAGCGCATCGGCTACATCGCGCTGCCGCCGACGATGCCGATCGCATCGCGTGAAACGCTGCGCAACGCGATCACCATGACGCAGGTCCTCCTCGGCTGGATGTGGCCCAACGCGATCCTCCAGTACGCGACGGCGGAGCTGGAGGAGCTGTCGATCGACATCCCGCACCTGCAGCGCAAGCGCGACCGCATGGTGAAGGGGCTGCGCGACGCCGGCTACACGCTCAACGTCCCTGACGGGACGTTCTACATCCTCGTCGATTCGCCGTGGCCGGACGCCGACGCGTTCGTCGAGCACCTCGCGTCGCAGCGTGTCCTCGTCCTTCCGGGTGCGACGTTCGAGATGCCGAAGCATTTCCGGGTATCCGTGACCGCGAGCGACGAGATGATCGAGCGATCCCTGCCGGTGTTCGCCGCGGCGATCAAACAGCCAGCGCGCGTCTAGCTCCCTCAAGGTCGCGGCGGCTCGTAGGCGCGCCACGCGTCGAGCCCGTGCGCAGTCGAGGGCCAAGCAAGCTCATCGAGCGGCGGTAACTCTTCGCGCGGAAAGAAGCGGCCCTCCGACGCCTCATCCGGCGCGACGCGCAGATCGCCGGAGACGATGTGCGCGCGATAGATGACGACAAGGAGCGGCAGACCGCGGCGGGTCCATGTCGCGAGGAGGCCATCGAGCGATACGGCGAAGTTCGTCTCCTCCTTCGTCTCGCGGATCGCGGCCTGCTCGAGCGTCTCATCGGCCTCGACGAGGCCACCCGGCAGCGACCAGTGCCCGTCGCGCGGGCCGTAGTTAAGCCGTACCAGAAGTACTTGTCCGCCGCGCTCGACGATCGTGTTCGCGCCGATCTGCACGTGAAAGAAGTCAGCGAAGCCGCAGACCGGGCAGGCCGGGCGGTCGCGGCCATCGATACGCGTCGGCACGAGCTTCGTTCCGTCCCGCGGGCAGAAGGTGAACGCCGCCTCGCGCCGTTGCCATGACGGCACCGACGGCGCCGAGCGCTCCGTCACCTAACTCTTCGCGAGCCTGTCCTTCAAGTAATCGATCGACTTCACTTCGGACGGGTCCGCGCCGTTGAGCAGCGCGAGATAGAAGGACACGTAGTCCGTGAACATCACCATCTGCAGCACTTCCGAGAGCATGTTCTGCCCGGAGAACCGGAGCGTCTTGTGCGGCACACCCACGCGATCGAGCAACTCGGCGGTGACGTCGAAGCGGATCTTGTGCCGTGCGTTGTCACGATCGCTTCGCAGGAAGAGCACGGTGAGCGCATCGCGCGCTGCCTGCGGGTGCGGGAAGCCGACGACGGCGTTGTGGTTGAGCTCGCTCATGATGTCGAATGCCGACCAGTTCTTCGCGTTCTCGTTCCACTGGCCCTTCGTGCGGCGCGCCATGACCCCCATGACGCCCGCGCCGTACGCGAAGATGATCCGGCCGTAGAGCTCGGTCGCCATCCGCTTCGCGTCGTTCGAGCGTGCGCCCTCGTGCACGCGCTCCTCGAGCCTCGCGAGGTCGTCGAGCGCCGCATCGATGTCGCTCCCGAGCTCGCGAACGAAGCCGAGGCGCACGAGGCAGCCGAGCACGAGGCCCAGCGAGTACCCGAGCGCGGCGCGCGGCTGCGCCTTGTACGAGAACGTCACCACCGGGAACGCCGCGCCGCGGCCAAGGTCAGCCAGCTTGCCGCCCGTCGTGAGCACGAGCACCTTCGCGCCGCGCCGCTGCGCCTCGCCGAACGACGAGAGCGTCTCCTCGGTGTTGCCCGAGTACGACGAGCAGATCACGAGCGAGTCCCGTCCGATGAACGAGGGCAGACCGTAATCGCGGTGGATCGCCATCGGCACCTTGAGCTCCTCGGCGAGGAGCGCCGCGGCGAAGTCGCCGCCGATCGCCGATCCGCCCATCCCCGCGAGCGTGACGTTGCGCACGTCCCCATACGCCGGCGGGAGCGGCGCATTGCGCGCGATCGCCCACGCATCCCGCACCTGCTTCCCCAGGTCCTTGATGCGATCGAGCATGTTCGCGGGATCGGCGGCGCGAATTCGCTCCACCGACTCGATGACGCTCGTGTCGACGCGCTGCATCGTGCTAGCCATCGTTGACCATCCTTTCGCCGGCATCGAGCATCGGCTTGATCTCGGCCATCGCTCTCGTCTCCGCATACACGCGTACGAGCGGCTCGGTGCCGGAGAGCCGCATGAGGAGCCACGAGCCGTCGTCGACGAAGAACTTGACGCCGTCTTTCGTGTCGAGCGGCACGACGCGTTTCACGATGTGGCCGGCGAGCTCGCGCGGCCGCGCCTGGTCGAGCCGCTTCATGATCTCGACCTTCTCTTGCTGGTAACGCGCCGGATCGCGGTGCAGATCCCGGCGGTTGTAGAAGGACGGGCCCGCGAGGGCCATGAGCTCGGCGATGAGCTGGCTCGGCTTCTTCTTCGTCTTCAGCATGAAGTCCAGGAAGAAGAGATCCGCGACGATGCCGTCGCGCTCGGGCAGGTGCATCGCGAACCCGAAGCCACCGGACTCCTCACCGCCCATCATCGCGCCGGTCTCCTGCATCTTCGGCCCGATGTACTTGAAGCCCACCGGGACCTCATACACGGGGACACCGTACTTCTCGCCGAGGCGGTCGATCATCGACGTCATGTTCACCGTCTTCACGACGGGCTTGCGCAGCTTGCGGACTTCGAGCAGGTACCACATGAGCAGCGCATAGGTTGTGAGCGTGGTGACGAACGTGCCCTTCTCATCGGCGAGACCGGCGCGGTCGGCATCGCCATCGACCGCGAGTCCGACGTCGGCGCGCTCCTTTGGGATCCGCGTGAGGAACTCGTCGATGTTCGGCGGGATCGGCTCGGGGTTCACGCCGCCGAAGTACGGGTTGCGCTCCGCATGCAGCTCGATGACGCGCGTCTTCCCGCCGCCGAGCAGACGCGGGAAGTAGCCGCTCGCGCTGCCAAAGAGCGGCTCGCACACGATCGTGTAGCCGGCGGAGCGGAACGCGTCGAGGTCGAAGAGCTCCGCGACGCGTGCGAGGTAGTCGGGCGCGGGATCGAAGATCTCGATGAGACCCTTCGCCTTCGCGTCATCGAACTTCATCCGTTTGACGTCGCCGGGTCGCGATTCGAGCGGGTGGATGATCGCCTCGAGCTGCGCGATGAGCGCGGGTGACGCGGCGGACCCTGTCTCCTCTTTCACCTTGAAGCCGTTGTCCGTCCACGGGTTGTGGCTCGCGGTGATGACGATGCCCGCCTTCGCCTTCTTGCGCATCGTCGCGTAGGAGAAGGACTGCGTCGGCGAGGCGGCGCTCGCGAGGAAGGAGTGGATCCCGTGCGCCGCCACGACCTCCGCGGCCGCCGCCGCGAAATGCTCGGAACGGAAGCGCCGGTCGAAGCCGATGACGACGCCGCGCTCCGCCTCGCCGCTCTTTTGCACCCACTCCGCGACGGCCTGCGCGCACACGCGCACGGCGTCGAACGTGTACTCGTCCGCCGTACCCGCGCGCCATCCGTCCGTGCCGAACTTAATCGGCATTGCCGATTAAGTTCTCCCTTCTATAGGGCTAACGCCCATTACTACACAGGCGCATGTCGTCCGGCATTCGCAGATACCTGCTCCCTCCAGTAGTCCAGCAAATCGCGCAATGACTCCTTCAGTTCGATCTTCGGCTCCCACCCCGTCGCCTCACGGAAGCGCTTCGCGTCGAGCGCGAAGTGCGGTGCCGCGCCGGACCGCACGCGCGCCGGGTCGACTTCCGTGCGTACCTCGACGCGCGCGAGCTCGATGAGCGCCGTGAGAATCTCGCCGATCGATACCGCATGACCGGTGCCGACATTGAAGACGTGCGCGCCGGGACGGTCGATGTCGGCGGCGCGCTTGTATGCCTCGGCCATGTCGCGCACGTCGAGGAAGTCGCGACGCGCGTCGAGCGCACCGTGGCGCACGACCGCGGTCGCTCCGCGCGTCGCTACGCGCCCAGGGGCCCGTTCCCCTGGGGCCCCTGCCTCAGCTTCGGCGATCTGCTTCGCGAACGCGGACGCCGCGAGGCCGGGATGCTGGCGCGGCCCGATCTGGTTCGTCGCCCGTAGGATCACGACCGTGCGGCGGCCGCCAACGCGATCGCCAAGCTCGTGCGCGAGTGCTTCGGCGGCGACCTTCGTCGCGGCGTAGGGGTTCTCGGGGCGCAGCGGCGCGTCCTCATCGATGATCCGGCGCTCCGGCGAGCCATAGACCTCGGCACTCGACGCGAAGATGAGTGATGCGTTGGTCTCCTCGACCGCGTTGAGCACGGTCGCAGTGCCGAGCACGTTCACGCGAACCGCGCCGACCGGGTCCTGCGCGGCGAGCGTCGGTACCGCCTGACCCGCGAGATGCACCACGACGTCCGGCCGCGCCTCGCGGATCGCGGCGCGCACGTCGTGGGACGAGGTGATGTCGCCGTAGTGAACGCGCACGTCGTGTGCGACGCGCGCGAGGTTCGGATGTCCCGCGCCGTCGAGCGCCAGCCCCTGGACGGCGACGCCTGACGCGACAAGTCGCTCGGCGAGGTGACTACCGGCGAAGCCCGTGATACCGGTGATGAGGACGCGACGGGACACGAACGCAGGTTAGCCCGCCGCGACGGCGACCGCGTTCGGGGCGAGCGGCAGACGGATCGTGAACGTGCTGCCCTTGCCCTCGGTGCTCGTGACGGTGACCTCGCCGCCGTGCTGTTCGACCACTTGGCGAACGATCGCGAGCCCGACGCCACTGCCGGCGACGCGACCGGTCACGTTCGCGCCGCGGGTGAAGCGTTCGAAGATGCGTGCGAGGTCTGCCTCAGGGATGCCGATGCCCTCGTCGGCGACAGCGCACTCAGCGACGTCGCCGCTCGGCGTGTGTCGCGTCCCGACGCGTATCCACACACGGCCGTTCTGGCGGTTGTACTTGATCGCGTTCGACACGAGGTTCGCGACGGCGCGCTCGAGACGGGCTGCGTCCCACTCGCCGACGACCGGCCCGTCCGCCTCGACGATCACCTGCTGCCCGTGCCCGACATCGCCAACATCGGCGACAACGCTGCGGACGACCTCGACGAGGTCCGTCGGCGCGCGACGCACCTCGAGCGTCGGATCGGCGTGCCGCCGAACGAGCTCGAGCAGCTCCTCGATGAACGCGTTCATGCGCGCGACCGAGCCACGGATGCGCGCGGTCACCGGGTCTGCGCCAACATCGCCGCGCCGGCGCTCGAGAAGCTGCGTCGACGCGCTGATCACGGTGAGCGGCGTCTTCAGCTCGTGCGCCACCGCGGACAGGAAGTCGTC
>VBJD01000057.1 GCA_005887995.1 Chloroflexota bacterium
CAGCGCCGCGATCGCTCTTGTCGTGGCGCCGAGGTGGCGCCGCCGCGGCGTCGGCGCCGCGACCCTCGTTGCGGTCGGGGCATACCTCGCGCGCACGCACGGGGTCCTGCGGCTCGTAGGCGGAGTGGAGCAGCGCAATACGGCGAGCGCGCGATGCGCCCTGACGGCCGGTTTCGTGCCGAGCGGGGACGTCCCCGACCAGGAAGGCTTCGTGGACTACGTCCTGTGGCTCGGGCGACCTCACGGTTTCGATATCTCGACTACAAAACAGTGAGTTTGCCTTGACTTTCCTTTAGGTCGGCGCGCATCTTCGGTCCATGGCCAATCCGGTCGTCGCGCGATGCCCCATCTGCTCCGAACAGCTACGCGTGGTCCGTCTCGAATGCGAGAGCTGCGGCACGCGCCTCGAGGGCTCGTTCTCGCTCGGCCGATTCCACGCGCTGGCGCCCGAACAGCTCGAATTCCTAGAGGTCTTCATCCGCGCGCGGGGCAGTTTCAAGGATGTCGAGCGCGAGCTCGGCATCTCGTATCCGACGGTGCGCGCGCGGCTCGATGCGGTGATCCGTGCGCTCGGGTTCCCGTCGCAAGCCGAGCCGGACCGTGAAGTGGAGCGTCGCAAGGAGATCCTCCGGGAGCTCGCGGAGGGAAGGATCGCGCCGGATGACGCCGCGAATCTCCTCGAGACGGAGCCAACGAAATGAGCGAAGAGAAGCGAGACCCGAAGTCGAATCCAGATCCGAACCCCAACCTAGATCCGAATCCCGATCCGGAGCGCACCGAGCCGATGGGCCGGGACTGGTCGCGCTGGCAGGGCGACGACGCGCGAGCCCGCGAAGCGGAGCGCATGGCCCGCGAGGAAGAGCGGATGGCGCGGGAACGCGAACGCTTCGGGCACGAGCAGGAGCGTATGGGTCGCGAGCACGAACGAATGGCGCGCGACCAAGAGCGCCAACAGCGCGACAGGGAGCGGGAGCGAGGTCGCGCGGAGCGAGAGCGCGACCGCGAGGCGCGTCACGCGGAGCGAGCCGCTCGGCGTGAGGAATGGCGCAGCCACCGCTTCACGGCACGGGGCGAGGGCCTGCACATGCAGGGTCTCGAGATCGACGGCGTGGGATTCAAGGACTTCGCCAAGGGCTTCATGAAGGACTTCGTGAGCGACGCGACGGGTGACTCGTACACCGAGGCCGTGAAGGGCGAGTTCACCTTCGAGCGCATGCCGCGGCTTCGCGTGCGCAACATCTCAGGTGAGACGCGGATCCGCGTGGGTGAGCCGGGGAAGATCAGCGTGGTCGCGACCAAGCACGTGACCGCGTCGAGCGAGGACCGCGCGAAGCGGCTGCTGCAGAACCTCGAGATCCGCATGGAGAAGAACGGCGACGAGCTGCGGATCGAGCCGCATCTGTACGAACAGGAGCGCGGCTGGGTCGATCTCTTCCGTGGCAAGCGTTTCCGCGTGGACTTCGACATCGCCGTGCCGCAAGAGGTCAACATCGACGCGCAGACCGTCAGCGGTGATCTCTCGGTGAACGGCGTCCGCGGACCGCTCGATGTCCAGGCCGTTTCCGGTGAGCTCATGATCGAGGACGCGCAGGGACCGCTGCGTCTCAAGAGCGTGAGCGGTGACGTCGCTGTGAAGCGTTACGTGGGCCACGTCGAAGGCAACACGGTAAGCGGCGACGTCACGTTCGACGCGGTCCGCATCCGGTCGCTCATCCTCCACACGGTCAGCGGCGACATCGATCTCAAGGGCGTGCTCGAGCCGGCGCGCGCGCACCGCTTCAAGACGATCAGCGGCGATGTCGATCTGAATCTCGCCGACCCCGATCTCGTGGTCGAATTCCGCACCGCGAGCGGCGACCTCGAGTGCGACATCCCGGCGCGCGTCGACCGGCAGGGCAAGAAGCAGTACTCCGTCGCGCTCGGCGACGCGCGCGGCCAGTCGATCGTGAAGACCGTGAGCGGCGATCTCACGATCCGCGGGACCGTCATCGACGTGCCGGGCGAGCCGACGACCGAACAGCCCTCCGCGGCGCGGCCTGAGTTCGCGGCGGGCTATCGCTCCGATGAAGATGAGGCTGAGGTCGAGTCGAGCGCTGAAGCCGAGGCGGAGCGCGAGATGAATGCGAAGTCGCGCGAAGAGATCAAGAGCGTCCTCGAGAAGCTCGCGAAGGGCGAGCTCGGCGTCGATGACGCCGCGGCCGCGCTCGACGCCGCGCGTCGCTCCGAGCCCAGAGGCCCCTTGGCTCGCTGATGCCGAGCGAGGAAGGCAAGCAAGTCCTCAAGCTGCTCGCCGAGGGAAAGATCGACAGCGAGCAGGCGTATCGACTGCTCCGCGCATTGGGCGACGTCGATGACGGCACGCGTCAGCCGCCGCCTCCGCCTCCGCCGCCACGTCCCGGCGCACCCGCCGGCGCGCGCGGACGCATCCTGCGCATCCGCGTCACCGAGGACGGCGAGCAGAAAGTGAACGTCGCGATCCCGCTCGCGATCGCGCGCATCGGCAAGATGAAGCTCGGCTCGAGCGCACTCGTGCGCGGCCATCTCTCGAAGTTCGGGATCGATCTGGACGAGCTGCTCCGCTCCATCGACTTCCCGGGACGGATCGTCGACATCGCCGACGACGAGGATCGGGTAGAGATCTTCGTGGAATGAGCGGCGTGACCGCTCATTCGAACGTCGCCATCGAGGCGCGCGCTCTCGTCAAGGAGTTCGAGAAGGGAAGACACACGCTCTGGCAACGCGTGCGTCGCGAGCCGGATCGTCGCACGACGTTCCGTGCCGTCGACGGCATCGACCTCGCGGTGGAGACCGGCGAGATCTTCGGCCTCCTCGGGCCGAACGGCGCGGGGAAGACGACGACGATGCGCATGATCTCCACGCTCCTGGAGCCCACCGCCGGGACGATCCGCGTGCTGGGCACCGACGTCGCGAAGGAGCCACGCCGGGTGCGCGCGCAGCTGGGCGCGATGCTCTCCGGCGAGCGCAGCTTGTACTGGAAGCTCACCGGACGCGAGAACCTCGAGTACTTCGCCGCGCTGTATCACGTGCCGCCGAAGGACACGAAGGATCGCGTCGAGCGGAGCCTCGCGGCGGTGACGCTCAGCGACCGCGCCGACGACTACGTCGAGCGCTATTCGACGGGCATGCGGCAGCGGCTCGCCCTCGCACGCGCGCTCCTGCCGGATCCGCCGCTCATCCTTCTCGATGAGCCTACGGTCGGCCTCGATCCTCAAGCGTCGCGCGACCTCCGCGACCGCGTGCGCGACCTGCGCGCGCAGGGTCGCACCGTCCTGCTCACGACGCATTACATGGAGGAGGCGGACCAGCTCTGTGACCGCGTCGCGATCATCGATCACGGCAAGATCGTCGCGCTCGACTCGCCGAACGCGCTGAAGCGCACGATCCGCGCTGAGGAGATCGTCCGCCTCGACATCGGCATCGCCGGCGACGGCGACGGCGCGGCGATCGTCGATCGGCTCTCGCGCGCCGGCACGGTCGCCCGTAGCGAACGTCACAACGGGACGCTGTCGCTCACGGTCCACTGCGCGTCGGCGCGCGAGCTCGTGCCCGCGGCGTTCGACGCCGCGCACGCGGCCGGCGCGACGGTGCAGCACGTCGAGGTCGTCCCGGTGACGCTCGAGGACGTGTTCCTCTCGCTCACGGGCCGCGGCCTGCGCGAATGACCGTCGCGGGCGACGTCCGCGCGTTCCTCGCCGCGGCGCGCAAGGAACTGCAGATCATCCGCCGCTACCCGCTCAACTACGTCGGCGGCCTGTTCTGGGGCGCTCTCCTTCCTGCCGTGTACGTGCTGATGGGCCAGGCGTACTCCGGCGGCAGCGATCCGCGCGCGATGCGTGCGTTCGCGGAGCGCGCCGGAACGACCGAGTTCGCCGGGTTCGTGTTCATCGGCTACGCGATGTACATGTGGCTCTCGTCGGTGCTCTGGGGCCCGGGCACGTCGCTCCGGCGCGAGCAGATCCAGGGAAGCCTCGAGGCGACGATGCTCACGCCGGTCTCGCGGCTCATCCTTTTGTTCGGGCCCGGCATGTCCGCGATCCCGAGCATGCTGTTCACCTTCGTCGTCACGTTCGTGACGCTCTGGATCATGTTCGGCTTCGTCCCCCCGCTCGGTTCGCTCTTCCCGGTCGTCATCATCGTGCTGGTCGCGGTCCCCGCGATGTACGCCATCGGCACGCTGTTCGCGGCCGGCGTGCTTCGCTATGGCGAGATCGGTCCCGTGGTGCAGATCGTCCGCGGCACGTTCGTGCTCGCATGCGGCATCACATTTCCGGTGGCGATGCTGCCCGCGTGGGCGCAGACCGGCGCCGCGGTCCTTCCGCCGACATACATCGTGAGCGACATCCGCGCGGCGATCCTTCAGAGCGTCGCGCTGCCCGGCCTCGTCGGCGACCTCGCCGTGACGATCGGCCTCACCGCGCTCATCGCGGCGCTCGCGATCCTCCTGTTCGGCTACCTTGAGCGCAGCGCGCGCCGCAGCGGGATGCTCGGGCGCTATTGATGGAGGAGCTGCGCGCCGCGATCGCCATCGGGAAGAAGGACCTCATGGTCCTGTCGCGCTACCGCATCGCGGTCATCTCGCAGATCTTTACGCCGCTGTATCAGGGCGTCATCCCGGCGTTCCTCTTCGGCGCCGCGTTCGCGGTCGGCGGGCGCGCCGTCGGACTCGACGCCACGGTCGGCACGGAGAACCTCGCGGGATTCATCTTCCTCGGCGGCGTCATCAGCGGGCTTGTCGCGACATCGTTCTGGGCCATGGCCATGGGCCTGCGCAACGAGATGGACGCGGGAACGCTCGAGCCGGTGTGGCTGACGCCGACGCGCCACGAGACGCTCGTCATCGGCCGCGCGCTCGGCGGCATCGTCTGGTTCCTCATCAGCCAGGTCGTGCTCTTCGCGATCGGCATCGTCGTCTTCGGGCTGCGCTTCGATGCCACGATCGTTTTGGCGCTTCCTGCGCTCGTCGTCGCGATCGTCGGCATGGTGGGCGTGGCCTACCTGCTCGCCGCGATCGTGTTGCTCATCCGCGACGCGAACTTCTTCATCGACTGCACCAACTTCCTCTTCGGCGTCGCGTCGGGCGTGGCCTTCCCGGTCACGCTGCTACCCGGCGCCTTCCAGGTCGTTGCGCTCCTGCTCCCGACGACGTACGCGATGGATCTGCTTCGCCAGTACGCGATCGGGGCCCGTCCGACCTACGAGCCACGCCTCGAGTACGCGGGGCTGATCCTCACGACGCTCGTGCTGTACCCGCTCGGCCGCCGCTTCTTCGCCCGGGCCGAACGGATCATGCGCGTGCGCGGCAGCCTCTCGCAGTTCTGACCGGATAGGCTTACCGCCGATGGGCTTCCTGCTGCGCGCCGGCGCTACGGCAGTCGCCATCTGGCTCGTCGCGCTCATCGTGCCTGGGATCACCTGGGGCCAGGGCGTCAGCTACGGCTTCGGCGATCTCGACAAGTACATCGCGCTCGTCCTGACGGGTCTCGTCCTCGGACTGGTGAACGGGTTCGTGCGGCCGATCCTTCTGCTCATCTCGATGCCGCTTTCGTGCGCGACGCTCGGTCTGTTCGTCTTCATCATCAACGCGATCATGCTCATCCTCGTGACATTCATCCCACAGCTCGGCTTCCACATCGACAATTTCCTGAGCGCGCTCGTCGGATCGATCCTGATCTCTCTCGTGAGCGGAGCCATCTCGAAGGTGGTCCACTGAGCCGCAACGCCGCTGCGAGCCCATCGGCCACGCCGCGCTTCGTCGTCGTCACCGGCATGTCGGGATCGGGCAAGTCACAGGCGGTGAAGGTCTTCGAGGATCTTGGCTACTACATCCTCGATAACCTCCCGCCCGCGCTGATGCCATCGGCGCTCGCCGAATGCCGTCGCGGCCACCGTGAGAGGGTCGCGTTCGTCATCGATGCGCGGAGCGGCTCGCTGTTCCGCGAGGCGGCGGCGGCGTTCGACGCGCTCACCGCCGCGGGTGATCGTCCGCACCTCCTCTACTTCGACGCCTCCGACGACGTGCTGCTGCAGCGATACAGCGAGACGCGCCATCGCCACCCGCTCGAGACCACCGGCGGCGTGAAGCCCTCGATCGAGGAGGAACGCCGCGTCCTGGTCGAGTTGCGCGCGCGTGCGGACAAGGTGATCGACACGACGTATCTCAGCGTGAAGGACCTGCGCGACACGCTGCACTCGCTCTACGGATCGGGGACGCCCGCGATGCTCGTTCAGGTGACGAGCTTCGGCTACAAGTTCGGCCTTCCGCCCGCGGCCGACCTGGTCTTCGACGTCCGCTTCATGGAGAACCCCTTCTACATCCCAGAGCTGCGCGACAAGGACGGACGCGACCCTGCGGTGCGCAAGTTCGTGCTCGGACATCCTGCGACGCGCGAGTTCCTCGAGCGGGTCATGCCGTTCTTGCGCTTCGCACTGCCGCGCTACGACAACGAGAAGAAGGCGCGCCTCGAGATCGCCCTTGGCTGCACGGGCGGTCGGCATCGCTCTGTCGTGCTCGGCGATGAGATCGCAGGGCGGCTGCGCGAGCTGTGGCCCGGCGACATCACCGTGCAGCACCGCGATGTGGATCGCGCCGAGGTGCGCACCTGATGCGTTCGCCGTTCTCCGAAGAGATCAAGGCCGAGCTCTCGCGGATCCATCCATCCGCGTGCGACGCACGCGTGCTCGCCGCGCTTCTCCCGCGCGCGATCCATCTCGGCATGCCCGCGCGCCGGCTCGCGCACTCGACTGAGACCTCAGCGCCGTCATCGCTCCGAAAGGCCTGTTGCCGCCGTGCGTACCTGCGCGGCCTCTTCCTCGCCGGTGGCTCGCTGTCGGCGGGGCACTCGGGCTACCTGCTCGAGCTGCGGCCGCCGCGCGGTGAGGCGACGCGCGCCCGCCGGCTGCTCATTGCCGCCGGCCTCGCGCCGCGCGCGCGGAGCCGGCGAGGCCGCGCGGTGCTCATGCTTCGCAGCGCGGAGGCCATCGCCGCATTCCTGCGCTTAACAGGAGCGACCGAGACGCTGCTGCGATTCGAAGCGCGACGCGTGCAGCGCGAGGTGCGCGGTCGCACCAACGCCGCGGTGAACGCCGAGTCCGCGAATCTGGCGCGCACCGTCGCCGCGGCGCGCGAGCAGACAGCGGCGATCCGCGCCCTGGCGCGCACCGGACGCCTCGCGCGCCTTCCATCCGAGTTACGCGGCGCCGCGGCCGCGCGCACCCATGCGCCCGAGGCGACGCTCTCGCAGCTCGCGGCGCGCGTCTCCACGACGAAGTGGTCGATGCGCCAGCGGCTGCGCCGCCTGGTCGAGGAGGCCGATCGATGACCCGTCCGCGAATCGTCATCGGGAACTGGAAGATGAATCCGCTGACGCCCGCGGCGGCGACGACGCTCGCGACGGCTGTCGCGCGCGAGGCGGGCCGCGTCGTTCGCGTGGGCGTCGCACCACCTGCGTTGTTCATCCCAGTCGTCGCTGAGGTCCTCCGCGAGACGCGTGTCGGCATCTACGCGCAGGACGTGTCCGCGGAGGAGAAGGGTGCATTCACCGGGCAGATCGCGGCGACGATGCTCACGTCGTATGTGAACGGCACGCTCGTCGGTCACTCCGAGGCGCGCCGCTACCTGGGCGACGACGACGAGCGCGTGGCGAAAAAGCTCATCCAGGTGCTGCGCGCCGGTCTGGAGGCAGTGTTGTGCATCGGCGAGCGCGAGGACGAGTTCGACGCTGGCGCGACCGAGGACGTCCTCGCTGCGCAGCTCGGGGCGCCGCTCCATGCCCTGAGTGAGTCAGACCGCGACGGTCGCATGACCGAGCGTTTCGTGATCGCGTACGAGCCGGTGTGGGCCATCGGCACCGGTCGTCCCGCGACCGGCGAGCACGCGACTGCGGCGACGAAGACGATCCGCCGCGTGCTCGAGGAGGATGGTGGCATCGACGGTGACGCGATCCCGATCCTGTATGGCGGCAGCGTCACCGCGAGCGGCGCGATCGAGTTCGCGAAGGCCGAGGGCATCGACGGCGCGCTCGTGGGCGGCGCGTCGCTCAAGGCGGAGGAGTTCGCCGGCATCGTGCGCGCGTTCGCATGACCGCGCGATACCGCCCGGTCGTGCTCTGCGTGCTCGACGGGTGGGGCATCGCACCAGACGGTCCAGGCAACGCGGTGGCGCGCGCGCACACACCGCGCCTCGACGCGATCGCCGAGCGCTATCCGCGCGCGGCGCTCGACGCGAGCGGGCGCGCGGTGGGTTTACCCGATGGCGTCATGGGGAACAGCGAGGTCGGGCATCTGACCATGGGCGCCGGCTACGTGCAGTACCAGGAGCTCGTTCGCATCAACGACGCGATCGCCGATGGGTCGTTCGTGAAGAACGCCGCCTTCCGTCGCGCGATCGATGCGGTGCGCGCAAGCGGGACGCTGCACCTCATGGGCCTCCTCTCGACGGGTGGCGTGCATGCCGACCTGCGCCATCTCAATGCGCTCTCGCGTCTTGCGAAGGGTGAGCGCGTGCGGCACGTCGTCCACCTGTTCCTCGACGGACGCGACATGCCGCCGCGCAGCGCGCTCGAATTGCTGCCCGCTGTCGAGGCGCCCGTGGCGACGATCCAGGGACGCTACTGGGCGATGGACCGCGACAAGCGTTGGCACCGGACGAAGCGCGCGTGGGACGCGATCGTCGACGCGAAGGCGCCGCCGTGCGCGAGCCCAGCCGACGCGGTCCGTGAATGCTACGCGGATCCGAAATGCGGGGATGAATTGATGGAGCCGCGCCTCGTCGGCAAAGGCGCGCGCGTCGAGGACGGCGATGCGGTGATCTTCTTCAACTTCCGGCCGGACCGCGCGCGCCAGCTGACGTGGGCCTTCATGCAGGACGACTTCAGCGGCTTTGTCCGCGAGCGGCGGCCGAAGCGGCTGACATTCGTGACGGTGACTGACTACAAGGTCGGCCTCCCGAACGTCCTCGTCGCCTTTCCGTCGCAGCCGGTGATCCCGCTCGCCTCCGTGCTTGCGGACGCGGGACTGCGACAGTTCCATACCGCTGAGACCGAGAAGTACGCGCACGTGACGTACTTCTTCAACGGCGGGCGCGAGGAGCCATTCAAAGGTGAGGACCGCGTGCTCGTGCCGTCACCGAGGGTCGCGACGTACGACCTGCAGCCGGAGATGAGCGCCTCGGGTGTCGCGGACGCGATCACGAAGGCGATTGCCTCGAAGACATACGACTTCGCGATCGTCAACTACGCCAACCCCGACATGGTCGGGCACACCGGCGACATCGCCGCCACCGAGCGGGCGATGGCCGCGACGGACGATGCGGTCGGCCGGACGGTGGACGCGACGCTCGACGCGGATGGCGCGATGATCCTCACCGCCGATCACGGGAACGCCGAGGAGATGCTCTTCCCCGACGGGTCGCGCAACACACAGCACTCGACGAACCCGGTGCCGGTCTTCTTCATCGCCGCCGACGCCGAGCGGTACAAGGTGCGCGACGGTGGCCTGCGCGACATCGCACCGACGCTCCTCGACCTGCTCGGTCTTCCCGTGCCCGAGCGCATGACCGGGAAGACGCTGCTGTCGAAGGCATGAGCCGCGCGACGCTCGCGTGGGGCGTCTACGCGCTCGTCGCTGCGGCGCTCGCGGTTCTCGGCATCGGTCACTGGGTGTGGGCGGTCACGCTCCGCGGACCGGTCACGTATGGCGAGGGGGCAGTCGCGCACGCCGCGATCCTCGCGCGCGATCGTCTCGAGTACACCGCTGGCGCGCACTTCGCCGACGTGCCCACGCTCTTCAACGCCGCGAACTATCCGCCGCTGTACTTCCATCTGGCGGGCATCGGCGACCCCTTCGTCACGGGTCGCGTCATCAGCGTCCTCTCCACACTGTTCGTCGCCGGCGCGATCGCGTGGCGTGCGCGCCCCGCGGGTTGGCTCGTCGCGCTCACGCTCGGGATGGCATGGCTCGGCTCCGTGCCGGTGCTGCAGTGGGGAAGCGCCGTGAAGCCGGACCTTCTTGCGCTCGGTCTGACCGTCGCGGCCGTCGTGGCGCTCGATGGCGCGAAGCCGCGTCATGCGCTGTCCGGCGCGCTGTTCGGCTTCGCGGCGTTGGCCAAGCCGACGGCGCTCCTTCCTGCCGCTGTCGTGCTCCTGTTCGTCGCACGCCGGCAGCCTCTCGCCGCGGCGCGCGCAGCCGTCGCGCTGGTGATCGCCGCGCTCGCGACGGCGTTCGCGACACATGGTCCGGAGGGCGGCGCCCTCACGCATGTCATCGACTGGAACGCGTTGCCCTGGCGGCTCGAGCTCGCGGCACCGCTGGTGCTCATCGCGCTCGCGGTCCTGATCGTCCCGATCGTGACGATCGCGGTCACACGCCCGAGCACGACCGTCGTGACGGCATACGCGGCCGGCGCGGTCGGCGTCCTCCTTCTTGGTGGGCGTGAGGGCGCGACCATCAACTACTTCCTCGATCTGTCCGCGGCCATCGCGCTCGCGCTCGCGGGACGCGCGCCGCTGCTGGGACGGAGTGGCGTGTATCCGATCGCCGCGATCGCGCAGGCCGCGATCGCGCTCGTCTTGCTCAATCCGTTCGGCGTTCTGCCACTTCGCAGCGTGGCGACGGGCGCGTGGGGCGACCCGGATCGCATCGCTGTCGTCGCGCGCGTCAAAGGCACGTTGCTCGTCGAGGACAGTGGCTTGCTGCTCGCGAACGGGCGGGAGCCGCTCTTCGACGACATCTTCCTGTGGTCACGCAATCGCGCGCGCACGGCCGGGCGCTTCGATGCCTTTGTCGAGGGCGACCGCGTGCTCGACGCGGTGAGGGCGGGCGCGTTCGACGCGGTGATCAGCGAGGTCGATCTTGAACAGGTCGAGAGCATCGGTGGCTTCGAGGCGCAGCGCTGGCATCCGGATCTCGTCGCGGCCGTCCGCGAGCGGTATGTGTTGCGCGAGCGCGTGCTGCCGACGACTCCTGGACCCGCACGCGGCCCGCTCTACGTGTATGCGCGGCGCTGAGCCCGTACAATTCGATCTGTCCCATGGATCTTCTTCAGATCGCCCAGATCGTCATTGCCGTCGCGGTCGCATCATCGATCCTCCTCCAGGCGCGCGGTACCGGCCTCTCGTCGACGTTCGGTGGCGAGTCAACGGCCTATCGCAGCCGGCGGGGCCTCGAGCGCACGCTCTTCCGGCTCACGGTCGTCTTGATCGCGGTGTACGTCGTGATCTCCATCCTGGGCGCCCGGAGCGCGAGCGCCGTCTAGCGTGACGAGCGCCGTCTAGCGTGACGGCGCGCGACAAGTTCATCGTCATCGCGCTCATCGGCCTCATGGCCGTCGTGAGCGTGGGCGCCGCCTTTCTTGAACAGGCTGAGCGCACGGGCGTCCTCCCCGCGTTCGGCGGCACCTACATCGAGGGTGTCACGAGCCAGCCGCAATATCTCGAGCCGATCCTCGCAGCGACCGATCTCGATCAGGATGTCGTGCGCCTTGCCTTTGCCGGCCTCACGCAATTCGATCGCGATGGTGCCGTCATCCCCGATCTCGCGACGTTCACCGTGAGCGACGACGGAAAGAACTGGACGTTCACGATCCGCGACGACGCGACATGGCACGACGGACGGCCGGTCACGTCCGCCGACGTCGTGTACACGGTGACGCTCGTGCAGGACAAGGCATACGTCGGTCCGTACAGCGACGCGTTTCGCGGCGTGAAGACACAGGCGATCGACCAGCGCGTCGTGCGCTTCACGTTGCCCGAGGCGTTCGGCTCGTTCGCCGCGAACACGACCCTGCCACTCATGCCGGCGCATCGCCTCGTCGGCGTGGGCTACAACGAGCTGCCGCGCAGTCCCTTCAACCAACGCCCGGTCGGGGCAGGTCCGTTCCGCGTGCTCGAGGTGGACATGCGCCAGATCGTGCTCGCGCGCAATGACGACTACTACAAGGGCAAGCCCGAGCGCGCGCGGCCGTTCCTCGATCGCATCGTGCTGCGGTCGTATCCGGGGACGGCCGAGGCGCTGACGGCGCTCTCGCGAGGCGAGATCGATGGCGTCGGCGGGCTCTCGACCGCCGACGCGGAGCGCGCACGCACGTTCAAGAACGCGTCCCTGTACAGCTTTCCGACGTCGGACTACAGCGCGCTCTTTTTCAACGTGCGTCCCGACAAGACGCAGTTCCGCGACCGCCTTGTCCGGCAGGCGATCGCGACGGCGATCGACAAGGGTCGCATCCTCGACCTGGCCGTCGACGGCCGCGGTCGCGTCGCGGACGAGCTCGTTCCGCCGTCCTCGTGGGCGTACGTGCGTGATGTGAAGCGTTACGACCGCAACCTCGAGGAAGCGCGGCGCATGCTCGACGCGGCCGATTGGAAGGACCACGACGGCGACGGCATCCGCGATCGCGGCGGCGTCAAGCTCGTGTTCGGCATCAGCACGTCAGATGAACCGCCGCGCGTCTCGTCGGCGCTCGCGATCGTGGACGACCTCAGGCAGATCGGCATCGCCGCCGATATGCGGGCGGTGCCGTTCGGCGAGCTCATCGAACGTGTCGTGCGCGAGCGCTCGTACGACGCATTACTCATCGGCATCACCGGGAGCGGCGACCCAGACCCGTATCCGCTGTTCCACTCGAGCGAGATCGCCGATCCGGGGCACAACTTCTCCGGCTACTTCACGCTGCCGCTCGACCGCGCTCTCGAGGCGTCGCGGCGAACCTCCGATCAGGCGAAACGGCGTGAACTGCTCGCGCCGGTCTTCCAGACCATTGCGACGGAAGTGCCGGTGATCTTCCTGTACTTCCCGGATTACCTGTACGCGCAGAGCAAGCAGGTGCAGGGACTGCGCATCATGCCGATCACGTCGCCCGCCGATCGCTTCTGGAATTCCTACGACTGGTATGTGAAGACGGCGATCCGCCGCTGACGTGACGGTTTGTCACCAGAAATCGTGACGGCTGGTCACTGTTTTTGGTGACAGGCGAGGGACAGACATTCGCGATCCGATGTGCGTAGATAGCGCATCGGAAAGAACTGGGCGAAGGGCCTCACTGCGAAGACCGACCTGCGCATCGCGCGGAATGCCGAGGCGCACCGCGGGATGACGTATCAGCGTCACCTCCGCCCAGAAGACGACCGCCGCTACGCCAGTGTCGGAAGTGCGAGGTCTGCGCGAACGCTGCCTCTGGAGTGGTCCGACGCGATGGCGTATGTCGTTGGACTCATAGCAACGGACGGCTGTCTCGTGAGCCGGGGCCGACGGCATCTTTCATTCGACTCCGGGGACGAACAGCTTGTTCGCACGTTCTTGCGATGCCTCGGGCGGCAAATGGTCTATCGGGCTCTTCCGACGAGGATCGGCGGTGTTCGCTATAAGGCGCAATTTAGTGACGTGCGCTTCTACAAGTGGCTGATGGAAATCGGTTTGATGCCGCGCAAGAGCCTCGTTCTTGGCGCGATTGATGTGCCAGATCAGCATCTACTGCCGCTCGTGCGGGGCCTGCTCGATGGAGACGGCACCATTTCCAACTTTGTCCACCATCCGACAGTCAAGACGTATCCCGCCTACGAGTACGAGCGGCTCTGGGCGGTCTTCACTTCGGCCAGTCGTGCCCACCTCGAGTGGATCGAGTCGCGCATCAGCGCTTTGCTCGACGTGCGCGGCCTGGTCGAACAAATGAAGCCAAGGCCAGGTCGACACGATTTCTTTCGACTGAAGTATGGAAAGGCCGCATCAATCGTCCTTCTTCGGGCGCTCTATCCCAGCGACGACGTTCCGAAATTGGAGCGCAAGTGGGCGATATGGGCGAGCTACGCCAAGCGCAACGGCGTCGCCATGTCGTCTAGTGCGGAAGGGGGGATTTGAACCCCCACGGCCGTGTAAGGGCCAATGGCTCCTGGGGCCATCGCGTCTACCAGTTCCGCCACTCCCGCTCGCGACACCAATTCTATCGCGAACGCGTTCGGCTGAGCGACCTCATACCATCGCGCCGTGCCGAGTCGCGTCGCGCAGAGCGTGTGGATCTCCGTTGACATGGAAGGCATCGGTGGCGTCGCGACATACAGCCACGTGATGATGCAAGGCGTCGAGTACGAGCGCGCGCGCCGTTGGATGACCGACGAAGCGAACGCCTGCATTGATGGCGCTGCGGACGCCGGCGCGAAGAGGTTCTGCGTCAACGATTCGCACGGCGCGATGCACAATATCTACGCCGACGATCTCGATCCGCGCGCCGAGCTCCTCGTCGGCACGGCGAAGCCGTGGAGCATGGGCCAGGGGATCGACGGCGGCTACGACACCTGCTTCTTCGTCGGTTATCACGCGCGCGCCGGTCATCGGAAGGGTGTGCTCGATCACACCTACGCGAGCCGTGCGATCTACGAGTTACGTCTCAACGGCAAGGCGGTCGGCGAGACGACGCTCAACGCGTACCTCGCGGGCTACTTCGGCGCGACGGTGTCGCTCGTCGCCGGCGACGACGCGACATGCGCCGAGGCGCGACAGCTGCTTGGCCGCGACGTGGTGACGGTCCGCACGAAGGAAGCTGCGGGACGCTTCGCGGCGAAGATGCTGCATCCCTCGAAGGTCTGCGACCAACTACGCGAGGGCGCGTCACAGGCGGTCGCGACCTCCCTGAAGCCAATGACGGCGAAGGGCCGCAACGAGGTCGAGCTCCTGTTCCTCACGTCGGCGATGGCGGACATGGCCGAGCTCATCCCCGCGACGCGTCGCTCGGGAGCGCGCGCGGTCGCGTACGGCGCGCGCGATTACCTCGAGGTCTACAAGGCGATGCTTGCGATGGTCCGCATCGCGCCGTCCGCTGTGCCGCCTGAGCAGTCCTAGCGGCGGCGAACGGTGGAGCGCACAGAGGTCGTCATCGTCGGTGGCGGCGTGTTGGGTGCCTCGATCGCGTACCACCTCGCGGTAAGGGGCATGCGCGACGTCGTCGTCCTCGAACGCGATCGGCTCGGAAGCGGATCGACGTCACGAAACGCGGGCGGCGTGCGGCTCCAGTTCTCGACGGAGATCAACGTCCGTCTCTCTCAGCGGTCGCTCCCTCACTGGGAGCGCTTCGAGGACGAGATGGGTGTCGATCCGAACTTCCATCAGGTCGGCTACCTGTTCCTCATCACGACGGAGCGCGACAAGAGCGCGTTCGAGCGGTCGC
>VBJD01000151.1 GCA_005887995.1 Chloroflexota bacterium
GCGGCGCGTGCTTGTGTTCCACAACGTGACCCCGCCGGACTTCTTCGTCGGCATCAACCCGCACGCCGCGGCGCACGCCCGGCTTGGGCTGCGTCAGCTCGCGAAGCTCGCGCCGTCGATCGACCTCGCCATCGGGGTGAGCGAATTCGACCGGCAGGGGCTCGAGAGCGCCGGCTACACGAAGACGGCGACGGTACCGATCCTCATCGACTGGTCCCGCTACGACGTCGAGCCCGACCCCGACGTCCGCGCGCTCCTCGCTGGCATCCACACGAAATTGCTCTTCGTCGGACGGATCTCGCCGCACAAGCGGCAGGACGACCTCATCCGCATGCTCGCGTACTACCGCCGCTGTATCGACCCCGAGGCGATCCTCATCCTCGTCGGCTCGCACCGCGATCAGCCGCAGTACTACGCGCGTCTGCGCGCGCTCGCGGAGGCGCTGGGGCTCTCCGGCGCGGTGCGCTTCACCGGCACCGTCCCGCTCGCGGCGCTCGTCGCGTACTACCGCAGCGCCTCGTGCTTCGTCTCGCTCTCGGAGCACGAGGGCATCGGGGTACCACTCCTCGAGTCGATGCATCTTGGGACGCCGGTCGTCGCGTACGCCGCTGCCGCGATCCCCGAGACCGCCGAGAACGCGGCGCTGCTCCTGCCGAAGAAGGATCTCGCCGAAGCCGCCGAAGCCTGCGCGATCCTGAATGAGGATCTGGGCTATCGCGGAACGCTCATTGACGCCGGCCATCAGCGCGTGAAGTCCTTCGACGCCGAGAAGATCGCCGCGCGAACGAAGGAAGTTCTCGAGCTCTCGTGAGGAAACCCATGACCGCAGGGAAACGCGTCAAGCTCCTCAGGATGGGTCGCAACCAGGTCGTACGAATCCCACGCGAGTTCGAACTGCCCGGCGAAGACGCCGTCATTCGACGGGAAGGAGAGCGACTGATCATCGAGCCAGCGCGGCGGATGTCGCTACTAGCCCTGCTCGCAACGTGGGGACCGCTCGACGACGAGTTACCGGCGATCGACGACAGGCCGCCAGACCCAGTCGATCTGTGACGAGCCGCCTCCGCACTGCGCATCAGTTTCATCCGGTCGTCGCGTACGGCGATGCGGTCGGGAACGACTGCTTCGAGCTGCAGCGGATGTTCTGGGCGTCGGACGTGCGCAGCGATCTGTTCGCGTGGGAGGCCAAGCCCGAGGTCCGCGCGCTCGTCCGCGACTGGCGCGATCTGCAGCGGCTGCCCGACGACGCACTCCTGCTCATCCACCACTCGATGGGCAACGACGTCCTCAGCGAGGTCGCGAAGCTCCCGCAGAAGAAGGCGATCGTCTACCACAACATCACGCCGGCGGAGTACTTCAGCGGCCTCAACGACCACGCGAAGCGCTACAGCGAGCTCGGGCGCGCGCAGCTGAAGGAGCTCGCGTCGGTCGCGGAGTTCGGCTTCGCCGACAGCGAGTTCAACCGCCAAGAGCTCGAGGCCGCCGGACTGAAGAAGACCGCGGTCGTCCCGATCCTCTACGACTGGGAGCAGTTCGACGTCACGCCGGATCCCGACGTCGCGCATCGCCTCGCCGACGAGCGCACCGCGATCCTCGTCGTCGGACAGATCCTCCCGCAGAAGGCGGTGCACGACGTCATCGCCGGATTCGCGCGCTACCGCCGCGGCGATCCGGGCGCGCACCTGTACCTCGTCGGCTCGACGGCGATGTCGGCGTCGTATCTGGAGCGTTTGCAGGAGCAGGTGCGCGAGGCGCACCTCACGAAGAACGTCACCTTCACCGGCAGCGTCAACACCGAGCAGCTCGTCGCGTACTACCGCGGCGCGACGGCGCTTCTTACGCTGTCCGATCACGAGGGCTTCTGCGTCCCGCTCCTCGAGGCGATGCGCTCCGACCTGCCGATCGTCGCGAACGCCGCGGGCGCGATCCCCGAGACGCTCGGCGACGCGGGCATCCTCCTCGCCGACAAGTCGCCGGACCGCGTCGCGGAGGCGCTCGAGCGCGCCGTCGGCGATCAGCGTCTGCGAGAGGAGCTCGTCGCGCGCGGGCATCGCCGGCTCGAGGACTTCTCGCGCGAACACGTGCGCGAGCGGCTCCGTGACGCGCTCGCGCTCGGCGGCTACGAGCTGCCCGAGGAGCGCAAGAAGAACGTCGTCGTCCTCTCGAGCGATCAGCGCTGCGGCATCCACCACTACTCGCTCGCGGTCTGCGACGGCCTGCGCAAGCGCGGACACCACGTGACGTTCGTGGGCGTGCGCCACCTCGACACCGCGGACCTGCAGAAGAAGCTGCGCTACATCCGCGACGACGTCGACACGATCCTCATCGAGCACGAGGCGGGCATCTTCCGCGACGTCCCGTTCGTCGACGCGCTCTTCCGCTTGCGCCGCCGCGGCTTTCCGATCGTGCTCTCGATGCACGAGCTCGAGCCCGAGAAGTTCCACCACTACCGCCGGCTGTCGTCCGCACTGCATTACCGCCCGCGCTACCGCGGGTGGTTGGAAGCGCTGCGGACGCCGTGGGTCGCGCTGCGCATGTCGGACTGGTTCATCCGCTACCGCACCGTGCTCGCGCTCATGGGCGGCATCCCCGAGCGCCTCGTCGTGCACAGCCGCCGCTCCGCGCGCTGGCTCGAGCTCCTCACGCGCCGCGAGGACAAGCGCGACGAGTTTCCCCTGGTCGTCATGCCGCTCGAGAACACCGACCTGCCGAAGGACGAGAAGGAGAAGCGGCGCCTGCGCGAGCGACTCGGGCTGCCGCAGGACAAGTTCATCTTCGTCTCGCCGGGGTTCTTCTTCGCGCGCAAGCGCTACATCGAGGTGATCCGTGCGCTCCCCGAGGGCAGCGTCCTCGTCCTGTCCGGGACGCGCTCCGACTGGGAGCCGCGCTACTTCGACGAGGTGATGGCCGCCGCGAAAGAGCGCGCCGACGTCATCGTGAACACGGACTACGACACGATGGGCGATTTCGTCGCCGCCTCCGACTGCGTCGTGCTCTATTACGAGGACGTCTTCCAGAGCGCGGTCGTCACGCAGGCGGTGTGGGCCGGCCTGCCGTGCATCTTCTCGACCGCGGAGGGCTTCGCGCCGTACACCGGTGCGGGCATCGTCGCGCGCGATACCGGCGAGCTGGCCGACGCGATGGCTGAGATGCAGAAGCCGGACGTGCACGCGCGCTATGTGCGCAGCGTGCGGATCCTGCGGCGTCTTCTCTCGCCGGAGCGCAACGCCGAGCGCTACATCGCCGGAGTGTCGACAAGGCACTAGCCCCGAGCGGCATGCTCGTGAGAGAGTGGCTCCGTTGAAGAGCCGAACGCTCCGGGTTCCCGCGGATTTGCTGGCGCGCATGCGTCGTGAAGCCGCACGACGTCGCATAAAGGTCAGTCGGCTCACACGGGAGGCACTCGTCCTTCATCTCGGACGCGCTCGCAGCGCCGAGGTACGCGAGCTGGAGCGCCCTCGTCCTAGTTCCTAATGCGCCGGGTATGAAGATCCTCATCGTTGTCCAGCGTTACGGCGAAGAGGTCGTCGGCGGCGCTGAGGGACACGCGCGCTCCGCTGCGGTGCAGCTCTCGCTGCGCCATCAGGTGGAAGTCACGACGACGACC
>VBJD01000152.1 GCA_005887995.1 Chloroflexota bacterium
TGGCCGAGCTCGGCGGTCACTGCATCTACCTGTCGCCACAGGAGGTCGGCCTCGGCCGGCGCGAGAGCGTCGCCGATGTCTCCCGTGTCGTCTCGCGGATGGTCGATGCCGTCGTGCTGCGCACGTACTCGCACGAGACGATCGAGGAATTCGCGCGCCACTCGAGCGTGCCGGTCATCAACGGACTCTCGGATCTCTCGCACCCCTGCCAGGGCCTCGCGGACATCTTCACCATCGTCGAGCGCAAGGGCCCCGATCTGCGTGACGTCACCGTGACCTACGTCGGCGATGGCAACAACGTGCTGCACTCGCTCATGCTCGCGACGGTGCTGGCCGGCGCGCGCATGCGCGTCGCGACGCCGGCGGGCTTCGAGCCGCTCGCGCGGTTCCGCGACCTCGCCGAGAGCCTCGCGCGTAAGACCGGCGCGTCGCTCGAAATGGGCGACGATCCCATCGCTGCGGTGAACGGAGCCGATGTCGTGTACACCGATGTGTGGACGTCCATGGGGCAGGAGCAAGAGTACGAGCGCAGGCGCCGTGCGTTCCAGGGCTACCAGGTGAACGCGGAGCTACTACGGCATGCGAAGCCGGACGCGATCGTCATGCATGACCTCCCCGCGCATCGCGGCGAGGAGATCACCGACGACGTGATCGACGGTCCACAGAGCGCGGTGTTCGACCAGGCTGAAAACCGCCTTCACGCGCAGAAGGCGATCCTTCGCTGGTTGCTCGACGATGCGTGATCGTGGAGCGGTCATGAGCGAGCGCGTGATCCTCGCAGATTGCTGCGAGGACTGGATCATCGAGTGGGGTGGCTTCTACAAGCCGGATCGCGCGTTCCGCTGCCCGGAGTGCGCGACCGAGTGGGTGAAGAGCGGCGCGGACGCGTATCGGCGTGCCGATGGTCGCGTCTTCCAGCGGCGCACGCGCGTCGGACCGCAAGCATCGTTCCCATACCTCGCTTCGGTCGATGGCCATCAGCCGCAGGTCGAACGCTGCTGCGCGAAGATCCTGCTCTCGCACGGCGAGCGCATGCCCGACGGAGCATTCGTGTGTCCCGTCTGCGGGACCGAGTGGCAGCGCCGCACCGAGCGCGTTCACGGACTGCGCGTCGCGGTCTTCATCAAGCCGGGTATCGCAGAGCCACTCACGATCCAACCGGGTCGCACGCGCCCCTTCCTCGTGGCCATGAGCGAGTACTCACCACCGCGCGACTAGACCGCGCGATTTGCGGTCGGCGTGTCCGCATCACGCGCACCAACGATGACGGTGAGTCATCGGCGGCCAATACCGGATCCGCACCACCAGCACTAGTGCGTTTGAATGACGAGCGCACCGAGTGACACGCCACTGAGACCAGCCACCCCACGGACGGCCCCCTACCGATCTACCAAGGGCGTTAACTCACATGTCTGACGCTTTGGCGGGTGGCCGGCGTCGGAAACGGGGAGGCACCGCGGCGTGGCTGGACGACGCTTCCGCGTCCTTGCTGCCGTCATCGGGCTTGGCTTCGTCCTCGCCCTCGTGATCGGCGTGGCTGGGATTGGAAATGGCTCGAAGGCACTCGGCGCGAGCAACACGCTCACGCTCCTCGGTGGCGACGTCAGCGTCCGTCATGGCAGCGGCCAGTTCGCCGCGGCCACCGACGGCGAGCTCCTGAAAACCGGCGATGCGATCAAGACCGGTGCCGATGGACGCGCGGTCCTCACGTACTTCGAAGGCTCGAGCGTGACGATCGAACCATTGACCCAGCTCGTGATCGACTCCGCGAGCGCGGGTAGCGATGGGAACACGCTCATCGCGATGAGCCAGGTATTCGGGCGCACGTGGCACGTCGTCACGAAGCTCGTGACGAGCGGCTCGAAGTACGAGGTGCGAACACCGGCGAGCACCGCGTCGGTGCGTGGCACGGAGTTCGAGGTGAACAGCGACGCCGCATCGACGACCGTCGCGACCACGGAAGGCACCGTCGTCGCGCAGGTCAGCGATCCGGTGCGCGGTGGCGCGACCGTCGAGGTTCCCGTCACCGCGGGCACGGTTCACACTCAGCTGTTGGGCGCGCCGCCGGCTCCGACGCGTCCTCTCCCGCAGCCGGAGCGCAGAGTCGTCGTCAGCGTCGACGCGAGCAACTCGCTCGTCGTCGATCCTGTCGGACGCGCGAACGGCGTCACCAAGGACGGCAAGCTCGTCGCGCAGACGCCGGGTGCGCAGGTGGTGCGCGACGGCGACAGGATCGTCATCACGTTGCCGAATCTTCCCGACGGCAAGCTCGCCACGCACGTTGGGAAGCGATCGGGTGACGACAACGAGGACGTCGACGTTCAGACGACCGTCGAGGAGCGTGGTCGATCGGTCGAGGTGACCGGCAAGACGAAGAACACTGGCGAGAACAAGAGCGCCGGCGTCGAGATCAAGCGCGACGCGTCGGGCGGTACGCAGGAGCGTGTGCTCGGCCGCGACGAGACCGACGCGCTGCCGACACCGCACGCGGACACCGACAAGATCCAACGCACCGTCGAGCCCGCGCCCGCGCAGCCCGCCCAGACCACTCGGCCGACGACACCGCCGCAGCGCACAGAGGCGCCGGCGTCACCTCCGGAGCGTCCCGCGGCAACGGTTGAGCCACGACGCAGCGAACAGCCGTCGCGCTCGCCGGGTGCGCTGCGCTTCCTCCCGGAGCTGCCGAAGCTACCGCTTCGCGCCGTCGCCGCGAAGACTTAGTTCGACCGCAGCGGCTTCACTCGCGGCACGCGGCCCTTCGCACGATCGCGCGACCAGCTCATGTAGTGCTTGTGGCAAAGGCCACGACCGCGATGCGGTTCTTCGCACCCGGGGACGACGCAATGCTCCGGCGCGACAAGGAGTCGCACAGGGTAGTAGTCGTCGAGCGCGACGTCGATTGCTTTCCTCCGGCGCTCGCCCATCAGTAGACGTAAGCGTTGCATCCACTCCGCTGCTCCCGCACCCGAGATAGCGGCGACGTACGTGACACTCCACGATGGATCGCGCGGCGTGCGCGGGTGGACGTTGATGCTGCCGAGAAGAGCGGCGGCATGCTCCACGACGTCTCGGCTGCACATGTTCACTGAGATGACCGGATAAGAAGTGGTTGCTCCTGCCAAGCGGTTGCGCGAGAACGTGCCTTCGCCCTCGAGTAACCCGGCGAGCCACGCGACTTCGCACTCGGTCGTGCGCGCGTGTGACGCCGGTTCGGTGAGAACGTCGTCGCGCGTCATCGGTCGTGGTTCGAACGGTACTGACGTGCCACGACGAAGCGCTTTGTACCAGCGGTTGAAGTGACTATCGCAAAGTCCTTTTGTCGCGGCGGGTACGGCGCAGTCGTCGACCGCGCAGGTCATACCCACGTAACTCCAGCTTGTCCGACCGACACCCCAATCCCGCAAGGCTGCATCGATCTGCGATCGTCGGGCGCTTGAGAGCGCCGATCTTGCGCTGACCATCAGGCGGACGGCATCAATACCCTTCACGCATACGGCGAAGGCTGGCTTATAGCCATCTTGCCGCGGTTCGAGAGATATCACCGCGCGGCCAAAATAGCCGCCGAGCCGCTCGACGACGTCGCGATCGGTCATGACGACACGGACCATAGGAGAAGTTGGCGCGGACGGCGGGCCGTGAACGAAAGTGGCCTCGCCTTCGAGGATGCCGGTGAGCCAATGAAAATCTGTGTGCTCGATGGCACCTATGTCTCATCGATCACTTCGGGTGTCAATAGGACCCGCCGCATCGAAGGATCGTGTTAGTGCGACTAATTTCGAGGGCGGCTACGCAGTTTCGAACTGCGACTCACGGGTCCACAACCCGGTGTGCTGCCGTTACACCATAGCCGCCGCGGGAGATGCGACTCGATCCGTTCCGGCGTGGAGAGACCGCGTGTCGCATTCGAAATGTTAACGAAACGGCTTAGCCATGTCTGTATCGCCTTCACTGACACGCAATGGCGCCGACTGCACCGCCGATCCTGCTGACGACCGCGCAGCGCTCCATCGCGCCGATCATCCACGCTCGCGCCAATGCCGGCGCCGACTCTCGCGCCCTTGCCGACGCGTTCGCTCAATTGCCGCGTCGTTCTCTGCTAGTCCCGCTACCGCCCGAGCCTCTGCTTCGCGTCCTCGTACAGCGGGCGCACCATCGCGGCCTTCTCGTCGAACTGGCCCACCTCGAGGAAGACGCCCCACGTGTCCACCGCGCCTTTCCAATCCTCGGCGCGGTACTCGATGAGGCCCTTCAGGAAGAGCGCGTCGGGATCCTTCGGTCGCAGCGTGAGCACGCGGTCCGCGGCGACAAGCGCTCCATGCATCTCGCCCGATGAGAAGAGGACGTAGCCGAGGCCGTTGAGTGCGGCCACGTTGTTCG
>VBJD01000153.1 GCA_005887995.1 Chloroflexota bacterium
GAGCTGCGGCGTCCGTTCAGTGACACGTACTGGATCAACATCGCCGATCGAGAGATCCCCTTCATCGGTCTCATCGAGCACACCAACCTCGTTCCGGCAGAGCGGTATCCCGCGCGCTATCTCTACGTCTCGAATTACGTGGCGCGCGATGACCCGATCGCCCGCATGAGCACCGACGAGCTCTTCGCGCGTTATCTCCCGTCGCTGCGCCGGATCAATCCGCGCTGGTCCGACTTCGACGTCATGCGGCGATGGTCGTTCCGCGAGGAGGCGGCGCAGCCGATCCCGCGCGTTCGGAACCGCCAGCGCGTCCTTCCGTTCACCTCACCGCGCCGCGGGCTGTTCATCGCGAACACGACGCAGATCTATCCGGAGGACCGCGGCACCAACTACAGCGCGCGCCTCGGCCGGCAGGTCGCGGAGCACGTCGCGCGCGAAGTCCCCGTATCGTCCGGCACATGAAGATCGGCACGATCGTGTCGCCTGCGGCGGGATGGAAGTACGCCGAGCTGAGCGAGCTCGCGCGCGAAGCGGAGCGCGCCGGTTTCGAGTCGTTCTGGGTGAGCGACCACCTCTTCGGCGGCGAAGGCTTCCCCGATCGCGACTGCCTCGAGGCGTGGACGCTCCTTGCCGCGCTCGCGCGCGACACCACGACGATCCGGCTCGGCTGTCTCGTCGCGGCGGCGCAGTACCGCAACCCTGCGCTGCTCGCGAAGACCGTCGCGGGCATCGATCAGATGTCGCATGGCCGGATCGAGTTCGGCATCGGTGCGGGATGGAAGGAGATCGAGTACCGCGCCTACGGTTACGAGTTCCCGGGGCCTGGTGATCGAGTGACGCAGCTCCGCGAGGCGCTCGAGATCTGCACGCGCCTTTGGACGCAGGAGCGGGCGACGTTCCGGGGCGAGCACTACCGCGTCGTGGACGCGGTCTGCGCCCCAAAGCCTGCGCAGCGACCGCACCCGCCGATCTGGGTCGGCGGCAGCGGACCCCGGGTGATGCGCACGGCCGCCCGCTACGCCGACGGCTTCGACATCGGGCGGCGCGGCGCCAGCGGCTCGGGCCGCTCCTTCCTCACGGTCGACGAGCTGAAGGAGGCGAACGCACAGCTCGACGAGGCGTGCCGCGCGATGAAACGCACGCGCAGACTCATGCGCTCCCATTGGTCGGGCGCGGAGATCGGCGACGAGGCATCGCTGCGCGAGCTACGGCGGCGTATCGACGACTACGAGGGCGCCGGCCTCGACCGCTACGTCCTCGCGTTCCCCAAAGAACGTGCGGCCGACATGATCCCGCGCGCGGCATCCGTCGTGCGACACTGAGAAGCCCGTGGAGACTGAGTCCACTCTACCGGCGCAGCCGGAGGCTCCGTTCTCGTGGCGCGCCGCCCTCGAGATCGTGCAGGCCCTCGCCCTCGCCGTCGTCATCTCGGTCGTCCTCAACCTCTTCATCGTCCAGGTGACCGAGGTGCGACAGCGCAGCATGGAGATCACGCTCCTGCAGAGCGACCGCGTCCTCGTCTCGAAGGTCGATTACCGCGTCGGGTCTCCGCAGCCCGGTGACATCGTCGTCTTCAACCCGACGACGGACGTGCAGATCCCGTACGTGAAGCGCGTCGTCGCGATCGCCGGCGAGACCGTCGATCTGCGAAACGGACGGCTCTTCGTGAATGGACAGCAGCGCGACTTCGCGGGAGCGCACGGCACGGCGCTGCCGCAGAGCCCCGACATCCACTACCCGCTGCGCGTGCCCGACGGATCGTTCTTCGCGATGGGCGACAACCGCGAGGCTTCGTCGGACTCGCGCAGCTTCGGGCCGCAGCCGTACAGCCGGATCATCGGCAAGGTGATCCTGCGGTTCTGGCCGCTCGACCGCCTCATCTTCTTCGAATGGTGATCGCCGCTTAGGATCGCGGAGGCGCGGCGCGGGGTCGGAACAGCTCGATCGCGTTCCCCGAGGGGTCGTCGAGCACGACCTGCGAGCCGCCGGGCCCGCTGATCACGTCGTTGCGGAAGCGCACGCCCGCCGCGCGCAGCCGGGCAGCCTCGGCCTCGATGTCGTCGACGATGAGCTGGATGCGGTTCCAGCCACCGGGTTCGGGCTTGCGGCCGTCGGGCATCGCGCGGCCGGCTGAGCTCGTCGGCCCCGCAAGCAGCAGCCGCAGATCGCCACGCTTCACATCCGCGAACGCGGGCGACTGATCCGAGATCAGCTCGAAACCGAGATGCCTCGTGTAGAAGTCGATCGCCTCTTTGGTGTCGCGGACCATGTAGCGCACGTTCACGGTCGTCATCAGGCGATGATGCTCCCAAGCTCCGCAGCCTGATCGGGCTGAAGCAGGATCACCCGGCCATTTGCGTCCACCGCGCCGAGCGTGAGCACCTCTGAATCGAACGTCGCGATGCGGCGCGGTGGGAAGTTCGTGACGCACACGACAAGGCGGCCGACCAGATCGCCGCGTTCGTACCACCGCCGCACCGCGGCCGAGCTGCGGCGCGTGCCGTGCGGGCCGAAGTCGATGGTGAGCTTCCACGACGGATTGCGCGCCTCCGGGAACTCGTCGACGGCCACGACGCGGCCGACGCGCATCTCGATCTTCTTGAAGTCGTCGAGCGAGGCCATGTCCATATCATCGATGCCATGGCTGATGTCTTCCACCGCGCCACCGACTGGGAGATCGTCAACGACGAGCGCATCTTCCGCATCAGCTGGGATGACGGAGCGGTGAGTGAGTACGAGTGGGAGGCGATGCGCCGCGCCTGCCCGTGCGCGTACTGCGCCGGTGAGGGCGCGTTCGCGGGTAGCGTCAACACGGAGACGAAGTTCAGCGAGGAGCAGACGACGCTCAAGATGGTGTATCCCGTTGGCCGCTACGGGCTCACGCCCGAATGGGGCGACGGTCACGACACCGGCATCTACACGTTCAAGATGCTGCGTCGAGCGGCCGGACTACCGTAGGCTCGGCGTATGAAGCTCTTCCAGAAAAAGCAGGACCTTCCCGCGGACAAGGCGGAGCGCGTCCCGCCGGGGCAGTACCTCACCGAGAAGTGGCCGGTGCTCCACTACGGCACCGTCCCGCGCTTCGATCCGAAGACGTGGGACTTCCGCGTATTCGGTGCGGTCGAGAACGAGCTCAAGCTCGACTGGAACGGGTTCCAAAAGCTCGACCAGACGCTCGTGCAGGCCGACATGCACTGTGTCACGACGTGGTCACGGCTCGATCAGCGCTGGGAGGGCATTCCCTTCTCGAAGATCGTCGAGCTCGCGAAACCAAAGCCCGATGCGAAGTTCGTCATCGCGCACAGCGAGTACGGCTTCACCGCGAACACGCCGATCGAGTTCTGCATGCGCGATGACTGCCTCATCGCGCTGCGCGCGAACGGCGAGCCGCTCACGCCAGAGCACGGCTATCCGGTGCGCCTTGTCGTGCCGCGCCTGTACGCGTGGAAGAGCGCGAAGTGGCTGCGCGGCATCGAGTTCAGCGCGGTCGATAAGCCCGGTTTCTGGGAAAGAAATGGATACAACAATCGTGGCGACCCCTGGAAGGAAGAGCGCTACTGGGGTGACGGTGACTGAACTCTAGTCGCTACGGGACGCTCGCCTCAGGCGCGTCCGACCCGGCGTGATGCTGGCGGACGAACTTCACGAACGAGATCTGATCGAACGTCGGCTGCTTGAGGATCCAGTCCCACGCGGTGAGGATGACCTTCGACTCCTTCGGCATGTCCGCCCACGGCTCGAGCACGATCTTGTTGAAGCCCGCGCTCTGCAGCGAACGGACCAGCGCGCGCATCTGATCGACCTGCGCGCTGGACGTGTCGGCGGCGTAGTAGATGACGACGCCACCGTGCTCGAGGTTGTGCGTCGACACCTCGAACGGAAGCGTGCTTGTCTTGATGCCCCACGGTGCGGGTGCGGCCGGCGACGGCCAGTGCTGTCCGGAGGTCGGCGGGAGCGATGGGTAATTCACGCGCTGACCCGAACTCACATGGTCGTGGCCGAGGTCGTTCTGCTTCTCGCCCACGGTCTGGCTGACGTCGACGGAGTTCACGTCGATCGTGTTCGCGGCACTGGGACCCTCGAGGAACCCCATCTGGCGCGCAACGAGCAGGAGCGCGATCACCGCGGCGATGACGATGACGCCGATCCACAGACCGCCGATGCCGCGCGAGCCGCC
>VBJD01000024.1 GCA_005887995.1 Chloroflexota bacterium
TACGCGTTCGTGCAGAGCAGGATCGCGCCGGCGCGAACGGACCCTCGGGCGGTGCGCGCCTCGCCGCTCGTGACGCTCTCGACGCGCGTGTCCTCGTGGATGCGCGCGCCCGCGCTCGCGGCCGCGTGCGCGAGGCCGCGCACCCACTTCACCGGATGGAGATCGCCGTCGTCGGCGTACGTCGCCGAGCGCGTGCGCGCATCGACGCTCACCCGTGCGCCGTGCGCCGCGAGGCGGCGCGCGCTCTCGGCGATCTCGCGCCACTCCTCTTCATCGCCCGCGATCTGGTCCGAGCCGTTCCAGCGCAGCTCGCATTCGATCGAATGGCGCGCCACGAGCGAGCGCGCGAGCTCGTGTGTGCGCTTCGTGAGACGCCAGATCCGCAGCGCCTTGTCGTCGCCGTAACGGCGCGACGCGGCGACGAAGTTCTCGGCCACGCCGGCGAGGAGGAAGCCGGCGTTGCGCCCGCTCGCCGCTTCGGCGACGCCGCGCGCTTCCAGTACGACGACGCGCGCGCTGGCGGTCGCGAGGAAATACGCGCTGGCGATTCCTGCGATGCCGCCGCCCACGATCGCGACGTCGGCGGTGGCGTCGCCCTCGAGCCGCGGATAGGCGCGCTGAACGCCATCGAGCCAGAGGCTCATCGCGCGAGTCTTTCACTCACGTGACACCCGCGTCACGCAGCCGTGGGATACGCTCAACACGCTTCCGCTCGCATCAGGGGGACGGGGATGGGTCGCCGGTTGATCACCGCGGTCGTCGCGTTCGCGATCGCTCTCATTGGCCTTCCGTTCGGCGCCGCACCGGCCGCGGCGACCTCACCGGATCTCGTTATCAGCCAGATCTACGGCGCGGGTGGCAACACGGGCGCGACGTTGCAGAACGACTACATCGAGATCTTCAATCGCGGAACGGTGCCCGTATCTCTGGGCGGACGGTCATTGCAATATGCGAGTGCGACCGGCACGGGCAATTTCGGGATCACGAACCAGCTAACGGTGCTTCCGAGCGTCACCCTGAACCCGGGCCAGTACTTTCTCGTGCAGGAAGCAGGTGGTGCCGTGGGCGCGCCGCTTCCGCCAGCGGATCTCGTCGTCACGACCGGCGTGATCAACATGAGCGGCAGCGCGGGCAAGGTCGCGCTCGTCAATTCGACGGTCACTCTCGGATGCAACGGCGGATCAACGCTGTGCAGCCCCGCGCAGTTGGCACTCATCGTCGATCTCATCGGCTATGGCAGCGCGAACTTCTTCGAAGGGGCGGCTGCCGCGCCTGGTCTCACCGCCACGGCCGCCGCCCTCCGCGCGAATGGCGGTTGCACCGACACCGATAACAACGCGGCCGACTTCACCGCGGCTGCTCCGTCGCCTCGGAATTCAGCGGCGCCACTCAACGCGTGCCCCAGCGACACAGCACCAGCAGTCGCATCGACGAATCCTTCGAACGGCGCGAGCGGCATCTCGGTCGATGCGAACATCACGATCACCTTCACCGAGCCGGTGAACGTGAGCGGCAGCTGGTTCACGATCAGCTGCACCAGCACCGGCGGGCACACCGCGACGTTCGGCGCCGGGCCGACGACCTTCACGCTCGATCCGGCGACGGACTTCGCGAGCGCCGAGTCGTGCACGGTCACCGTCATCGCCGCGCAGGTGAGCGATCAGGACACGATCGATCCGCCGGACACGATGGCACAGAACGCGGCCTGGTCGTTCTCGACCATCTCCCCGCCGATCTTCATCCACGACGTCCAGGGCGCGGCGCACACGTCGCCGAAGGTCGGCATGTCTGTGAAGGTTTCGGGCATCGTGACCGCGAAGCGGTCCAACGGCTTCTATCTGCAAGAGCCGGACGCGGAGGCCGACGCGGACGTTGCGACGTCCGAAGGCGTCTTCGTATTCACGTTGAGCTCGCCCACATCGGTGAGCGTCGGCGACGCGGCGACCGTCACCGGCACGGTCTCCGAGTTCCGGCCGGGCGGCGCATCGACCGCGAACCTCACGACGACCGAGCTCACCGGTCCCACGATCGTCGTGCAGAGCACCGGCAATCTGCTGCCGACGCCGATGCCGATCGGCGCGGGTGGCCGCGTACCTCCGACCGAGGTCATCGAGAATGATGCGAGCGGCGGCGACGTCGAGACGAGTGGCGTCTTCGATCCTGCGCAGGACGGCATCGACTTCTGGGAGAGCCTCGAGGGCATGCGCGTCACGATCGCGAACCCGGCGATCGTCGGTCCATCGAACAGCTTCAACGAGATTTCCGTCCTCGCCGACGGCGGAGCCGGAGCGACGGGCCGCACGGCTCGCGGCGGCATCGTCATCAGCGCCTCCGACAGCAATCCCGAGAAGATCGTGCTGGACGACGAGATCCTGAAGCTCCTCGGCATGCCGTTCCCGACGCAGATCAACGTCGGCGACAGCTTCTCGGGTTCGGTCACCGGCGTCGTCGACTACAACTTCGGTCTCTTCATGGTCGAGCTCACCGCATCGCCGACGAAGGTGTCGGCTGGCCTTGCGCGCGAGGTCGCCGGCGATCCCGGACCGCAGGAGCTCGCAATCGCCACGTTCAACGTCGAGAACCTCGATCCCAACGACGGCACCTTTGCGAAAATGGCCGACCTCATCGTGAACAACCTGCGGTCACCGGACGTGATCAGCCTCGAAGAGATCCAGGACAACAACGGCGCGACGAATGACAGCACCGTCGACGCCACGACAACGCTCGCGCTCCTGCGCGACGCGGTGATCGCGGCGAGTGGCCCGACGTACAGCTGGCGGGAGATCGATCCGGTGGACGACCAGGACGGCGGAGAGCCGGGCGGCAACATCCGCCAGGTCTTCTTCTTCCGGACCGACCGCGGCCTCACCTTTGTCGATCGCCTCGGCGCGACGTCGACGACGCCGAACGCGGTGGTGAACGCGGGCGGGCCGCAGCTGCTCTACAGCCCCGGCCGCATCGATCCAACGAACAGCGCGTTCAACTCGAGCCGCAAGCCGCTCGCGGCGGAGTTCACGTACAACGGCCACCACTTCTTCGTCGTCGCGAACCACTTCAACTCGAAGGGTGGCGACGACCCGCTGTGGGGACGCCACCAGCCGCCGCTGCTCGCGAGCGAGCTGCAGCGGCAGCAGCAAGCGAACATCGTCAAGGCGTTCGTCCAGCAGATCCTCGGGTTCGACGCGAACGCCGAGGTCGTCGTCCTCGGCGACCTCAACGACTTCGAGTGGTCGAACCCGCTCATGGCGCTGAAGTCAGCACCCGGTCCGCTCAATGACCTCATCGAGACACTGCCCGCGAACGAGCGCTACACGTACGTCTTTGAGGGCAACTCGCAGACGCTCGATCACATCCTCGTCAGCGATCGTCTTCTCGCGCTCGGCGCGCGCACCGACGTCGTGCACGTGAACGCGGAGTTCTGGGACCAGGCCAGCGACCACGATCCGCAGGTCGCGATGCTTCCACTGCGCGACACCGTGCCGCCGACGTTCACCTCGGTGCCGGCCGCCCAGACGTACTTCACCGGACCGGCGGCGACGATATGCACGGTGCTCGTGACCGACGACATGCTCGGCGTCCCGACCGCGACGGACAACGCGAGCGGCGTGAGCATCACCCCTTCGGGCGTGCCGGCCGGCAATCTGTTCCCGTGCGGCGTGACGATCGTCAGCTACGTCGCGAGCGACGATGCGGGTAACACCGCGACCGCCACCCAGAGCATCACGGTCATCGACAACACGCCTCCGGTGATCTCCGCGCCGCCGAGCGTGGTGGTGCGAACGAGCGATCAGCTCGGGCAATGCACGGCGTCCGTCGCTACCAATGCGACCGCGACCGACAACTCGGGTTTCGTCACGATCAGCGTCACGGGCGCGCCAGCCGGGAACGTCTTCCCGCTCGGCACGACCACGGTGACCTACACGGCGACCGACGCCGCGGGGAACATCGCGACCGCGACACAGTCCGTCACGCTCGTCGATGACACAAGGCCGACGATCACCGCGCCGGCGAACGTGATCGGCGCTGCGTCCGGCATCACCACGCTCGTCACCGACGCGGAGCTCGGCACCGCGACGGCCGCGGACAACTGCCCCGGTGTCACCATCGCGCGCAGCGGCGTGCCCGCCGGCAATCTGTTCCCGCACGGGACCACGACGATCACCTACACCGCGACCGACGCGAGTGGCAACACCGCGAGCGCGACGCAGACGGTGACCGTGAACGCGACGGCCACCAGCGTGTGCGTGTTCGTCCGCTCGTACATCGCGAACGCCGGCATCGCCAATTCGCTCTGCGTGAAGCTCGACGCCGCAGCCGCGGCGCGGGCTCGCGGCAGCGTCAACGCTCACGACAACGTCATCGACGCCTTC
>VBJD01000119.1 GCA_005887995.1 Chloroflexota bacterium
TCCGCGGCGTTGAACGTGAGACTCAGGACGGATCCGCCGCCCGCCTTCTCGAACAGTGGCACGGCCGCGCGTGTCAGCGACACCAGCGAGTACGCCGAGATGTCGATCGCTGAGAGCAGACCGCTGCGGCTGATACTGGTGAAGGACCCCTTCAGCTCCTCGATCGGCGCGAAGGCGATGCTGTGGACGAGGATGTCGAGCTTGCCCCAGCGCTTGTCGAGCTCGGCGAAGACACCGTCGATCTCTTCTGGCTTCGTCACGTCGGCCTGAATGAGCGGCATGTGCTCGCGACCGGGCAGCGTGGCGACGAGCTCTTCGACGTTCGGGCGCAGCCGCTCGATCGCGTAACTGAACGCGAGATCGGCACCTTCGCGTTGAAAGGCAGTCGCGATCCCCCACGCGATGCTCCGCTTGTTCGCGACGCCGAAGATGACCGCCTTCTTCCCATCGAGCAGGCCCATGCCGCACCTCCCGGACGCCGGTCATCATCGCGTCGTCTGCGCGACCCGTCCACGTCCATGGTGCACGGACCGTGCAGCGAAATCAGACGAGATCTGACCTGCGTAGATCGAGGAGCACGTGATCAGGATCGGTCGTGTCCTCCTCCCGGTACTCCTTCAAGTAGCGAAAGCCGATCTTCTCGTACGACCGGATCGCCGCTACGTTCGACCTAGCCGGGCCGATGATGGCGTAGTCGAGTTCGTACTTATCAAAGGCCATGCGGAGGAAGTCGCGCAGGAGCGCGGGTCCGACGGCCTTACCAATGAGATCGGGCTCGCCGATGAAGAGGTCGAGGGAGAAGGCCGGCTCGCGCAGCTCACCGACCTCCTGCACGTAGTCCGGATAGGAAGCGACGCGATACGACTGGATGACACCGATCGGGCGCGAATCCATCTGGATGATGAACATGTCGGTCGGGTCCTCCCCACGCACCGCGGCCATCCATTCGTCGAGCGTGCCCTGCGGGTAGTCGCGCTCCCGCGGATCGTCGTTCCACCAGCGGCGGACGTGCGGCTCGAGGAGCCAGCGACGCGCGAGGTCGAGGTCGTCCTCACGCAGCGGCGTGAAGGTGAACCGCGGCATCGGGCGAGGCTAGCGCGCCGCCGTGCTAGTTCCAGCGACCTCGGCGGCGCTGCTCGTCATCATCGGCCCGCCGGCCGCGCCAGTACTTCACGTCGCCACCGCCGACGCGTGGCCGTCCGAGATCGTCGGTGACCACATACACGCCGACGGCGAGCGCGGCAGGGACGACGAACCCCGCGAGATCGATCGGAAGGCCGATGGTCAGCATCTGACCGACGGCCCATGCGACGCACATCAGAAGGAGCCGGACCAGCTGCGCCTGATCCCTCGTCACGACGGGCGCCCGTGCACGAACGACGCCGCCTTCGCCCATTCGCCGCGCTGCACGAGTTCCTCCTTCGTCACCCAATCGGAGCGGACGGCGAGCTTGAGCTCCTCGCGAAGTGTCGTCTGGAGCATCTCGGGGCCATCCGTGTTGAACGAGAAGCGCACCTTGTGACGCTTGAACGCCGCGATGAACTCGCCGAGCTCATCTGGCCCCTTCACGACCTGGGTATGGAGGTTCGAGCTCGGGCAGATCTCGAGCAGGATGCCGCGTTCGGCGAGTCGCTTGCACAACGATGCGTTCTCCGCGGCATGAATACCGTGGCCGATCCGATCAGGTTCCAGGTATTCGACGACCTCCTCGACCGATTGCCAGCCCTCGTCCTCGCCCGCGTGGATCGTCACGCCGAGCCCCGCCTTGCGCGCCTTCCGATAGAGCGGCGCGTAGTCCTTGTAGTGGAAGTCGGGATTTGCCGGACCGGCCATGTCGACGCCAACGACGCCGCGATCCCGGTAGGCGATCGCCTTGTCGATGAGGATCTCGTTCTGCGCGTAGCTGAACGTCCGGTCGCAGCTGAAGATGAGCCCGGCCGTCACCGGGTATTCGAGGAGCGCCCGCTCGAGCCCGCGGATCGACGCGACGATGATGCGGTCAAGATCGCGTTCGCCGCCGCGATTGCGTTTCATCGGGTTGTAACGGAGCTCGAGCGTCGTGATGTTCGCCTTGCGGTACGCGCCGCTCACGACTTCGTACACCGATTCCTCGACAGCGACCGGGCTCGACTGGATGAGCTCGGTCCACCGGTACAGCGCAAGGAAGTCTTCGAACGATTTCCGTTCGCGCTTACCGACGGTGATGAGGTCGACGAACTCCCAGTAGTCCTTCGTCGGAAGACGGATGCCCTGCTCGTGCGCGATGCCCCAGAGTGCCGCGGGATCGACCGAGCCACCGAGATGAACGTGCAGCTCGGTCAGCTCGTCGCCGAGCGGATGCGGCATCTAACGCGAGACGTGCGGCAGGGGTTAGTGCCGCGGACGCGGCACTAGCTTCCTTGCTCGCGCGTCGGTGGTCGGCGTACCCTCCGTCGGCGCCGCGGCGGGGCGGGTCGTCCCTCGGGATGTTCGCGCCACACGCTATGCCCATCGTCGTCGGGTGACACGACCTTCACCAGACGGTCCCAGATCTCGGCGCGACGGAGCTCTTCCTCGGCGGTCGCGCGAGAGACGTCGCGCTGCAGCATCACGTCGCAGTCATACGGCGAGCCGATCTGGCGCCAGCCGTTCTCCGAAAGAAGGTCGAGGAGACGTGCGATCTCGGTGAGACGCTGCGGCTGTTCGGACACGTATTCGCGAAGCCAAGCGGAATACGTCCGCTTGCCCTTGTCCTCGCGATCGAGCTCGTCGCGAACGGTGCCGAAGACGTGGATCAAGATGTAGGACGGTCCCGGCATCTTTGGAAGTTTACGGCCAGCGCTTGCCGCGAGGCTGTGTGCTAGCCGCGCTCCTCGACGAAGCGATAGCCGCCGTCGGAATCCTTCGCGATGACGACGAGCGCGTCCTTCTTGAAGCCCGCCTGGCCCTTGAGGGCCGAGCAGACGAGGTGGTAGTGCTCGTGCTCAGGCGGCACGCAGACGCAGCGCTCGGAGATGATCTCGGCGTCGAAGCGGCGCGCGCCTATGCGCAGCGCGACTCGCTCGCCGGGATTCGGGAAGAGCTTCCACGCGTCCTTGGTGATCAGGATCCGGGCTTTGCGAACGTCTTCGGGGCCGAGGCGATGGCGGTAGGTGGAACGGCTGACACTCATCGGTGCACTTATTTTCGCACAAATACGGTCGCGACGGGGGCGAGCGAGCTGGCTGTCGCGGCCTTGACAAACCGCCCTAGAAAGCGGCCGGGTCGTCGAGGAATCGGGCCAGATGGACGACCGGCACGGCCGACCCTACAGCGCGCAGGCCGGCCGCGATCTGGAGGATGCACCCCGGGTTACCGCTCACGACGACATCCGGCCGCGCCGCGAGGATGCTTGCGACCTTTTGGCCTTGGAGCTCGGCCGAGACCTCGGGATGCGTGAGGTTGTACACGCCCGCGCTGCCACAACAACGTTCCGCATCGGTGATCTCGACGAGCGTCACGCCAAGGGTCGCGCGCAGCAGCGTGCGCGGCTGCTGACGGATGCGTTGCCCGTGCACGAGATGACATGCGTCCTGGTAGACGACGCGCAGCGGCCGCTTCGTCCGTGATGGCGTGGGCTTCAAGAGTTCTGTGAGATCACGCACGCGCGAGGCGAACGTACGCGCACGCTCACGCCAGGCGGGATCGTCGGCGAGCACGTCGCCGTACGCCTTCATGTGCGCACCGCAGCCCGCGGCGTTCACCGCGATCGGGTTTTCCGAGCCGGCGAAGGCATCGATGTTGTAGCGCGCCAGGCGCCGCGCCTCGTCACCGTCGCCGCTGTGCGCGTGCAGCGCGCCGCAGCACACCTGCTCCACCGGCGCGGACACGCGATGGCCGCCGCGCTCGACGACACGCACCGTCGCGCGCTCGCTCTCACCGAAGCTCTCGCGCATCACGCAGCCGGCGAAGAAGCAGACATCGGCGTTCTCCTTTTCGGCCGGCCGGTACGGAGCGCCCTCGCGCTTTGGCGCGAGCGAGGAGAGCCATGCGACCGGTGCGATCCGGCGTGAGATCGCCGGCAACGGACTGCGCGCATAGAAGTCCGCGGCCCGCGCCGCGAGCGCGAGGCGTCCGTGGTCCGCGATCGTGCCGAGACCGAGGCGCGTGAGGAAGCCCCGCACGCGGCCGAGCTTGCGCCGCTCCGCCAGCACCTCGCGCGCGCCTTCCATGATGCGACCGAACGGCACGCCCGGCGGGCACACGGTCTCGCACGCGCGGCAGACGAGACACGCGTCGAGATGCGCGGCGAGGTCGTCGCTCGGAACAGCCTCGGTCGCGACGAGCGTGCGGATGAGCTGGACGCGCCCGCGCGGTGAGTCCGCTTCGTTGCCGAGCACGCGGTAGGTCGGGCAGTCGTTGAGGCACAACCCGCACGAGATGCACGTCGCGAGATCGTCAGGGCGGACATGTAGCGACGTCGATCGATAGGAGGTGGCGGTGATGTAACTAGGATAGGTTCGATGACGACCGTCGGGGCGCCACGCTCGACGCTCGCCGAGCGTCTGCGCAGGCTCCTCCCACACGAGGCGGTCATCGACGATCCCGCGACGCTCCTCCCCTACGCGTACGACGCCTCGTTCTGGTCGCTCCGTCAGCAACGCCTACCGGATGTCGTCGTCGTGCCGCGCACGACCGAAGACGTGCAGCGCGTGGTCCGCTTCGCGGATGAGACGAACACGCCGGTCATCGCGCGCGGCGCGGGCACGGGGCAGACAGGCGGCGCGGTCGCCGCACAGGGCGGGATCGTCATCTCGTTCGCGCGCATGCGCGAGGTGATCGAGATCGACCGCGCGAATTTGCAAGCGATCGTGCGCCCCGGCCTCGTGTTCAACGACTTCCAGGCCGCACTCGCGCCACACGGCCTCTTCTTCCCACCCGATCCCGGCAGCGGCCGCGCATGCACGCTCGGCGGGATGGCCGCGAACAACGCGAGCGGCCCGCACGCCGTGCGGTGGGGAACGACATCGGCGTACGTGCTCGGGTGCGAGGTCGTCCTCGCCGACGGATCGGTCATCTGGACGGGCGGCGCGCGTTCGAAGGCGCTCAAGAGCTCGAGCGGCATCGACCTCGCGAAGCTGTTCGTCGGATCGGAGGGAACGCTCGGCATCATCACGACGCTTCGCCTGCGCGTGCAGCCGCGGCCACCGGCACGCGCGGTCGTCCTTGCTGGCTACGAGCGGCTCGAGGACACGGTGCGCTCGCTCGACGACCTCTTCGCGGCGGGCATGCTGCCGTCGACCGCGGAGCTGTTGGACACGAGCGCGGTGACCGCGATCCAGAAGTGGCAGCCGTCGCTCGGCCTCCCGGACGGCGAGGCCGTGCTGTTCATCGAGGTCGAGGGCACGCCCGACCACGTCCTGTCCGAGGTGCGCTACGTCGACGAGATCGTGCGCAAGCGCGCGAGCGTTACGCGTTTCGCCGAAGACGAGGCGTCGGTCGCGCGATTGTGGGCGGCGCGGAGTGGCCTGGCCGCCGCGTCAGCGCTCGCGCATCCCGGCAAGCATCGGATCTTCGCCGGCGAGGACATGGCCGTCCCGCTCACCGAGATCCCACGCACCATCCGGCGCGCGCGCGAGATCGGCGCCGAGCTCGGTGTCGCGGTCATCTTCTATGGACACTTCGGAGACGGGAACGTGCACTCGGCGATCCTCATCGATCCCGAGGACACGGACGAGGTGCGACGCGCGGACGAGCTCGCGGACCGGCTGCACAAACTCGCGATCGAGGTGGGCGGCACGGTGACCGGCGAACACGGCACCGGCGCGGTCCGTTCGCGCTACATGCGCGCGGAGCACGGTGACGCGCTCGACCTGATGATCCGCATCAAGAAGGCGCTCGACCCGAAGGGGATCCTGAACCCCGGCAAGCTCTACGGCGAAATGAGTCGGGGCGAGCCTCTTTAGCGCGCCGGCGCGACCGCGGCCGCGCGGCGGCGCCACAGCGCGTTCTCACGACGCCACAGCACGATCCAGTAGCCGACGAACCAGAGCACGAGCAGGAACCACGCCCAGCGATCGAACTTGTACCCGTCGCGCGTCGCAAGCGCATAGGTCACGACCGCCCCAGCCGCGTACGTCGCGAATCCCGCGAGCGACGGCTCCACCGCGGAGCCGGCCGCCGCTGCAGCGATAAGGACGACGATGAGCCAGCCGATCGCCCGGACTGCGTTCTCGATCGGCGTGTGCCTGATCGCGCTCACGACGAGCGTCACGACGATGAACGGCAGCGTGACGATGCCGATGAACACGAGGATGAAGCCGAGCTCGGGAGAGATCACCGAACGTACCCGTAGTCGGCGAAAAGCAGCCGGAGGAAGAGGAGTCCGCAGAGGCAGACCATCGCGATGCGGTGCGAGAAGATCGCGCGTGGATTGTCGCGCGCGGCCAGGCCGACCTGACCCCAGAAGAAGAGGACGAGGGAGATCTCCGTCCACATGAACGCGGCGTGGTAGTAACCGAGCGGCGTCCACTCGAACGGCGCGGTCATCGTCCAGTTGCGCAGGTCGTTCACCGCCTGATAGACGTGCACGAAACCGGTGACGAGCGCGCCGCCGAGGACCGAGAGCGCGATCTCACTGAGCCCCGGCCGGCGCCGCCAAAACGCGAGCTGGCTCGTCATGAACACGTTGACCATCGGGATGAGGAGGCCGTCGCCGACGACCGCCGACGTGTACGACAGCGTCGTGCGGTAGTGCGTGACGATCGGATCGTCGGTGTAGCGCAGGTACAGATTGCCCAGCGCCTGGACGAGGAAGCCGAAGAACACCGTGGCCATGAAGACGATGCCGAGGAGGAGCCACGGGCGTTGTTCGACGGCCGCGACCGTTCGCAGCATCGCTCCCCTCCTCTATACGTGTTCCCGGGCTACGCCTGCACCAGTGTGACCCTCCACGCCGACCGCGTCTAGCATCGGCGCTCGTGCCGACCGCCCACGACATCGTCATCCGCGGCGGCACGCTCTATGACGGCACGGGCGCGTCCCCGCGCTCGGGCGACATCGCCATCGAGGGCGACCGCATCGCGGCGGTCGGCAGCGTGAGCGCCCGCGGTGCTCGCGAGCTCGACGCCTCCGGGATGGCCGTCGCGCCGGGCTTCATCAACATGCTGTCGTGGGCGACGGACACGCTCTTCGCGGATGGGCGATCGCAGTCGGACATCCGCCAGGGCGTGACGCTCGAGGTCTTCGGCGAGGGCTGGTCGCTCGGTCCGCTGAACGAGCGCATGAAGAAGGAGCGGCTCGAGCAGCAGGGCGACATCAAGTACGACATCACCTGGACGACGCTCGATGAGGCGCTGGAGACGCTCGTCGGGCGCGGCATCTCGACGAACATCGCGTCGTTCGTCGGCGCCACGACCGTCCGCATGCACGAGCTCGCCAACGACGACCGGCCCCCCACGCCCGAAGAGCTGAGGCGCATGCGCGCGCTCGTCGACGCCGCGATGCGCGACGGCGCGCTCGGTGTCGGGTCGTCGCTCATCTACGCACCCGCCGCGTACGCAGCGACCGATGAGCTCGTCGCGTTGTGCGAGGCGACGGCGCGGTACGGCGGCATGTACATCTCTCACATGCGCAGCGAGGGCGAGGGGCTGCTCGAGGCGATCGACGAGCTCATCTCGATCGCGCGGCGCGCGCGTGTCGGCGCGGAGATCTATCACCTCAAGCAATCCGGTCGAGCGAACTGGCCCAAGCTGCGCGACGCCATCGCGCGGGTCGAGGGTGCGCGCAAGGATGGCCTCGCGATCAGCGCTGACATGTATCCGTACGAGGCCGGCGCGACCGGCCTCTCGGCGTGCTTCCCGCCGTGGGCGCACGACGGAGGGCCGGAGGCGCTGCGGCGACGGCTCGCCGATGAGTCTGCGCGCACGCGGATCAAGGAAGACATGTCGCGCGCGGGAAGCGGCTGGGAGAACCTCTATCACGACGCGGGCGGCGCCGACGGCATCCTCCTCGTGTCGTTCAAGAAGGAGTCGCTCAAGCCCCTCACCGGACGCACGCTCGCCGACATCGCGCGCGAGCGCGGCGGCGATCCGCGCGATGTCGCGATGGACCTGGTGTCCGAGGACGAGAGCCGCGTCGGCATGATCGTCTTCGTCGGATCGAAGGAGAACCTCGAGCGCGAAGCGGGCCTCCCGTGGATGTCGTTCGGTTCCGACGCTGGCTCCATCGCACCGGAAGGCGTCTTCCTGAAGTCGCAGCCACATCCGCGCACGTACGGAACGTTCGCGCGCGTCCTCGGTCACTTCGTTCGCGACGAGCGCGCGGCAACGCTCGAAGACGCCATCCGGCGAATGACGTCGTTCCCGGCGAGGAATCTGAAGCTCGATCGCCGCGGCTCACTCGCACCGGGTTTCTTCGCCGATGTCGTCGTCTTCGGTCCCGGGACAATCGCCGATCACGCGACCTACGAGCAGCCGCATCGTTACGCGACCGGTGTCCGGCACGTGGTCGTGAACGGCACTCCGGTGCTGCTCGACGGCGAGCACACCGATGCGCGGCCGGGTCGCGTCGTCCGCGGACCGGGTGCGCGCACGCGCTGATGCCAGTGGACCCCGTCGTCGCGGAGCTCCTCGCGGCAGCGACCGCCGCCGATCCGCGCGGCATCGATGAGCTGACCGTGGAGGAGGCGCGCGAGCGCGGCGGCAGCGCGCCGGTGAACGCGATCGTGCCGTTCGAGGAGGTCACGCAAGTGATCCGCGCGATCCGCGTGAATGAGCACGTGACCGCGTGCGCCTACCGACCGGTCCGCGGCACGTTGCCACTCCTGGTGTACTTCCACGGCGGCGGCTGGGTCGTCGGTAGTCTTGCGATCTCCGAAAACTTCTGTCGTGCGCTGGCGAACGCGTCGCGGTGCGTCGTCCTGTCGGTCGACTATCGCCTCGCACCCGAGCACCGCTATCCCGCCGCGGTCGACGACGCGTACGCGGCGACCGAATGGGCGTTCGAGCATGCGGATGTCCTCGACGCCGATCCGACGCGCATCGCGGTCGGGGGTTCAAGCGCGGGCGGCGGGCTCGCCGCGGTCACGGCGCTTCGTGCGCGGCAGCGGGGTGGTCCGCCTATCGCCGCGCAACTGCTGCACGTGCCCGTGACCGACCACGACTTCACGCGGGCGTCCTACCGCGCATACGGGTCGGGACATGGCCTGACCCTCGCGGGCATGCGCTGGTTCTGGGGCCATTACCTCCCCGAAGCCGCGCTGCGTGACGAGCCCGACGCGTCGCCGGTCCGCGCGCGCGACCTGTCGCGGCTCCCGCCGGCCATCGTCGTGACCGCGGAGTGCGATCCGCTGCGTGACGAAGGTCGCGCGTACGCGGATGGCCTGCGTGCCGCAGGTGTCCCGGTCACGTATCTGGAGTACGCCGGCATGGTGCACGGCTTCATGGGCTGGTCCTCGAAGGTCCCGACCGCGCGCCGCGCCATCGACGAAGTGGGCGCGAAGCTGCGCGAGGTGCTCGCCTAGGAGGACTTCACCTGGGAGAGAGCGCGCTCGAACGCGTTCACCGCATCGTCGCCGCGCAGCACGAAGTCGATCTCCTCGATCGGGCCCTCGTATGCATTCGCGACGTGGACCATGATCCGCGCGCACTCGTCGAGCGGGAAGCCACCGACGCCCGTGCCGAACGCCGGAAGCGCGATGGTGCGTGCGCCGATGTCGTTCGCGCGGGCGAGCGTGCTGCGCGTCGCGCGCTCGATCGCTTCGGCTGAGGTGCGCAGATCCTGCCCCATCACCGCGGCGTGGATCACGTAGCGCGCTCGGAGCCGGCCGCCGCCCGTGACGATCGCATCGCCGACCCTGATCGGTCCCTTCGCCATGGCCTCGCGCTCGATCTCGTCGCCGCCCGCGCGCCGGAGTGCGCCGGCCACGCCCGCGCCCATCCAGAGGTGATCGTTGGCGGCGTTGGTGACTGCGTCTACGTCGAGCGTCGCGATGTCCTGTTGCACGACGCGGACGCGCGTCATCACGCTAGCCGCGCACGCGCTCCGGCGTCATCGGCAGCTGTCGCACCCGGACGCCGGTCGCCGCGAAGATGCCGTTGCCCATCGCCGCGGAGATGCACACGGCGCCCGGCTCGCCGACCCCAGTAGACGGCTTCGTCGGGTCGCCGATGACGTCGACCTCGATCGACTCGGGCGCGTCGCGGAAGGTCGCGATCGGATAGGTGTCCCACCCGCTATTCGCGATACGGCCGTCGCGGTGATGGATCTCCTCAAAGAGCGTCCACGATGCCGACTGCTGGATGCCGCCCTCCGTCTGATTGCGGACACCATCGGGATTCAGGGTCGCGCCGGGATCGACGGCCGCCCACACCTTTACCAAGCGGGCTCGACCGTTCTGCGCCACGTGCATCTCAGCGACCTCCGCGATGTACGTGCCGTGATAGATCGTCGCCGCGATGCCCAGACCGCGACGCTCACCAGGCGCGCGGCCCCAACCCGCGCTCTTCGCGACGTGCTCGGTGACGCGCCGAAGCCGCGGATCCTCGACGTGCGCGAGACGGAAGGCGAGCGGATCCTGCCGCGCGGCGTGCGCGAGCTCGTCGATGAACGACTCGATGGCGAAGACGTTCTCCGCAGCCGCGAGCGAGCGGAAGGACGCGGTGCGCAGCGGCGTCGGTTCGACGTGCAGCGTGACGCGCGCCTTGGGAAGCCGGTAATGAGGCTCGGCGTTGCGGCCCGACGCCTCCGCCCCCCAACGCGGATCGAAGCCGCCGCCGGTATGCACATTGGTGTGCTCGTCGTAGCGCCACGCGCTGATGCGCCCGTTCGCGTCAAGTCCAGCAGCGACCTTGAGGTACGCGGCCGGGCGCGTCGGCGCGAACGCGAACTCCTCGACTCGCGTCCACTGCAGCAGCACCGGCCGGCGCGCGTGCTTCGACAGGATCGCTGCCTCGTACGGCGCGTCGCCGCTCGAGTTGCGCCCGTATGTGCCGCTGGGCATCTGAGGCAGGATGCGCACGCGCTCCTCGTCAAAGCCGAGCGCTTCCGCGATCGCCTCGCGCAGCCCGAACGGCCGTTGCGTGCCGGCGTAGATCATCGCGCCGTCCGCACGCACGTCTGCGACCGCGGCGCTCGGACCGATCGGCGCGTTCGAGATCGGCGGGAGGATGTACTCCGCCTCGAGCCGCGTCGGCGCAGCCGTGATCGCCTCGTCGACGCCCTTGTCATCCCGTATCGGGACGTCCCAACGCTGTTCATTCGGCGGCGGCGCCTCACCCCACTCGACCTCGACCGCATCCGCTGCCGCGCGAGCCTGATCCTCTCGTTCGGCGACGACGCCGACCAACCCGCCCTCACGCACGATCGCGACGACCCCAGGCATCGCACGCGCCGTCGTGTCATCGACGCGCCGCACCGGCGCGTTGCGCACGGGCGACCGAACGATCGCGCCGTACGCCATACCCGGGACGCGGACGTCCGCGACGAATCGCGCCTTGCCGGTGACGATGTCCCGCGCCTCGAGCCGCGGCATCGGCTTTCCGACGTAGCGGCGCTCCGCGTCCGGCCGCAGGCGGACGTCAGTCGGGATCGCGCCCTCGATCGGCTTTCCCCGCGCCCGCAGCTCGCGCGCGTACGCCGCGGCGCGGCGGAGAAGAGGCGCTTCCTGCGCGACCGAGCGGCTCCCGAACGTGCCCATGTCATGAGGCACGTGGTCCGTGTCGCCGAGAACGACGCGCACCTTTTCGATGGGGACGTCGAGCTCGTCGGCCACGAGCTGCGCGAACGCCGTGCGTATCCCCTGACCGAACTCGATCTTGCCGGAGAGCGCGACGACCGTACCGTCCGGCTCGATGCGGATCCGCTCTTCAACGCGCTCGGGCTCGCGCTCGCCCCAGGTCACGTACGGCTCCGTTCTGTCGCCTGAACGGATCCCCCCGCCTCCGCCTCGGCCGCGCGCTTGATGGCGCGTATCGCGCGCGTGTACACGCCGCAGCGGCACAGGTTGGGCGCGAGCGCATCGCGGATCGCCGCGTCCGTCGGTCGCGGGTCCGCGTGCAGCAACGCCGTCGCGGAGATGAGCATCCCGCTCGTGCAGTAGCCGCACTGCATCGCGTCCTCCTCGACGAACGCCTGTTGAAGCGGGCTGAGGTCGCCGTCGCGCGCAAGGCCCTCGACGGTGGTGATCTCGACGCCCGACGCCTGCTCGACGGGGAGCAGGCACGAAGCGACCGCGCGACCGTTCACGAGCACGTAGCACGCGCCACATTGAGCGGCGCCGCAGCCGTAGCGCGTGGCGGTAAGGCCGAGGTCATCGCGCAGCGCGGTGAGCAGCGTCGTTCGACGCGGCACGTCGATCTCGCGATCGACGCCGTTCACGCGAAGCGTCGTCCTCACGCGAGACGCTCGCGCATCCAGTCGGCCATCGCGGGCCGGTACTTGTACGGAATGTTGTTGCAGACGTGATTGCCCTCGGGATACAGGAGGAGCGTCGCGTTCGGGGCCTCGCGCACGATGCGCTCCGCCTGCTCGGGCGGGAAGAGCCGATCCCTGCCGCCGTGGATCACGAGGAGAGGACAGAGAACATCCTTGAGCACCCCGCGAAGTGTGAGCGCTTTCGATCGCTCGAACGCCTCGCGCTCGTCCTGTGATTTCGTGTAGTGGACGTAGCCACCCTTCGTCAGCGGGTTGAGCGCGCTCCAGCACTCGGAGAGATCGTAGGGACCAGCGAGGGCGACGAGCGCGCGCAACCGCTTCTCTTTCGCCGCGGCGTGCGGCCCGTAGATGCCGCCCATGCTGATGCCCATGAGACCGACGCGCCCCAGATCGACGCCGCGGTCGCGCGCCGAGAGACTGTCGAGGAGCGGCGTGACCACCGTCGCCCAGTCGGCGCGGATCGGGAAGCGCGGCGCGTTCTCGCCCTGGCCGGGACCATCGATGCTCAGCGTCGCCAGGCCGCGCTTCAGGAATTCGTTCTCGATCGCGAAGAGCTCCTCCTTCACCGAGTCGAGGCCGGGGACAAGGATCACGAGCGGCGCCCTCTCGACACCACGCGGCCTGCGGAGGATGCCCGGGACGACCGCGGATTCGAAGGGCGCCTCGACGCGCTCGCCCGAAGGATCGAGATGCGCGACGGCCTTGGCGTACGTCGCGACGGTCAGCTTGCTGAGCTCGTCGTGAAGCGACTCGTCCTCGAACCAGAGGAACTTCCCGAGGTGGTAGCACCACGCCGCCCGCTGGTAGGCCTCGGTCGCGGTCACCATTTGCCCCGCGCGCGCTGCCGCGTCCGCGAGTCCGCGGTGCTCGTCGCCCACACGCCTCCAGTTCGGCGCCCAGTCGCGCCAGTCGCTCGTCTCGTCGAGCACCCGGTCGAAGTCGTTCGCGTCGATCCCGTTCGCGACGAACCGCGGCTTCCAGTGCGACGCCGCGATGCGGACGCGGTCGGCGGGCGGTGCCACGGTCACGATGCCTCGAGCTCCTTCACGACATCCGCGAGGTAACGCGCCGCGTCGGCGCCATCCGCGACGCGGTGGTCGACGCTCAGCGTGAGCGACGCGATCGGCCGCACCGTCGGCGCGCCGCCAACGACCGTCACCCGATCGGCGACGCGTCCCACGGCCAGGATCGCCGCCTCCGGTGGATTGACGATCGCGGTGAAGCGGTCGACGCCGAGCGTCCCGAGATTCGAAACAGTGATCGCCGCTCCGCCGAACGCGTCGCCGGGCGCGTGGCCCGAGCGCACCGCGGCCTCGAGCCGCTCTCGCTCGTCTTTGAGAGCGGCGAGTCCCTTCGTCTCGGCGTCGCGCACGACCGGCACGATGAGACCGGCGTCGAGCGCGATCGCGATGCCGACGTCGATCCTCTCCGTCGTGACCAGCGCATCGCCATCGAGGCGCGAACGGAGTCGCGGGTGCGCGCGCAACGCCTTCGCCGCGGCGGACACGATGACGTCCGTGTACGACGCACCGGCGGCCTTGCGCCGACGATCCGCGTTGCCCATGTCCACGTCACGCGAGATCGAGAACTGCGGTGCCTCGCGCACGCTGCGTGTCATCGCCTCAGCGACGGCGCGGCGCATGCGACTGAGGGGCTCGCGCTTCTCGGGCACGCCATTGCCGCCGGGCGCGGCGCGCGCGGCGGCGGGCCCGCCGGCGGCCGCCTCGACGTCCTCGATGTTGATGCGGCCCCCAGGCCCCGTCCCGCGGACGCTCGCGATGTCCACACCGAGCTCCTGCGCGCGCTTGCGCGCGGCCGGCGAGGATCGCACGCGCTCGCCGTCTGACGGTGGAGTCATCGCGGCGACCGACGGCGTCGCGGCCGCGACCGACGGTGTGGCCTGAGCCGCCGAAGGCACGACTTCGCTGAGCGACGGCAGCGGCTCGTCGGCGGTGTCGCTGATGAGGCCGATGACCGTCGCGACCGGCGCGCTCGCATCCACCGGGAGCAGGATCCGGCGCACGTAGCCCGAGGCCGGCGACTCGATCTCCATGTTCGCCTTGTCCGTCTCTACCTCGAAGAGGATCTCGCCCTTTGCGATTCGATCGCCTTCCTTCTTGTGCCACGCGATCACGCGGCCTTCGTCCATCGTGAGGCCGAGCTTCGGGAGGATCACCTTCGTCACGCTCACGCGACGAGCTCCTTCGCGACGCGCACGATGTCGTCGACCTGTGGCACGACGGTCTTCTCGAGGTGCTGCGCGTACGGGATGGGTGTCTCGAGGCCCGCGAGCCGGCGCGGCGGAGCATCGAGGTCGTCGAACGCTTCCTCAGCCACGAGCGATGCGATCTCCGCCCCGAACCCTGCGCGCTTGATCGCCTCATGGACGACGAGCAGGCGATGCGTCTTGCGGACCGACGAGAGGACCGCATCCTTGTCGAGCGGCACGAGCGTACGCAGGTCGACGACCTCCGCCTCGATGCCCTCTGACCCAAGCTGCTTGGCCGCGTCCAGCGCGAAGAGAACCTCGCGCGACCAGCTGACGATCGTGAGGTCCTTGCCCGCGCGTTTGACGTCCGCGCTGCCGAGCGGCACGACGTGCTCGCCCGTCGGGACCTCGCCCTTGGTGCGATAGAGGAGCTTGTGCTCGAGGAAGATGACGGGGTCGTCGTCGCGGATCGATGCGGTGAGCAGGCCCTTCGCGTCGGCGGGCGTCGCCGGCATGACGACCTTCAGTCCGGCGACGTGCGCGAACCACGCCTCGAGCGACTTCGAGTGCTGCGCCGCGTTGCCGCGACCCGATCCGCCCTGCGTTCGCATGACCATCGGCACGCGAGCCTGGCCGCCGAACATGAAGCGGTTCTGCGCCGCCTGATTCACGAGCTGGTCCATCGCCAGGCCAGAGAAATCCACGTACATGAGCTCGACGATCGGCCGAAGTCCGGTGAGCGCCGCACCGACCGCGGCGCCGACGATGCCCAGCTCGCTGATCGGCGTTTGGCGGATGCGCTCGGCGGGCTTCGGACGGCCCTGCGTTCCCGTACGACTCAACCCCGACGCCGCCCTCATCCGGCTAGCTTGCATATACGTCCCCGGGGAGATCGATCGGCGACGCGAGAGGCGACGATTCGGCGAACGCGACCGCGCGCTTCGCTTCCTCGATCGCGTCGGCGTCGATCGCGTCAAGCTCGGCGGCAGTTGCCAGCTTCGCGTCGACGATCCAGCGCCGCGCCTCGGCGATCGGATCGAACTTCGTCTTCCAGCCTTCGATCTGCTCCTTCGTCTGGTACTTGCGCGGATCGCCGTAGTAGTGGCCCTCGTGGCGGTACGCCTCGGCGACGAGGAACGACGGGCCCTCGCCGCGGCGCGCGCGGGCAATGAGCTCGCCGGCGGCCTTGTACACCTCGCGCACGTCGAGGCCGTTCACGCGCACACCGGGGATGCCGTATCCCTCGGCGCGCTTGCTGATGTCCTTGATCGGGAACTCGCGCTCGACCGGCAGGCTCTCGGCGTACTGGTTGACCTCGCAGACGTACACGACCGGCAGCTTCCAGAGCGCCGCGAGGTTCGCCGATTCGTGGAAGCCACCCTGGTTCGCGGCACCGTCGCCGAAGAACGAGACCGCGACCTGATCCGTACCCAGCTGCTTCGCCGTGAGGGCGGCGCCGGTCGCGATCGGGATCCCGCCACCCACGATGCCGTTTGCGCCGAGATTGCCCTTCGACGTGTCGGCGATGTGCATCGAGCCGCCGCGCCCGCGGCAGTACCCCGTCTCCCTGCCGAGCAGCTCCGCGTACATCCGGCCGAGGTCCGCGCCCTTCGCGATGCAGTGACCGTGTCCACGGTGCGTCGATGTGATCCAGTCGTCGTCGCGCAGGTGCGCACACACGCCGACAGCGATCGCCTCCTCGCCCGCGTACGAGTGGATCGTCCCCCACACCTTGCCCTCGGCGAACAGCGCACTCGATCGCTCTTCGAAGTCGCGAATGCGGCGCATGACGCGGTACAGGTCGAGCGCGGTCTTCTTGTCCATCACGTACCTGCCGCCGGGTGGAGCATGACGCGGATCGCGCCGTCGCGACGCTCCGTGAAGGTGCGCCACGCCTCGTCGAACCGCGCTAGCGGAAAGTGATGCGTCACCAGACGCGCCACGTCGACCTTCCCGCGTGCGAGGAACGTGAGCGCGCGCGCCGAGGCGCCTTTCGGATTCGCGAGCGAGCCAAGGACGTCGAGATTCCCGCGCACGATCGTCGACAGGTCGACGCCCGAGAGCTCGGTGCCGACGCCGGTCGATCCACCCAAGACGACCCGCCCACCACGGCGCGCGGTGCCGATCGCCTGACGTGCCGCGTCGGCCGTCCCCGCGAATTCAACCACGAGGTCCGCTGTGCCCTTCAGCGTCTCGACGTCACGTTCGTCGACCGCGTCGTCGGCAAGGTCGTCAACACGCCACAGCCGCTCGCCGCGTCCGACCAGCGTCACCTCGCCCGCGCCCATCGCGCGCGCGAGCTGCGCCGCACAAAGGCCGATCGCGCCGGGACCGAAGACGACGACGCGGTCTCCTGCGGCCAGCCGCCCCCGCTCGAGCGCCCAGAGCGCGATCCCGAGATTGTCGGTCCACGCCCCCGCCTCGAACGAGACGTCGTCCGGGAGCTCGTGGAGCGCGGCAGCGGGCACCGACGCGTACTCCGCGAGCCCGCCGCCGGTGGTGAAGCCGACGTGCGCGTGCCCCGTCTCGCGCTTCCCGTAGTTGAGGCACAGCGTGTACATGCCCTCCCGGCAGCGGTCGCAGACGCCGCACCCCACGTGCACCTCGACGCCGACGCGCGTCCCGGGCGCGAGCGTCACCCCTTCGCCGACCGCGACGACCTCGCCGCTGAACTCGTGACCGGGCACGTGCGGGAATTTCGTCGCCGGAAACTTCCCCGCGAGGATCTTCTGATCCGTCGCGCAGACCATCGACGCGTGGACGCGCACGAGCGCTTCGCCGCGCGCCGTCCGCGGCGTCGGGACGTCGGTCACGGTGAACGCGCCGGGACGCTCGAAGACGACGGCGCGCATGCGCGGCGGTAGGCTCATCGTCGCTTCGCGCCGATTCGCATCAGACTGCTTTTCGCAGGGGCTCCGCCCCTGCCACCCCGGGTACGGCTCACTGCGGCCTCGCAACACCTGGAAATCGATCGACGAACACGACCTCATCGAACGGCAGCCGCGTCTGTTCCTTCTGCTCGGCCGCGTGACCGAAGGTGAACGTGCCGAGGAATCGCCAAAGACGCGGGATGTTCAGGATTCGCTTTGCGTGATCGGGCAGCCAGTGCTGCACGAATACGCCTCCGTAGCCGAGCGAATGTGCGCGCAGCCACATCGCGTAGATCGACATCGCCGCGGCCCACTCGAACCCGTTCTCGTCGTTCACGTTCGTGAGGCTCTTCGCCGGATCGGAGCAGACCGCGATGACCTCCGGCGTGCGCAGGTCGTTCACGAGCGCGCTCGATCCGCCGGGTCCGAATGACGGATCCCAGTACGCCGACATCGC
>VBJD01000120.1 GCA_005887995.1 Chloroflexota bacterium
ATCCTCGTGTCGAAGCTGCGCGAGCTCATCCCGAAGCAGATGTTCGACGTGCGCATCCAGGCCGCCATTGGGGGCAAGGTGATCGCGAGTGAGACCGTGAAGGCGAAGCGCAAGGATGTACTCGCCAAGTGCTACGGCGGTGACATCACGCGCAAGCGCAAGCTCCTCGAGAAGCAGAAGGAAGGGAAGAAGCGCATGAAGATGGTGGGATCGGTCGAGATCCCCCAAGAAGCGTTCCTGGCCGTGCTGCGCATCAAGGACGAGGGTTGAGGATGGCTTTGCAGCATCGCGCGGCGGGTACCCCTCTCCTCGCAGCTGGCTACGCCGGCGGGGCTTTCATGGCGACCGTGAAAGCGCGGCCGGCTGTGCGCAGACGCTCGTCGAGGGGTATCCCGCCGCTCTCCACTGTCCATCTCCACCGTCGAAGGAAAGTGCGAGCACTGCTCGCAAGGCTTGCGGGATCTCTGTGGTGAAGGCTCCGAAGCTTCAATTCGAGCACCCGACGCAGCTCGCGGCGTCATCGTTCCTGCGAGCGACGCAGAGCGGTGACGCCGCCGCGATGTGGGCGGCGCTTTCGCGCGAGACGCGCGGATTCCTCGAGGGCCTTTACGCGGCGCGCGCGGGGGTGTCGCTCCGGCTCGCGGCGGGCATCGAGGGTGATGGATCGGACGTGCGGCTCGGATCGGTGCTCGCGCCACTACGCGCGTCGATCCTCACCGCGCTCGGTGCGGAGCGCATCGGCGGGTACGGCGTCTCGAACGCCAGGCTCGTCGATCGCGCGACCGCGTATGTGCTCCTCCTGCCGGACTTCGGTGACGAGCGCGTCGTGAGCGAGAACGAGTGGACGCCCAGCCATCTCATGGCGTTCGTGTACGAGTCCCGCGAATGGCTCGTCGATCTCGCAAAGACCGCGGAGCTCTCCGCGGACGCGGAGCTGCCAGATCCGCTCGGAGGCATCCGCCGGTGAGCGCGATCAGCCTGTACGTCCACGTCCCGTTCTGCGCGGCGCGCTGCCCGTACTGCGACTTCGCGACGGCGCCGGCGACCTCGCGCCTGCGCTCGCGCTACCTCGACGCGCTCGCGACGGAGATCGGTCGCGAAGGCGCCGCGCTCGACCGCCCATCGGTGCGGACGCTGTACGTCGGCGGTGGAACACCGAGCCTGATCGAGCCCGACGAGATCGCGTCGCTCGCCGGCGCGCTTCGCGACGCCTTCGACCTCGCGCTGGAGGAGGCGACGGTCGAGGCAAACCCCGCGACGCTCGATCGCGCGCGCCTGCTCGCGTGGCGCGCGCTCGGGATCACGCGCGTCTCGCTGGGCGCCCAGTCGCTGAATACCGCCGGGCTGCGCGCGCTCGGTCGCACACACCAGGCCGAGGACACCGCTGCTGCGGTCGATGCGATTCGCTCGCTCGGGCTCGCAGTGAGCCTCGATCTCATCTTCGGCTGGCCTGGGCAGACCGCGGAGGCGTGGCGCGCAGACCTCGGGGGCGCGATCGCGCTCCAGCCAGACCACCTCTCCTGCTACCCGCTCGAGTTGAATCTCGAGCCCGAGGAGGCGGTCGCAAACTGGCCCGGCGCAGGCTGGGAGAGCGTGCGACGCTGGCGCGCCGACGCCGGCGCGGCGCAAGTAGACGACGAGGGCATGGCGCGCCTTTACCGCATCGCGGAGCGAACGCTCCAAGCTGCCGGCTACCGCCACTACGAGATCGCGAACTGGGCTCGCCGTGGCTCGGAATGCCGCCACAACCTCGTGTACTGGCGCAACGGCGAGTGGCTGGGCGTCGGCGCCGGCGCGCACTCTCATCTCGCTGGCGCCCGTTCGCGGCGGCCGGGAGCGCTCACCGCCTACCTCGAGATGATCGACGCCGACGCACCGCGGATCGCCGATCCGCTCGCCGACGACGAGGCCGACACGGCGATGCTCGCGCTGCGCCTCGACGAGGGGCTCGATCTGGTGGAATACGCCGGACGTTTCGGCGATCCCGCGGTCGCGCGCAGGCGCGCCGCGCTCGCCGAGTCGGTCGCGCTCGGCCTCGTGCGCCTGGATCACGACGTCGCGCGACTCACCCCACGCGGTCGGTTGCTCGCGAGTGAGGTCTTCGTGCGACTCTTGCCCGACGATGACGTCGCGACACGATCGAGCGTGCTTGCGGCGACGTAGTGGATTCGTTATCACCACGCATAGCGCGCAAATAGACGGGGAGGCAGCATGAACGACGAGAACCGCGGTCCTGGTTGGCCGAGCGAGCAGCAGCAGCCCGGCTCTGTGTGGCCGGCGGCGCAGCCGCCGCAGCCGGCGCCGCCCGCACCGATGCCGATGAGCGGCGAGGCAAAACCGGCGGCTGGCATGCGCGGTGGTGGGACGCGGCGCGCGTCGACCGGCCGCAAGAAGGCCACCGCGAAACGTGCGACAGCTCGCAAGAAGACGACTGCGCGCAAGTCGACCGGTCGCAAGAAGACGACTGCCCGCAAGTCGACCGGTCGCAAGAAGACGACGGCGCGCAAGAGCACCGGACGGAAGCGGGCCACGGCGCGCAAGACCGCCGGCCGCAAGAAGTCCTCCGGACGCAAGACGAGCGCGCGCAAGAAAGGCACTCGCCGCCGCCGCTAACGCCGTGCGCCGATGAGCAACTGCGGCGACGACGTCTCGATGCTCTGGTCGGCGTCGCTGTTCGTCAGCCTCGGCGTGGCCTTCGTGCCGTTCCTCTTCGGCCTGCGTGGCGGGCAGGGCGCGCTTGGCTGTGGGGCGTCGGTCGCGCTGGGGCTCCTCGTCCCGATCCTCGTGACGCTCGAGCCGTTCTACATCAGCGCGCTGCGCCCGCTCCTCGACTGCGGATCGGTCACGCGCGTTCCCGTCATCGTGGGCACGCCGCCGGCGCTCCTCGCGCTGGGCGCGCTCGCGCTACTCGTCTTGATGCACCGCGGGTAGCGCGCGCCCGCCCTAGTTGCGCTTGCCGCGCCCCATGCCGGGCTTACGCCCGTGGTTTGCTTTCTTGCTGCGCCAGCCGAGCTTGCCGGTCGTCTTCTGTTTGCGCTGCCCGCGTCCCATTGCGTTCTCCCGAGAAAAGATGGAGCTGCAGCGCGCGCGTTGGCGGCGCGATGAGCTCGGTCACCAGCCATTGTGCGACGTCGTTCGCATTCGCATCGGCGGCGAGCCCGATGCGCGCGCGAGCCGCCTCGAGCCGCCGCTTCGCCGTGCGCGGATCGCTCCCCACCATCCGAGCAACATCGGCGAGCGGCCGCTCGAGGACATGGAAGAGGACGAAGGCACCGAGGTCGGCGCCGCGCAGTGCGTAGCGGCCGACGAGATCGCGAAGGCCGGCGCCGAACAATCGACCGGTCGCGACGGCGTCCCGGACCGCTAGAGCCGCATCGCCGTCGAGCTCGCCGACGCGCAGCAGCGCGGCGACCTCGCCGTCGGCCAGATGGCGGGCCTGCTCGAGCGACGCGAGGAAGCGCTGCACGACGACGTCGTCGGAGACCGCCTGGCCGGCTTCGCTCGCGACGACATCGCGCACGCGCTCGAGCGCTGAGAGAAGACTGCGTCTAAGTCCGTCGAGATCGTTGAAGCGGACGCACTCGACGACCGCGGGGTTTCCGAGGAGGAGGCGCGAGACGGTCCGGTCGCGCTCGACGACGAGGATGACCGGGATCCCGTGCTCTCGCGCCAGTTCCACCTCGATGCCCACGCCGAAAGAGGGAATACCGGCATAGGCGACGACGACTCGCGATCCAGTGACGTGGGCACGATCGATGTCGTACACCGCGCGCGGATCGAGATGCGACGCCGTCACCGGGTCGGTGACGCGGTGGGGTAGGTAGGCGCGGAGGCCTGCCGACTCCACGACCTCGGCGAGGAGCTCATAGAAAAGACGGGTGCGCGCACCGTCCTCGAGCGACGTCAGCGCGCCCGAGACATACGCCTCACCCAAGCGAATAGCGGTCGTAGTGTCCATTGGGGTCGTCGATAGTGGCATGGCCGTCAAGCGACGGCTCGACGTTCCGTACTATCGCGACCGTGCCGGATCCGAAGCTCGCCGAACATCTCCGACGGTACCCGCTATTCGCCAAGCTTCCCGATGCCGAGCTCCTGCAGCTGGCGGAACGCACGCGGATCCGCTCGTTCAAGCGCGGCGAGATGCTCTTCCGTAAGGACGATCCGGGCACGCACCTCTACCTCGTTCTCGCGGGCGCGGTGAAGATCGCGCTGCCGAGTGAGTTCGGCCAGGAGGCGCTCGTCGCGATCATGCGCGGCGGTGACTTCTTCGGAGAGTTGGCGCTCTTCGATGGCAGCCCGCGCTCGGCGTCGGCGACCGCGCTCGAGGACACCCGCGCTGCGCTGTTGGCGCGGGAAGACTTTCTCTCGTACCTCGAAACGCACCCGGCGTCCGTCCGCGTCGTCCTGGACGTGCTCGCGAAGACGATTCGCCGGCTCTCCGACCGCGTGGAGGACCTCATCTTCCTCGACGTCCCCAGTCGCGTGGCGAAGTACTTGCTCGATCTCGCGCAGCAGGATGGCGGCGCGAAGCTCGAGCTGACGCTCACGCAGGACGAGCTCGCGGCGTTCATCGGCGCGTCGCGAGTCTCGGTGAACCGTGTGCTCGGTGACCTGGAGCGGCGGGAGATCATCGAGATCCGGCGGCGTCACATCGTCGTGAAGGATCCCGCGAAGCTGGCGAAGGAGATCAGGCCATAGCGGTCCGGCGCAAGCGTCCGCTCATCCTGGTGGTGGAGGATGATCCCGCGCTCGGCGAGGTCGTGGCGACGGCGCTCAAGGACGAGGGACTGGACGCGCGCCTCGCGCACGACGGCGACGAGGCGATGCGCTTCGTCGATCAGAACGAGCCGTCGTGCATCATCCTCGACCTCATGATGCCGAGGCGCGATGGCTTCTCCGTCCTGCGCGAGCTGCGCGCCGACGGCCGCATCCAGCACATCCCGGTCATCGTCGTGACCGCGATCTTCGGGCTATCAGAGCGGATGTACGCGACCGAGCTCGGTGCGGCCGACTACGTCACGAAACCGTTCGAGCTCAACGACCTCGTCTCGCGTGTCCGCGCGCTCGTGACGCCGCAGGCGGCTTAGACCGCCGCACCGCGCGCCGCTGGGACCCCGAGGTCGCTCGTGCAGAACGGGCAGCGCGTCGCAGGGATCGGCACGTCCATCGCGCAACGCGGGCACGGCTTGGTGTTCGTCGTCGCCTTCACCAGGGCGCGCGCGAGCAGGAACACGACGAACGCGACGATGATGAAGGTGATGACGGTGTTGATGAAGTTGCCGTAGGCGATCACCGGCGCGCCGGCGTCGCGGGCGGCCTTGAGCGTTGGGAAGTGCTTGCCCGAGAGGTCGATGAACATGTTCTGGAAGTCAACACCACCGAGCGCCAATCCAACCGGCGGCATGATGATGTCGTTCACCAGCGAGACGACGACTGCGGCGAGCGCGACGCCGATGATGAAAGCGAGCGCGAGCGACAGGACGTTGGTCTTCAGCAGGAACGTCTTGAATTCATTCCACATGGGTGTGCGGCCTCCCTTCGCAGATGCCAGCGTGCCTGGCAGCCGCCGTGCCAGCCGAACGCCTGCCGTGCGACGGTTGCGTACCGGCTACAAGTGCTTGACGCGCCCAGGCGAGCGGCGTAGCCTAGTTAGCACTCTCATCGGGAGAGTGCTAAATGGTCCAGAAGCCCCATAAAACAGTAGATAAAGCGCTGCCCACGCTGGCTGAGCGCCAGCGCGACCTGCTTCGCGCCGTGATCCGCGAGTACATCGCGACGGCCGAGCCGGTCGCGTCGGCTGCGCTCGTGCGCCGCTACGGCCTCGACGTGTCGTCTGCGACCGTGCGCAACGCGCTCGCTGCGCTCGAGGAGCTTGGGCTTCTCACGCATCCGCACACGTCGGCCGGTCGCGTGCCGACGGATCTCGGCTACCGGTATTTCATCGAGAGCCTCATGCCGCACCCGTCGCTGCTGCCCGCGGAGCAGCTGACCGTCTCGCATCAGTTCCAGCAGGCGATGTCGAACACCGCGGAATGGCTGCGCCTCGCCGCGTCGACGCTCGCGCGCCTCACCGCTGAGGCCGCCATCGTCACGCCGCCGTCGCCCACGCGATCGTTGCTGAAGCATGTCGAGGCGGTGCCGATCAGCGAGCGAAGGGTGCTGCTCGTCGCGGTCCTCGACGGCGGTGCGGTCCACCAGCAGCTCGTCGAACTGAGCGAGCCCGTCACGATCGAGCACCTGCGACGCCTCTCGTCGCGGCTCACCGAGACGCTGGGCACCAGCGATGCGTCCGCGGTGCGCGCGAGCATGGGGATGGAGACCGGTGCCGATCGCGAGCTCCTCGGTGCGCTCGCGCGACTCCTCGAGCAGCACGGTGCGACTGCGGTGCGTGACGTCTACTACGACGGCATCCAGAACATCATGGCCCAGCCTGAGTTCACCGAGACCGACAGTGTGCGTGACGTCGTTCGCTTTCTCGAGGACCGGACGCGCCTCGTGTCGATCCTTCCCGCCGATCTCGGCGCGGGCGACGTCCACGTCGCGATCGGCAGCGAGCACCGGCTCGAGCACCTGCGCGGCTTCAGCCTCGTCTTCGGCCGCTACGGCGGCGGCTCCGACGTCGTCGGCTACGTGGGCGTTATGGGACCGACGCGGATGGACTACGCGCGGTCGATCGGCGCGGTCCGCTATGTGGGGTCGCTCATGAGCGACCTCGTGCGCGTCATGGAGGGTGACTGAGTAATGGATGAGAAGACGCGCCGTGCGGAGGAGCTCCTCGAGGAGCGCCTCAAGCGGCGTGGCCCGAATGGGCACACGAATATCGAAGAGGACGGCGCGAAGGCGGCGGCGCAGGCCGCGACGGACGAAGCGCCAACGAGCGACAGCGTCGAGGCTCTGACGAACGACCTCAAGCGCATGACGGCCGACTTTTCGAACTACCGCAAGCGCAACGAGGCCGAGCGCGCCGAGTTCGCGAAATTCGCGAAGGCCGATCTCATCGCCAGGCTGCTCGACATCCTCGACGGCTACGACCGTGCGCTCGCGACGATCCCCGAGGAGCTGCGCAACTCGTCGTGGGTCGAGGGCATGTGGCTCATCGAGCGCAAGCTTCGGCAGATCCTCGAGGCCGAGGGGCTGCAGGCCGTTGACTCGCTCGGCAAGCCCTTCGATCCATACGAGCACGAGGCGGTCGCCCATGTCGAGAGCGACGAGCCCGAGGGAACGGTCATCAGAGAGCACCAGAAGGCGTACCGGCTGCACGACCGGGTGATCCGGCCGGCCATGGTCACGGTCGCCAAGAAGAAGGAGAGCAACTAAATGCCACGCGTCATTGGCATCGACCTTGGCACCACGAACTCGGCCGCCGCGGTCATGGAAGGCGGCGAGCCGGTCATCATCCCGAACGCTGAGGGCGGACGGATCACGCCGTCGGTCGTCGCATTCACGAAGAGTGGCGAGCGCCTTGTGGGTCAGCTCGCGAAACGCCAGGCCATCACCAATCCCGATAACACGATCTACTCGATCAAGCGCTTCATGGGGCGCCGCTTCACCGACCCCGAGGTGCAGCGATCGATGAAACAGGTCCCGTACAAGGTGCAAGGCGCCTCGAACGGCGGCGTCGAGATCGTCCTCGGCGATGGACGCAAGTTCACGCCGCCGGAGATCTCCGCGATGATCCTCCAGAAGCTCAAGGCTGACTCCGAGGCGTACCTCGGGGACAAGGTCACGCAGGCGGTCATCACCGTCCCCGCGTATTTCGACGACAGCCAGCGCCAGGCGACGAAGGACGCGGGCCAGATCGCTGGCCTCGAGGTCCTGCGCATCATCAACGAGCCGACTGCGGCGTCGCTCGCGTACGGGCTCGACAAGAAGAAGGACGAGCTCATCGCCGTCTACGACCTCGGTGGCGGCACGTTCGACATCTCGGTGCTGCAGCTCGGTGAAGGCGTGTTCGAGGTGAAGGCCACCAACGGTGACACGCACCTCGGTGGCGACGACTTCGACGCGCGCATCATCGACTGGCTCATCGAGGAGTTCAAGAAAGATCAGGGCATCGACCTCCGGAAGGATCGTCAGGCGCTCCAGCGTCTCAAGGAGGCCGCGGAGAAGGCGAAGATCGAGCTCTCGAGCACGATGCAGAGCGAGGTGAACTTGCCGTTCATCACCGCGGACCAGTCCGGTCCGAAGCACCTCGTCATCACGCTCACGCGCAGCAAGCTCGAGCAGCTCGTCGGCGACCTCGTCGAGAAGACGACGGCGCCGGTGCGCCAGTGCCTCAAGGACGCCGAGGTGAGCGCGGACAAGATCGACGAGGTCGTCCTCGTCGGCGGTCAGACGCGCATGCCGCTCGTCTTCGACACCGTCAAGAAGATGTTCGGCGGCAAGGAGCCGAACAAGTCCGTCAACCCGGACGAGGTCGTCGCGGTCGGCGCCGCGATCCAGGCCGGCGTGCTGAAGGGCGAGGTGAAGGACATCCTGCTCCTCGACGTCACGCCGCTGTCCCTGGGCATCGAGACGCTCGGTGGCGTCGCCACCAAGCTCATCGAGCGGAACAGCACGATCCCGACGTCGAAGTCACAGACGTTCACGACGGCGAGCGACGGGCAGACGCAGGTGGAGATCCACGTCGTCCAGGGCGAGCGCGAGCTCGCCGGCGACAACAAGAGTCTCGCGCGCTTCATCCTCGATGGCATCCCGCCGGCGCCGCGCGGCATCCCGCAGATCGACGTGTCCTTCGACATCGACGCGAACGGCATCGTGAACGTCAAAGCGAAGGACAAGGCCACGAGTCGTGAGCAGCACGTCACCATCACTGCTTCCAGCGGCCTCAACAAGGACGAGGTCGACAAGCTCGTAAAGGAGGCGCAGGCCCACGCCGAGGAGGACCGCCGCAACGTCGAGCGGATCCAGACGCGGAACGAGGCCGACACCTTCGCATACCAGATCGAGAAGTCGCTACGCGATCTCGGCGACAAGGTCCCCGCGGACACGAAGAAGGACGTCGAGGAAAAGATCGCCGCGCTGCGCGAGACGCTGAAGGGCGACGACACGCAGCGCATCAAGACGGCGATGGACGAGCTGCGCACGTCGGCGCAGAAGATCGGCGAGCTCATGTACCAGCAGGAGCAGGCCAAACAGCAGGCCCCGGCGAACGGTGAACAAGGACAACCGCAGGAAGAGCCCGCGGGCGCGACGGCCGGCGAAAGCAAGAAGAGCGACGACACGATCGAGGGCGAATTCAAAGAGCAGAGCTAGGACATAAGCCGCATGTGACGAAGGCGCCGCGGAGCGATTCGCAGGCGCTTTCGCCTTGTCTTAAATGAAGGGCCTTCATACCGAGGTGTAGGCTTCATCTCTAGGCGGGAGTCACCCCTAGAGCTGGGAAGGGTCGCTATCGCTCAGCGCGCTCCGCTGAAAGGACCTGCGCGCGTGCTCGTCGTCGCCGATGCACCGCTCTCCGACGTCGTACGCCTCACCCTGAACCACGGCGTGTACACGTGCGAGACGACGGCGCGCATCGCCGAGGCGCGTCAGCTCGAAAGGGAGCTGAAGCCGCACCTCCTCATCGTCGACATCGACCTCGTCGAGGGCGATGCGTCGGAGCTTATCGGGGGCGTCATCGGCGGACGGCCGATACCCACGATCGTGCTCACGGAGCGCGGTGACCTCAAGACCAAGCTCAGGGCCTTCGAGCAGGGCGCCGACGACTTCATCACCGTGCCGGTCAGTCCCGAGGAGCTCGTCGCGCGCACGCTTGCGCTCATGCGACGCACCTACGGCAGCGCCGTGCCGTTCGTGCCCGTCATCAAGGTCGGGGGGCTCGAGCTTGACCTGCTCAATCAGCACGCCAAGTCCGGCTCGTCCGTCCTTCACCTGACGGCAATAGAACAGGCGTTGCTCTACCTACTGGCGTCGAACCCCGGAAAGACGCTCGATCGCGAGGTGATCCTCGACGCGCTCTGGGGGGCTGATTACGTCGCGGAGAGCAACCTGGTCGATCGCCACGTCCGCAACCTCCGCGTGAAGCTCAAGAACAACTGGCGGCGCCCTCGGTTCATCGCGACAGTGCCGGGCAAGGGATATCGCTTTCTTGCGAGCGTCCCCTAGTTCATCTCGACGTCCTGCCGCGCCGGTCGCGGTCGTGCTCGCTCGCCCGAGACTCTCCTCGCTCATCGGCCTGGTGTTGCGTCACGTGGGCATCGAGGCGACGGTCACGGCGAGCCCAGCGCGCGCGCGGCTGCTGCTACGCCAGCGCGAACCCGCGCTGCTCGTCGCCGACATCGGCCGCGGCCCTTTTGCCGCTCGTCTCCTCGAGTCGGCGCGAAGTGGCCGTGCGACGCTCGCTCTTGTGGATCTCGATCGCGGCAAGTCGAGCCTCACCGCCCTCGGCGGAGGCGCGGACGACGTGATGCGTGTGCCGTTCACGCCCGATGAGCTCGCGGTCCGTACCGCTCAGGTCTTGCAACGGGTCGGCGTGCCCACCTCCATGGTGCGCAATGTCGAGGTCGGCGGCCTCGAGCTCAGCCTCGACGAGTACGCCCACGTCGGCTCGCGCACGGTCCGCTTGAGCGCAGGCGACAACAGCCTTCTCTATCTGCTCGTCGCCAACGCCGGGCGCCGCGTCGCGCGCGCCGATATTCGCGATCTGTCGTGGGGCGTCGAGCACGCCGCGCCTGTTGAGGCGGTCGACGCCGCGGTCGCCCGGCTCGAGCGAACGCTTGGGGCGGTGGACGTCCTGCGCATCGAGCGCGTCGACGATGCCGTCGTGGCGCGCCTGCCCGCGTTACGCATGAGGAGCCTTCATGACGCGAGGAGACGCCCGGCGAAAAATTGACCCGTGGGGACGCGCGACGGATCACAGCAGGCCCGAGCGAAGACCAATCCCCGCATCCTCCTCGTCATCGCGCGAGCGCTCGCGAATCTCGTCGCGGTGACGCTGCGTCACAGCAATTACGAGACACGAGAAGCCACGACCGATGGAGACATCCGCCGGGTGCTGGCCGAGTGGCAACCCGATGTCGCGCTCATCGACATCGACGAGCACGCCAACGTGTTCAACTCGCTCGGCGGCGGGTTGGCCCAGGGGAAGATCCCGATCCTCGCGTTCACGCGCAAACGCGACACCTCAGTGAAGCTGCGCGCGTTCGAGCAGGGCGCGGATGACATCGTCGAGGTGCCGTTCACTCTCGACGAGATCGTCGCGCGACCGTATGCGCTGATCCGCCGTTCGAGCGGCGTCAAGACACCCCTTGTGCCGAAGATCCGGCTCGGCGGCCAGATCGAGGTCGATCTCATCGAGCAGACCGTGAAGCTCGCGGGCGGAAAGGCGCTCGAGCTCACGCCGATCCAGCAGACCCTTCTGTACATCCTCGCGGCGAACGCCGGCGAGGTGCTCACGCGCGAGACACTGCTCGCGAGCATCTGGGGGAGCGCCTTCCAGATCGAGAGCAACGTCGTCGATCGGCACATCCGCGAGCTCCGCGTCAAGCTGGGGGACGAGTGGCGTATGCCGCGCTACATCGAGACGGTGCCCGGTCGCGGGTACCGCTTCAAGGCCGACGCCAATGGTCCGACCGAAGTCGCCGCGGGTGCGTGACGGGTCGGTAATGACGCTGCGAAATGACTTGCTTGAGTGGTCGGTGTGTACTCGGGCTGGAGACGCGCAACGCACCTGATCACGGGGCGATATTTCGTCCTCCGGGTTGCGGGGAGGGGGAGACGAGCGTGGGGTCAAAGCTCATCGAATTCGAGTGCATCGCGAGCACCCATCAGGCGAGCAGAGAACATCCCGACAAGCTGACGATCCACCAAGGCCGCTGGGCGTTCTGTCCATTCGGCGCCCTCGCCGACGGTCACGACTGGCGCGGCACCGGAGGCGAAGATCTCGCCGCGCTCATGCGGAAGGTCGGCCTCGCCTTGACCGCATCGATCAGCGACGTCGACTCGGTACGCGGGGTGGCGACGAAGGCCTAGCGCGCGGTCACGACGCCGATCATCCCGTACTGCTCGTGCAGCGGGAAGTGGCAGATGTAGGTGTACGTCCCGGCGGCGAGCGTGAGCGTGGTCGTCTTCGTCGTGAACGCCGGCAGCGACACCTCGTCGCGCCGATCCCCGTGCGCGGTCTCCGTACCGGTGCGGTGTCGCGCGTGGAACGCGGCGTCGCCGATGAGCCACTCATGATCGATGGGGTCGTCGTTGCGGATCACGTACGTCACCGGGACACCCGCGGGGACGGTGATCGTCGCCGGCTCGAACTTCGAATAGTGAATGCGGATGTTCACCGTGGGCGTCCCCGCGTCGGCAGGCGCGCATGCGCCCGCCGCGAACGCGGCGAGCGCCAGCGCGAGGAAACCTCGCCTCAACGTGTGACCTTCACGCGCGCTTCGCGGCTGAACCCCCGCCCCGGGGTCCGGAGAAGGAGCACGCCGCCGAGTGCGACGAGCGTGAAGGCGACGATGGCGAACGCGGTCAGCTCTGCGGATTGATCGCGAAGAGGCTTCGCGGGTGCCGGAGCCTCGAGGCCAGCGGCGACCGGCGACGGTGCGGAGGCGGTCGCGCTGATCGCGAGGTCGTACTTCAGCTGCGATGCGGTCGCGTCGACGACGACCTTGCTGAGCCAGCCGGACGTCGGGACCCACTCCATGCCCTTGTCGGAGCGGAGATCGTTGAGCAGCGACTCGGTCGCGGCCGCGCTGTGATCGATGCGCAGACCGTTGAATCCGATCGGTGCGGGGAGCATCTGCGGCCGCGCGTCAGTGAGAAGGTAGACGTCCGCGTCGACGCGATCCTGGCCGGATTTGCCGAGGCCGAGGATGCGCAGGGGGACCCAGGGTGAGTTCGTCGGGATGACGAGGTGCACCGGCGTGCCGTCGCCGGCCCTCTGTCCGCGCGCCTTCGCGGCGTCCGCGTCGAAGACCGCGGCCATGAAGATCGGGCTGCGCGCGGCGTAGAAGTCGAGGACCTCTGGCGCGTCGGGCGGAAGACGGAAGCCGTGCTCCGTCGCCCAGCGGCCGACGGCGTCGCCGCCGCCCTTGAGGATCGTGATGTCGAGCGCGTCGATGCGGACCTGCTGAAGGACGACGGCGTCGGCGGACGCGGCCGCGCCGACTGGACCGAAGAACTGCGCGCGCTTCGCGATCTCCGTCTCGCGGACGAGACGCTGGAGCGTCCAGTCCCCGCCACGGATGACGTCCGTCGGGATGCCGGGGAGCGGCACGAGTGATCCGAACTGACCGCTGCCACCGGCGAACTTGAACGCCGTGACGTAGTGCTCGACGCCGTCGTGGTAGCCCGCAAAGGTCGAGGTTCGGAGCAGGTTGACCGCGCCGTTCGGGCCGATGAGACCCGCGCACGCCGCGGCCGGCTGTGCCGTGACGACGAGCGTCGCCACGACCGCCGCGATGCCAGCCAGGAGCCGTCGCATGGGTGCCTCCCTCCGGCGTATTCGCCGGCATAGAAGGAGTGACGCCGGAAACCGCAGGCGGTTCCCGCCGGGCACCGCTTCTGCTGCGACCGGGAGGCGTGTCAACGAACCCGCGACCGCACACCGTCGTCGGCGTGTTCCACCAGACGGACGCCGCCTACGGCGCGCTACACGAACTGGACAGCGACGGCCTGCCGCCGCAACACGTGTCGCTTGTGGCCGGCGACCCGGAGCTGGCCGGCGAGGTCGGTTCGCATTCCCATCCGCTCGCTGGGGCGATCGCGGGATTCCTGCTCGGCGTCGTCCTCACCGTCGTCTATGTCGTCATGGGAGGACCGACCTTCGCGCACAACGTCGTCGGGATCGTCCTCGGAGGCGCGTTCGTCGCGTTCGGTCTCGCGTTCATCGGCATCGTGTTCGGCCGCGCGCTCATCGTGCATCCATCGCACTGGCGCGATTACGAGCACGCCGTGTCAGACGGCGGCGCGGTCGTGACCGTCGAGTGCGTGGGCGAGGAGTGCGATCACGCGCGCCACGTCCTCGAACGAGCGGCGGCCGACGACATCGTCGAGGAGGACGCCTGACGCCGCGTTAGTCCGGTGGCGTGAACGCGGCGCAGAGCATCCCGAAATAGGTCGGCGCTTCGTACGACAGGAACTCGGCGCGCCACGCTCTCTGCGCGGCTGAACCCCCCATCCCTTGGTCGCCGATCGCGCCGTGCAGCATGAGCATCTGCCAGAACGAATCGGCCTTCGCGTCGGCGACGAACGCGGGATCGAAGCCCAGCAGCTCGCCGAGCGCGTTGCGCTTGATGAGCTCGACGGTGCGATCGTCGAACTGTTTCGACGCTGGTGAGAAGCCGTACGGCCCCTTCGGATCGTGCGCGTGACCGTGATCGCAGGAGGCGATGAGCGCGACGCGCTTGCCGGACGCGGTCGCCGCCGACGCGATCGCGCGACCGGCGTCGACGTGCATCTTCCACGGCAGGTCGCGCGCCGGCGCGGCCATGACGATGGGGACGCGGTCGCGGCCCATGAAGTGGATCGGGATCTGCGTCGCCCAGTCCATCGGCATCACCGAGCCGGCCGGGTCGTTCGCGCCGTACGAGACGCCGATGACGGGCACGCCCGCCTCGCTGATCGCGGCCTTCACCGCGTTCGCGAGCTCGCGGTCGACGTTCGCCTTGAGCTCGACGCGCGCCGCACCTCCCTCGAGCGTGCCGTGCATCGCACCCGAGGTGACGACGGCCATGTGCCCTTCGAGATGCACGTGATGTGGCGTGATGAGGACCGTGACGTCCGGCTTCGCGGCGTCG
>VBJD01000147.1 GCA_005887995.1 Chloroflexota bacterium
CTCCTTCCACGTCACCGTCAGCTTCGCCATCAGCGGCCGGATCACCGATGGCGCCACGACCGCGCCGATCGCCGGCGTTCGCGTGGTCGTCCAGGACGCCGCGACGGAGAACGACGTCGCCACGGGCACGTCCGGTGCTGACGGGACCTATTCGATCGTCGTCAACCCGGGTCGCTATGTCGCGGTCTTCAATCGCGATCAGGGCGTCCCGTACGTCGAGGAGTATTGGAACGAGCGGTTCATCTCATCGCCGCACGATGTGATCACGGTCGCCGGCTCAGTGGGTGGCATCGACGCCCCGCTCGTCGCGGGCTACTACGTGCACGGCCAGGTCACGGACGCTGTGACGGGCCTTCCGGTCCAGGCTGTCTTCGCGGCAGGCGGATACGTCGGTGGGACGGGAGCGTTCGCTGGCTCGCAGACCGGTATCGACGGCACCTACCGCTTCGTCGCCGCCCGCGGCGCCATGATCAAGGTCACTTTCACAAAGAGCCACTACATGCAGCGTTGGTGGAACGAGAAGCGAAATCTGGGCGAGGCAGACGCGATCACCATCAACGCAGAGACCTTCAACATCAACGCCCGACTCACGCCCGCGATCCAGTTGAGCGGGCGCGTGACCGATGAGGTCACGAGCTCCGGCATCGGAAGCGTCGCCGTCGTGATCACTGACTCCACGACGCGTTGCTGCCCGTTCGGTGGAATCACCGTCGGCGTCACGAACGCGGATGGCGTCTACTCATTCCCGGTCCCGAAGAACATGCCGCTGAAGATCCAGTTCGTCCCGTTCGGAACCGCCGACCCGCACTACATGGGCGAGTGGTACGACGACCAGCCGAGCTGGGACGCGGCGGCGATCCGCTCGTTCTCCGCCGACGCCGCGGGCATCGATGCGGCGCTAACACGTGGCTTCTTCATCAGCGGGCACGTCTCGGACGCCCGCACCGGCAACTCGCTTCGCGGCATCAACGTCGTCGCGAGCGATGCGACGCGTGCCTGCTGCGTCGACGTCGCGTTCGCCACGACGGACGCGAATGGCGATTACCGGAACCTCGCGCGTGCGGGGACGTACCGGATCTGGTTCGGTGACCCGAGCGGCGTATACGCGCCGCAGTTCTGGAACAACAAACCCGGTCCCGACCAGGCCGATCTCGTCATGACCGGCCCGGATCGGCCCGACATCAACGCCGCGCTGTCGCCGGGCGTCAGCATTCGCGGGCACGTGACCGATGCGACCGGGACGGTGCCGGTCGCGGGCATCAACGTCAACGTGTTCGACGCGACCGTCCCGTGCTGCGTATTCATCGGCGGCAGCATCACCGACGCTGCCGGCAACTACACCGCGTTTCCCTCTCACGGCGGCGCGGTAAAGGTGAGTTTCGCGAAGTTCGGCCCGATCCCAGCCGGGACGCGCTGGCTCGGTCAGTGGTACAGCGGCAAGGATTCGTTCGACTCGGCCGACACGGTGAACGCGACGGGCGTCGTGAACGGGATCGACGCCCGGCTCGCGACGGGTTACCTGATCAGCGGTCACGTCAGCGAACGCGGCACCGGCGCGGCGCTCGCGGGCATCTTCGTCTCAGTCGTGAAGGCGGCGATCGCATGCTGTCCGTTCTCCGAGGTTGCGTTCACGCAGACCGACGCCTTTGGCAACTACGCGGCCGTCGTCACAGCCGGTGACTACAAGATCCAATTCCAGGACGGGACCGGGCGTCACGCCGACGGTTGGTGGCACGACCAGACGGCCGCCACACCCGACGTGCTGCACGTAACCGGAGACGCGCTGGGAATCGATCAAACCATGCAGGCGGCCGTCACGATCCGCGGGCACGTCAGCGGTCCCGTCGGCGAACCGGTCGCGCACCTGAACGTCACCGCGCAGCTGACCACCCAGTTCTGCTGCCAGCAGGTTGGCGGCACGCAGACCGACGAGTTCGGCAACTACAGCATGTCCGTCCCGGGTGGCACGCATGTGAAGATCGGTTTCGGTGCGTTCGGCGGCCCGCCACCGGGCACGCGCTACGTCGGCGAGTGGTGGAATGACAAGGGCAGCTTCGACGCCGCAGACGAGATCGTCGCTGATGCGGACCGCAGCGGGGTCGACGCGGTCCTCGCGCGGGGCTTCCTCATCAGCGGACACGTCAGCGAACGCGGCAGCGGCGCTGCGCTCGCCGGCGCGTTCGTGCAGGTCGTCCGCGCAGACATCCCGTGCTGTCCGTTCTCCCAGGTCGCGTCGACCAACACAGACGGGCTTGGGAACTACTCGGTCTCGGTCGCGCCGGGCGACTACAAGCTCCAGTTCCAAGACGGCTCCGGCCGTCACATCGCGCAGTGGTGGCTTGACCATCCGTTCTCGGGCGATGTGCTCCACGTCGTCGGCGACACGCCCGGGGTCGATCAGACCCTGCCGCTCGGCGTCCTTATCCGCGGGCACGTGAGCGGGCCGGCGGGCGCGCCGGTCGCGCACCTGAACCTGAGTGCGCAACAGACTGGCGGATTCTGCTGCCAGTTCGTAAGCGGCGCGCAGACCGACGACTCCGGCAATTACGTTCTCGCAATTCCGCAGGGCGCGCATGTGAAGATCGAGTTCGCGGTGTTCAGCGGTCCACCGCAAGGCACGCGCTACCTCGGCGAGTGGTGGAACGACAAGCGGAGGTTCGACGAAGCCGACGAGATCGTCGCGGACGTCGACCGTAGCGGCATCGACGCGGTCCTCGATCTCGGATTCATCATCAGCGGCACGGTCACGGGTCCCGCAGGACCGGTCGAGAACGTGTCCGTCAGTGCGAGTCCCGGGGGGACCGCAAGTTGCTGCTTCAATGTTGGCGGCACGAACACCGACGCTGCCGGCCATTACGCATTCACGGTCCGCGGCGGGACGTATCGCCTCAACCTTTCGGCGCCGCCGTTCCGGCATGTCGTCCAGCAGTGGTGGACGGGGTTCCCCGGCGGCGTTCCTGACTTCCAGCATGCCGCCGACCTCGTCGTCGGCCCCACGGACGCACCGGGCAAGGACTTCCAGATCCAGTTTGGCGTCGTGCTACAGGGTCACGTGAGCGACGCCATCACCGGAGCTCCGCTCGTCGGGATCGGCGTCACCGCGAATAACGCCGCCGTCGCATGCTGCGTCGGTTTGGCGTTCGCCGGCACCGATCCCTCCGGCAACTACGCGCTGGTCGTGCCGACGCACAGCCGCGTCAAGATGTTCTTCAGCGCCCCGCCCGACTCGCGCTACATCGAGCAGTTCTGGCCGAACGTGCCGGGCTTCGACCAGGCGGGTGTCATCGACGCTGACGTCGATCTCGGCGACATCAACGCGCAGATCGTGAGCGGCTTCTTCATCACAGGTCATGTAACTGACGCGACGGGTGCGATCCCCGTCGCGAACCTGTGGCTCAGCGCCCAGGACGCGCTCGCGCCGTGCTGCCGCTGGGTGGCGGGAACGCAGACGGATGTGAACGGCAACTACCGCCTGCGTGTCCCGCCGGGCGTCACCGTGAAGGTCGAGTTCGGCGAGTTCAATGGCGCGCCTTTAGGGACGCACTACCTGGGACAGTGGTGGAACAACAAGCCCGCGTTCGAGTCGGCCGACCCGATCGCACCGGACGCCGATCACGCCGGGATCGACGCTCGACTCGCGACCGGCTTCACGATCAGCGGGCGCGTCGTGGACAACGTTGGCAGCGGTCTCTTCCGCGCGAACGTGAACGTCATCGACGCGCTGGCGCCCTGCTGCCGCTTCCTCACCGGCGTCGGCACGGACCAGAACGGCAACTACGCGATCAACGTGCCGGCCGGCTCGTACAAGATCCAGTTCTTCGGGCCGCCCGGCTCGCGCTTCCTCAGCGAGTTCTACAACGACCGCGGCGGCGACTTCGCGAACGGCGACACGCTCGTCGTCTCCGGAGACAGGAACGGCATCGACGCGCGGCTCGCGGTCGGCGCGTTCGTGACCGGCCGCGTGACCGATCGGAACACCGGCGCGCCGATCCAGAACATCAACGTGCAGGCGCTCGATGCGAGCAGCGCCTGCTGCCCGTTCCGGTTCCTGGACGGGGCCCGCACCGACGGCGATGGTCGATACGCGCTCCTCGTCGCCACCGGCACGACGGCCAAGCTCCTATTCCAATCGCCCGATCCCGGACCGAGCTACGCCCAGCGCTGGTATAACGACAAGCCCGACTTCGGACACGCCGACGCGCTGCTCGTCGTCGCCGACATGGCCAACGTCAACGAGGTGCTTGACCCGGCGTTCCGCCTCAGCGGCCGCGTGACGGACGC
>VBJD01000121.1 GCA_005887995.1 Chloroflexota bacterium
CCATTCGTGTTTCCGTTGCCGTTCCCGTTCGCATAGCCATTGCCGTTGCCGTTCCCATGCCGGCCCTGGAACTTCGCGGGATCACCGAAGAGCGTGATGAGGACGACTCTCGCGATCGTGACGTAGTACTTCAGCGCGTAGACGAAGAACACGAGCCCGCAGAGCAGCGCGAACAGCGAGAAGGCGAAGCGCGGCGAGAGCGCATCCCGCGTGAACAAAGCGAATGCGCCGAGAGCGACCGCGATCGCCAGACCGAGCACCGACGCCGCGTAGAGCTTGCTCAGGACTAGCCCGGTCCAGATGACATGCTTGCTTCCGGTGCCGTGCCACGCGCGTTCGAGCGTGTCCCTAATCTCATCGGCGGTGGCCGTGACGCGAGTCAGGCGCAGCTTCGAGCGGCGCTCGGCCTCGGCGAACGCCGCGTCGTCAAGCGGATCGGCCATCGCGAGAATGCCGTGCCCGCGGTCGGCCGCGGTAACGACGACGGCGAGCGTGCGCGCGATGTCGAGCGGGACCAGGCGCGCTGCCTCGAGCTCGACCGGATCGACGAGCCGCTCCGACGACAGACGATGCTCGGTCGGATCGATCGGTGCGCCGATCTCCGGATATGGTGCGAGCGAGACGAACGGGGTCTCGCTCGCGCGCGCGAGGACGTCCGCGAGCTCTGGCTGACCGATGAGACCGAGGCGCACCGCGACCGTCGCGACGGACTCGCCGTGGACGCACTTCGACAGTGCCTCCTGGACCTGATCCGGCGTCATGAGCCGGCTCCCGAGAAGCAGCTCGACGACGCGTCGACTCTCGGGATGCGACGCGGTGAGCCGCTGTCGCGCGGCGGCGCCCTGGATGCTCGCGTGGAGCGCGCGCACCAGCTCTTCGGACGGAGCGTCCTTCGGCACGAACGCGGTCGCGCCCGCGGCGAGCGCGAGATCGCGCACGGACGGATCGCGCGCAAGGAACACCACCGCGGTGCTCGGCAGCTCGGCCATCACGATGCGCGTCACGTCGATGCTGCCGAGGCCGGGCATAGCGTCGTCGAGAACGATGAGGTCAGGATGCAGGGATCGCGCGAGGGTCAGCGCGGTCGAGCCGTCATCAGCTTCACCGACGACCGTGATCTCGGGCTCGTTCGCGAGGAGCGCGCGCACGTGCTCGCGGACGGCGAGGTGGTCATCGGCGACGAGAACGCGGATCACGCGCTATGCGCTCCTCTCTTATGTGCGCGAGGGGACTGTTGAACTGTGGTCGGGGGCGGTCGTTTTCGCGTCCCGCGCGCGGGGGAAGGAGTCGTGGACGCGCCCAAAGAGCGGGTGATTTGAGACCGGGCCGCCACGTCGGGACGCGATTGATCCCCCGCTGACGGAGGCGGACGACGCTACGAAGCGGGGGGCTCGGGCTCCGCGCGAAGCTCGACGCTGCTCGAGGTCGATCCCTCGAGCCGGAGCTCGAGGCTCGCGATCATCTGGATGACCGCACCGAATTCAGCGGGGCTGATCGCCTCGGACACGGACACGGAGAACGTGGCCGTGCCGTTGCGGAAGTCGCGCAGGTAAAGCGCGTTCACCGTCGACAGCGATCGGATCCGGTGTTCGATCGCGAGGAGGCGCGGGAACGAATGGATCGGTGCGACGACAACTTGGATCTGTCGGATCCCAACGTCGGCGACGAGAAGCTGCGCGGCGCTCGCCGTCGCCGCGGTCTCGATCGGCGGCGCCACCGCGGGCACGATCTGGAGGACGTCGGCGTCTGTCCGAACGTTCGTACTCGCGAAGATCTCGTCCAGCAGCGCGTTTTTCGCGTCTGCGCCGGGGTTCGCGTGCTCGCGACGACGCTCCTCTTCGATGGCGGGCGACGCGAAGACCGCACCCAGCGCGCCGCTCCGAAGCGACGCGATCTGATCCGCGAGCGTGCTCTGCTCCTGGCGGATCGATGCGACCGAACGTTGCACGTCCGCGAGCACGTCGAGCATCGATCGGCCGGTCTCGGCGCGCTCGAGCTGTGACCGACGTTCGGCCTCGAGTTCCGCTTCGAGCGTGCGGATGCGATCTTCTAGCTCCGCGACGCGCTGCGTGAGTACGGGGATCGGATCTGGCGCGCGCCGGCTCGGCGTTCGCGCACGCGTGAGCTCGCTGTGCTCACGCACGAAACCAAAGACGTCGCGACCCTCGGGCCCGCCCTTCTCCATCCCGCACAGCGTATGAGGCGAATCAAGAGCGATCGATGGACGATTACGCTCGCCCCATGCGGGTCCAGCGAGCGCAGAAGCCGATTTCTCAGCGTCACCTGGCAACGCTGGCGCGCTCGCTCCTACGGGAGTCGAAGCTCTGCGCCATCGCGACGGTGAACCGCGACGGCAGCGCGCACATCAACACGGCCTACTTCGCGTACAGCGAGCGCTTCGAGATCGTGTGGGTCTCGGCGCCACAGGCGCGCCATTCGCGCAACATCCGAGAGCGCTCCCGCATCGCGATCGCGGTCTTCGATTCGACGCAGACGTGGGGTCGCGACGACCGCGGCATCCAGTTTTTCGGGACAGCCATGGTGCTCGGCGGTCGCGCGGTAGACGACGCGCAGCGGGTCTACGTGAAGCGATTCCCCGACGCGACCGAGATCGGAAAGATGTATCGCTTCTATCACTTCCGTCCGCGACGAATGAAGTTCTTCGACGAGGCGAAGCTCGGCGGTGCGACCTGGGTCACAGCGCGCGCGGGCGCTGCGGGTGCCCTGCGCTGGGAGCGGACCGAGCGCTACGTCTGAATCGCAGACAACGCCTCCGGCGGCACTCGATGTGCAGCCCGACCGCGCGTGGAGATCACATGGCGCGGACCGGTCCCCGAGTCGAATTACACGGTCGGCCGCGAAGGTGAGCGCGTCGAGCTCATCGTCGATCACTGGACCGTCGTGATGTTCGAGGGCGCGATCCGCCGCTTCAAGGATCCGTCGAGCATCCTGTCGGCGCACTACGTCATCGGTCAGGACGGTCGCATCGCGCAGCTCGTGAGCGAGGACGACACGGCGTATCACGCCGGGCGCTACGACGTGAACCTGCGGTCGATCGGCATCGAACACGAGGCCGGGCCGGCGATGGCGCCGACCGACGCGCTCTATGCCGCGTCGGCGGAGCTGCACGCGGACATCGCCGTGCGGCATGGCCTCGATCTCGTCGTCGGGACGACGGTGCTCCCGCACCGCGCGATCGTCCCGACGGAATGCCCGGGCACGCTCGATGTCGATCGCATCGTGCGCGAAGCAACGGAGGAGGACGACATGTTCACCGACGAGGACCGCCGCATGCTGCGCCGCGTCTACGACCACCTGGAGGCGTACGAGCCGATGGTGTGGACGACGCGCTTGCAGCAGTGGCTGGCGAAAGCGTTCCGCAGCGTCTTTCCCGACGCCGACCTCAGCGGTCCGGACGTCCAGTCGGGTCAGTCGTACAAGGGCTGACCCCTGCCGAGCGCGACGGTTCATTCGGTCACGAGCGATCGGGCTGAAGGGCGTTATCGACGGCGTCGCCCAGGCGGGTCCGCTAACGTCGCGCGATGCCGCTCAAGGAGACCGAAGCCCAGCGCGCCGCGCGTTACGCGGCGAAGGACCTGACCGACAAGCTCGGCATCAAGCCAGGTGACGCGGTGCTCATCGCGGGCGCTGCCGACCGCGGCCTCATCGCGAAGGCGCGCGCGAAGGCGGGGCGGCCCGCGGCGCGCGCCCGCGAGCGCGCCGACGTCGTCCTCTACTGGCCGAAGGCGGCGAACGAGATCACCGCGCAGCTGCGCGCGCTCAGGACGCGCGTGATCGAGTCCGGCGGCATATGGGTGATCAGCGCGAAGCGCGACCGCGAGCGCAAGGATCGTCCGTACCTGGGCAACGACGTCATCGCGCTCGGACTGGCGGCGGGTCTCGTCGACAACAAGATCTGCTCGATCTCCGACGACGACACGGCGATGCGCTTCGTCGTGCGCCGATCCGACCGGCGCGGCTAGGAGTGTTCGGCGATCACGGCAGGCGGAGCGTGACTAGCACCGGGCGATGATCCGAGGCGGTCCCGGCGAGGACCTGCGCCGCGACCGCGCGGATCTCCGGGCTGACGAACACGTAGTCGATGCGCTCGTGCGGCGCGCCGGAGGAGTACGTGAACTCACTGCCGATACCCGCGGCCGCGCCGGCATCGACGAGGCCGGAGGACAGAAGTCGCGTGATCGTGACGTCCTGCGGATGCGCATTGAAGTCGCCGGCGAGGATGCTGCGCGGTCGCTTCGCCCAGAACTGCGCGAACGCGTCGGCTTGCGCCTCGCGCTCGACGTCGAACCCCTCGTATGCCGTGAAGTGCGTGGTGACGAAGGTGAGCGGGCCGCCCGGCGCGTCGACGGTCGCCCACACGTAGCCGCGGTTCAGCGCGCTGCTCAGGTGCGGGAGGATGCCGTACGACGAATCGGTGATCGGATAACGGCTCAGGATCGCGTTGCCGAACAGCGCCGTGTCCATCCGGCCGTACGCAGCGTGGTACTGCGGTAGCCGCCAGCGCACGTAGGAGAAGAAATCGATGCCCGCGGAGAGATCCCATCCGCGATTGACCTCCTGCAGCCCGACGAGATCCGCGTTGGCCGATTCGATGCGGTCGACGAGCGCCGCGGCGGACGGCACGCTCCAGTAGTCGAGCCCCTGATGGACGTTGTAGGTGAGGACCACGAGCTCGCCGCCGCCGCGCGCGGCGGGATGCGCGTTCGCGGGCGGGATCGCGGCTATCACGATGGCCCCGAGAAGCGTCGCGGCGGCCGCGAGCGCGGGGCGCAACGTCCGCGGCGGGGTGGTCTCGCGGGCGAGCAGCGAGGGCAGGACGACGATCGCGCCGGCGATCGGCCACAGGAAGTCGACGCGGTCGCGGTACGAGTAGAAGACGAAGATGAGCGCGAAGAAGACGATCCAGCCGACCGCTGAGAGCAGATGCACACGTCCGTCGAGGCGCTGCGGACCGCTGGTGAACGAGCCGACCAGCCCGATCGTGAGGCCGACCTGCGCGAGGACGATCGTCGCGAGAGTCGCAGCGCCGTACGCGGTCCCCGCAGCGAGCGCGGCGACACCGAGGGCCACGATGAGGACGCGCACCGCGCGGCGGATCGGGACGACGGCGAGCGCGAGCGCGACGACGAATGCGAGCGCGACCGCGAGCTGCGCGACGACCTGCGGCAGGCGCGTGTCCACTTCGATTCGTCCGAGTCCGGTGAGGAGCGTGAGCTCGAGGAACAGATAGGGGCCGACGACGAGCGCGCCCCACGCGCCGCTCGGTGGCGCGTTGCCGTCTGGTACGGAGACGAGCGCCGCGACGAACGCCGCCGCGAGGAGCAGCGCGGCGATGACCGACAGCGGACCGTCGATGAGCTCGAGGTCGAGACCGTGCAGGGCGATCTCACCCGCGACCTGCACCGCGACGCCGAGGATGATGCCGGTCGCCGCGTCGCGAAGCAGACCCGCGCGTCCGGCCTGCCGGATGAACGCGGGGAGCCAGCAGAGCCAGACGATCCATGAGGCGAACGCGAACGCCGGTGAGGCGTTCTCGCCGGGCAGCGCCTGGCGGAGCACGACGATGAGCCCGAAGAGCGCGCCCAGCCATACGGCCTGGCGGCGCAGCGGGACAAGGCGCACGAGGAACGAACCGACGACGCCTGCGATGAAGACCTCGGCCGCGACCTGACCCGCGTACGTGGTGTTGTCCTCGGCGACGTTCCAGATGATCATCGCGAGCGTCATCCGCACGGCCTGGATCCCCATCCAGGTCCCAAGCGTTGCTGCGAGCGTCGTCATCCCCACAGGCTAGCGAGAGAGGCCGATGCGAACCGCAGTTCGCATCGCCGAGCGAGCGACGCCTGTACGGCGAAGCCAGTACCTCGGCGGGGACTCTATCAGCGGTCCGCGGCTACGCGGTGGGGTGCGAAGCGACCCAGGCGTCGACCTTCGCGCGGAAGCGATTCGGCGCTTTGGCGAAGGTGCTCATGCATCCTGGACTACAGAAGGCGTACTCGCGGTCCGGCATCTCGAGCGTACGTCCGTCCTCTCGTGCCTCAGCGATGTCGACGATCATGTCGCACACCGGGTCGAGGATCTTGGGCCCCGACCCACCGGAGCTCTGTTTCAAGCTGCGGTGCTGGCGAGGTGCGGGTTGAGCTGCTGGAGGATGCGCTCCTTGGGCTGGTAGCCCACGAGGCGCTGCGCCTCACGTCCGTTCTTGAAGAGGATCATCGTCGGGATCGAACGGACGCCGAAGCGACCGGCGGTGATGGGATTCTGGTCCACGTCGAGCTTCGCGATCCGGATCTTCGAGCTCTGCTCGTTGGCGATCTCCTCGAGGACCGGGGCGACCATGCGGCACGGGCCGCACCACGCTGCCCAGAAGTCGACAAGGACCGGTTGATCGGACTTCAGGACCTCGGTCTCGAAGGTCTGATCACTGACAACTGTCGGTTTGGTCACGGTCTCGTCCTCCCAGGAGCTTTCACCACTTGAACACTAGCTGGTGCCCTCGTTGTTCCACGGCAGGTTCGAGGCCAAGTACGGCTTCCAGCCCGTCCAAGCCTGCCGCGCCGTTGGCCAGAAAGCCACGCAACGGCCTCCACTTTACGAAGCGCCAGCCGCGGCGTCGAACGATGTCCGATAGGGGCGCGGACCGCTCGAGCTTCTGCTGGAGCAGAGCGGCGCGCTCGTCGGCGATGGCGAGGAAGCGGAAGACGCGATCGTCGTCGGGGATGGCTTCGCCGATCGAGACGATGCTGCGATACAGGCGCGCCGTCCACTCGGCCTGCCAGAGGAACGCCATGCGACCGCGGTCGTACCAGACGCAGTCGACGAACTCGAGCGCATCGGCCGGACCGCGGAGCGAGTGCGCGGGACCGGCGAGTCGCTCGGCGTCGGTCATGAGCTCGACGAGCGTCCGGCCGCGCTCGGCGTGCGATGCGGGCGTCGCGCGGCGCTGGACGTCACGGCCAACGTGGACCTTGAACCCGAGGCGGTGGCCCGCGTCGACGAGCTCGGCGACGAGCTGCGATTGCGACGCCTGGCGAGCGACGAGCGAATCGGCATCAGCGAGACGCCAGCGCCCCTCCTCCGATTGCACCGCGTACGACGCGATGGCTTGCTCGATGAGCTCGCGGTCCGGCGTCTCGGCGCCGCGGAAGAGCGCGTACGTTCGGCGCAGGAGCGACCGCGTATCCACCTCGCGCGTGGCGGAGAGCACGCCCCAGACCGACCATTCGACGCGGTCATCGAGCGGCGTGACGTCGTGCGCTCCCTTCACCACGTACGCGTACTCCTCAGGCTCGTCAGCGATCTTGATGCGCTCGATGTCCGACCGTCGTCCGTCCGCCAGCGCTGATCGGAAGTGATCGACGAAGAGCTCGAGCTCTGAGACGCCACCCGCACGCGCGAGCGCGAGCGGCACGAGGAGCCCTTCAGCCGACAGCGACTGCAGCGCGGCCGCGGCGGCAAAGTCCTCACGCACGGGCTCGCCGCGCTCGTGGTACGCGTCGCGCACGCCTTCGCGCATCGCCTCCTCGATAGCCGCGCCATCGGTGGTGGATTGATCGCGCAGGAGCGGCATCTCGCGATCGAAATCGCACGTCGCCGCGGCCGCGCCGTTGCCATACGCGCCGGCGAGCGCGTCGCGCTGGTAGAGGATCGTCCGCAGCCGGTAGCCCGCGCCGGTCGCCGCGAGGACGGTCGCCGCGAGCGTCGTCGCGTCCGCGTGCGGCACGTACACGACCGCGGCCGCACCCGGCTTCGACGCCTTGTGTCCTTCGATGAGCGCCGCGCGCATCTGACGGAGTAGCCGCTCGCGCGACGCCAGTCGCCCCTCGCCCGCCTCGAGCGGGCGCGTCGTCTTCGCGCCGAGCAGCAGCACGCTGCCGACGGTGCTCCATCCACCGAGCGGATCGTCGACCGGCGCCTGGCAGAGAACGAGGTCGGCGTCGCCGGCGTCGTGACGCGCGACGCTCTTCGTCGCGCCGCGCTGCACAAGCCATCCGATCAGCTCTTTCACCGTGCGCTCGTACTCGAGCCAGATGTTCGTCTCGCGCGTCTGCGCGGCGTGGCCGCGTCGCGCGCGACCTTTCTCGATGCGCAGCGGCGTGCCGTGCCCGGCGACCGCGTTGAGGCGGCTGCCGCTCACGATGCACTCGAGCAGGCACAGCTTCAGCACCGCTTGCGCCTCGGGCATGCCGACGACGGCGGTCTCGATCGCGCGCAGGGTCGCCATGAGTGCGGTGACGTTGCGCGGCGTGTAGAGCATCGCGACGGACTCGCCGAGCGCGGCCGCGACGGGGTCGGGTCCGAAACGCTCGACGAGCTGCCAGTAGGCCATGCCGCGCGGCTCGATGCGTCGCGTGCGCTCCTCGTCCTCGGTATCGACCGGTTCGATCAGAAGCGCCCGGCCATCGCGCGCGCAGACACCGCAACGGAAGGCCTTCTTCGAGGGCACGGGCGAATCGCGCTCCCAGAGGAACGCCTCCACGACGACCGGCGCACGGCACGTCGCGCAGCGCGAGCCGTAGAGCTCGCGCATCGCGACGCGATGCGGCGTGCCGATGAGCGCCGAATCGGCGACACGCTCGAGCGCGATGAGGAGCTCGTCCGCCGCCGGCGCCATTCGGACGACATCGCGAGCCCACGCACCGAGGGGCTCTCGCGAGCGCGCGATCCCGCGGCGACCGACGTGTTCCGCGGCGTCGGCAGCGGACCAGGGGAACGCGAGCGGATCGAGGACGAGTCCTCGCTCGGGCGCATACGCCGTCGCGAACGTCGCCGCGAGAGCTTTGGGGAACGCGCTGCCGAAGCGTTGGAGCGGTCGCGGGAGCGGCAGGGTTTCGATCGGCGTGAACGAGAGCACCCGCTCCCGCGGGTTACTCATCCCTCGCCCAGGGGCAGGGGCCCCTGTTCAGCGAGCGGAGTGAGCGTGTCATTGCAGGTGGAAGAGTACGGCCCTCCGGGCATCCGCGATCACTCCGATCCAGCTTCCGTCGCGTGAGGCGACGAGGTCCTGGATCTGTCCGACGGGCGCAAGCTGGTCGGCCGCTCCGTCCTGTGTGGCGAAGGCGACGAGCCGATCGGTCCCATCGAGGACGACCGGCCGGAGGCCGACGACCAGCGCGCGGCCGTCGATGAGCTGCGCCGACCACTTCGCCGCCGCACCCTCGGTCGCGAACGCCGTGAGCCGCTGCGGCTCGAGCACATAGAGGGTGCCGTCCTTCGCGAACTCGACGTCACGCCCTGGCGGCGCGACCTTCGTGATCGTGCGCGAGGGATCCGGCGACTTGATCGCCACGCGGAACGTCCCCACGTCGGTCACGATCGCTGCCCAGAAGCCCGCGCGATCGACCGCGAAGGCGCGCAGCGCGCCGGGGATGCTCACGATCCCGCGCGTGTCGCGCTCGCGACCGACGTTCAGGACACGCAGCTCGACGTTCGCGCCGATCTGGCTCGCGATGAAGAGCTCGCCGTTGTCGCTCGCGCTCAGGATCGCGCCGGAGCTGCTCACGTCGATGGGGAACGGCGCGCCCAGCGGCGCGCCGTCCGGCGCTCGGCCGCCGATGATGCCGCGATCGTCGCCCGACGACGACGCCGCGAAGGCGTACGCCCTCGGCACGAAGACGACGGACTGCGCCGCGCTGTTGAGGCGCATCGGGGCGCCGACGTAGTCGCTCGGACGCGGCATGACCCACGTGACCAGCGTCTGCCCGCCGCCAAACAGGAATCGCGCGTCGTCGGTGAACACGAGCTGGTTCACGCCCGCGTTGAAGCGCGGCAGCGCGCGAAGCACACCGTCATTCGTGAAGATCGCGACGAAGCCGTCGTCCGATCCGATCGCGACGTGGCTCGCGTTCGGGGTCATCGCGATGCGGCGCGATCCCGCGCGCGCGTCGAGGAAGCGCTCCGGCTCGCGCCAGAGCTCGACATCGGGTGCGACACCGGAGCGCGCGAACTTGTACGACGTTTGGTCGATGACGATCGCGATCGTCCCCTGCTTGAGGAGCACGCCCGCCGCGGCGTCGGCGCTCGCACGGTCTTTGAACGACGCGCGCACGACGAACGGGCTCTCCGTCGACGCGACCCACGCGACGCCGAGCTCCTTCGCGCGGTCGCTCGCCTCGGCCGCGCCCGCGAACGGTCCGACGGTGACGAGCGCACCCGATGATGGCGACGCGGTCACCTTCATGCCGACACCGCGCGCGGTGAGCTTGTCGAGTGTGCCGTCGTCCTTGAGCAGGCTCTGCAGTGTGCGGAGCAAAGACCAGCTTTTCGCGACGTCGTCGATGACGCGCACCAACGCGTCCGGCGTTCGCGCGTCGGCGTACGCGAGCGTGTCCTTCCGAAGCTCGCCGAGCGCATCGGCGAGCGTCACGAGCCGGTCGCGGATCGGTCCCGCGGTGTCGACGCTCGCGGCGACGATCTTCGTCGAGGTGTCCGCGATGACGAGCGCCTGCGCGCGCGCGATCGTCGCGTAGCGATCGGTGTTCACCGCGCGGATGCGCTCGCCGTTCAGCGAGCCGACGAGGGCGTAATCGTAGGCGGAGAAGCTGAGGAGGATCTCCCCGACCGCGCGGGCGATGGGTCGGGCGTCGTTGATGTCGCGGGAGGGCGAGGGCTTCGCGCTGGGGCCACCCGAGCAGGAGGCCGTCACCACGACGAGGAACGCGAATATCGCTCCCCATCCAGTGCGACCCATCAGCCCACCCCTTTACTCGCTACTCGTCCTCGTCGTCCTCCGCGTCGTCTTCCTCTTCCTCGACGACGAGCGGCTCCTCGTTCGATTCGGCTTCCTCGAGGACTTCCTCGCCGGTCTGCGCTTCGGCCCCTTCGACCTCGTCGGCCTCTTCGGCCTCCTCGTCGGCGTCCCGTCCGAAGCGGAAGAAGTTGCCCTTGATGTACGCCCGCTCTTTCGTCTCGGCCGGCCGGTGATGACCGGGGAACGAGATGCGGCTCGCGTTCTCCGGGCTCTGGAAGACCTCACGAATGGCAACGCGAGCGTTCGCTTGGTCGTTACTGACGATCGCCGCCACGTACTGGTTTCCGGTGCGGATCAGGTCGATGAGCCGCCGCCCGACCTTTGGCTCGAGGAATCCCAGGAGCTCACCGTCGCTGGCGTGGACCGCCAGGAGGCCCTCTTGCTCGCGGAGCTGGCACTCAGCGCCGACCGAGTAGCGGGCGAGGATGTGACCCGGGGCGGGATTGATGAGCCGGAGGATGCCGGTCTTGCCCATGTCCTCGATGAAGAGGCGGGGCTGGGTCTTCGTCTTCGTCGTGACGGCCTTGGACTTGTGGTCGAGCAGCTGCGTGGTGCGCTGCAAGCCGCGGATGGCGATCGAGTTGTATGGCTCGGCCTTGAGGACCTCGGCGAACGCGGCCTTCGCTTCCTCGACCTTGCCCTGCTCGACGTAGGCGCGGCCGAGGCGGTTATGCGCGTCGATGTCGTCGGGCGCGGCCTCGAGGATCTTCTGGTTCAGGTCGACCGCGCGCGTCCAGTCCGCATCGAGGGCGGCCGCGACCGCCTGATCTGCGAGGGCGCGGACGCGCAGGCCTGCGTCGGCTGAGGGAGACATCGGGAGACCATTGTCCCACAAGCGCCGTCAGGCGCGCGGACGAAGTACTCCGCGAGTACATTTCGCCGCGACATGCCGTACCTCTCTGAGATCCAACATCGCAGGGTGATCGAGCCGAATGGCAATGAGATCGGCACGCTCAAGGATCTCGCCGTCGTGCCGCAGGGTCAGTTCCCCGCCGTGCAGTGGGCCATCCTCGCGACCGGCGATGGCGAGCGGGTGGTGAAGTGGTCGGACATCGCGCAGGAGATCGGCCACCTTCGGCTACGCGGGCGCATCGATACCGTGCCCGACGCCATGCTGCCTCCCGACGCGCTGCGTCTGTCACGCGACCTCATGGACAAGCAGATCGTCGATACGCACGGCGCGAAGATCGTGCGCGTGAATGACCTGCAGCTCTCCGACGTCGAGGGTCAGCTCCGCCTCGTCGGCGCAGATGTCGGTCTGCGCGGGCTGCTGCGGCGCATCGGCGCGGAGGGTCTGGCCGAGCGCCTCTTCGGGCGGCGCCTGCCGCGCGGGATCATCCCCTGGCACCTCGTCGAGCCGCTCGACTCGAACACGCCCGAGCAGGGCGTGCGCGTCACCGTGCCACGCACGAAGCTCGCCCTCCTCCACCCGGCGGACATCGCGGACATCGTCGAGGAGATGGCCGCCGACGAGCGCCGTCACGTGTTCGAGCAGCTCGACATCGAGACCGCGGCCGAGGCGCTCTCGGAGGTCGAGCCGGAGCTCCAGGCGTCGATCGTCACCGACCTGCCGGAAGAGCGCGCCGCGGACATCCTCGATGAGATGGCGCCCGACGAGGCCGCCGACCTCCTCCAGGACCTACCCGAGGAGCGGCGTGAGGAGCTCGTCGAGCTCATGCAGAAGGAAGAGGCGCAGGACGTCGAAGAGCTCCTCACCTTCCCCGAGGACACGGCGGGCGGGATCATGACGACCGACTTCGTCGCGCTCCCCGCGGAGCTGACGGCGCAGCAGGCCATCGATCGCCTCCGCGAGCTACGGCCCGACCCCGAGCTCACCTATTACCTGTATGTCATCGACGGGCAGGGTCGGCTCGATGGGGTCATCAGCCTGCGCGACCTCGTTGTCGCGAAGCCCGAGCAAAAGGTCGCCGACGTCATGGACCCGCACGTGTTGAAGATCGACGCGACCGCATCGAAGGAGGACGTCGCCGCGCTCATCGCCAAATACGACCTGCTCGCGCTGCCGGTCGTCGACGCGCGGCACAAGCTCATCGGCACGGTGACCGTCGACGACGTCGTCGAGATCATGCTCCCGCGCGGCTGGAAGAAGAGGTCAAGCCGGACGCTCGCGCGCTAGATGCTTCGCATATACGGGCGTCTCCGCTTCTATCTCCTCGCGCTCGGTCCGGGACTCGTCACCGCCTTCGCCGACAACGACGCCGGCGGCATCACGACGTACTCCCTCGCGGGTGCGCAGTTCGGCTTCGGGCTCATGTGGGTGCTGCTCGTCACCGCGATCGCGCTCACGGTGACGCAGGAGACCGGCGCGCGCCTTGCGCTCGCGACCGGCCAGGGGCTCGCGGGACTCATCCGCGAGCGATTCGGTGTGCGCTGGACGGCGTTCGCCGTGCTCACGATGCTCGTCGCGAACCTCGGGACGACCGTCGCGGAGTTCGCGGGAATGGCCGCGGCGTTCTCGCTCTTCGGCGTGCCGCCGGGGCTGTCGTCGATCCTCACCGCCTCGCTCGTCGTGCTGTTACTCGCGCGCGGGTCGTTCACCCGCATCCAGTACGGCTTCGTCGCGATCGGCGCCGCGGTGTCGATCGCCTATGCGTTCTCCGCGTACCTCGCGCACCCGGACTGGGGGCACGCGGCGCGCGCGCTCGTCGTGCCGGAGATCACCGCGTCGAGCGCGTACTTCCTCATGCTCGTCGGTGTCGTCGGCACGACGATCACGCCGTGGGGTCAGGCGCTGATCCAGTCCTACATCGCAGACAAGGGCCTGGGCCCGCGTGACCTCGCGCCTGTTCGGGTCGACGTCGCGCTGGGCTCGGGCGTGCTCACGAACCTCATCGCCACGTTCATCATCGTCGCCTGCGCGGCGACGCTCTTCCCCACCGGTCGATCGATCAACGACGCGGCCGACGCCGCGACCGCGCTCGGCCCGCTCGTCGGTCCCTCGGCGCGTTCCGTGTTCGCGGTCGGCCTCTTCGCGGCGGCATTGCTCGGCCTCGCGACCGTGCCGCTCTCGAGCGCGTACTTCGCGTGTGAGGCCTTCGGCTTCGAGCGCGGGCTGTCGTTCCGCTGGCGTGAGGCGCCTGTGTTCTACGGCCTGCTGTCCTTCTTCATCGCCGGCGCCGCGCTGTTCATCGTCATCCCCGGACTGCCGCTCATCCAGGTCATGTTCCTCGCGCAGGTCGTGAACGGCCTGCTCCTGCCGATCATCCTCATCTTTGTCATGCGCCTCTGCCGCGAGCCGAACCTCGGCGCGCTGCGCAGCGGGCCGATCCTCTATCCGCTCGGTTGGGCCATCACCGCGCTCGCGAGCGCGATGTCGCTCACGTTCGTCGCGTCGCTCTTCCTCTTTCGATAGGAAAGAAGCCGGCCGCCTCGCGGCGGCCGGCTGGGAGCGGGAAGGAGGTGGGTGGATCTAGCGGATGACGACGCTGCCGTAGATCTGCAGCGTGCCCGCGTCCTTTGAGCTCGTCACGCCTCCGTTGACGCTCGCTCCGGACGACGGGAGCCAGTAGAAGGAGCCGGGTGGCGGGCAATCCGAGATGCAATCGCCAATGCGATCGACCACGAGGTTGCCCGAGCCCTTGAGCGAGCCGAGCCTCAGGTCGACCGGGCCGGCGCCGTGATCGCGGGCGTAGTACGCGGTGCCGAACGTCCAGCCGCAGAAGGTCGGGTCGCAGCGGAACTGCTGCCACTGCACGGGCAGTTGATCGCTGACCATCGTGAACGATGCGGTCGGCGAAACGGTGATCGACTCGTCGCGCAGCGCGAAGTTGATCGTGCCGCGGAGATCGCGGAGCTCGCCGCTCAAAAGATCGCCGGACATGACGACGGTCCCGTTGCTGTTGCCACCGAGGATGCTCGAGAAGGTGGCGCCGCCGGTGATCTGGAGGGTCTGTGTCGCTTGGCCGGCGACCGCGACGCCGCTCAGCGCGAGAGAGAGGATCGCTGTGAGAGTGAGCGCGAGTATCGAACGACGCATGTTGTGTTTCCCTTCCGTCGGCGGTCATCGATGACCACCCGACGCGAAGGTGTGTAGGCGCGCAGATGCGCATGTCGGTGTGGGGCTGGCCACGCCCCGAACGTGAGCCGCCACACGTCGGCAGTGCTAGCGCGGTTGCTCTAGCACGCCCCCGCCGGCATCGAGCCAGCGATCCGGGTTCTCGTAGAAGATGCGCTTGCAGCGCTCACTGTCGAAGGAGTACGTCCGGTTCTCGTAGCGGATGCGCATCGCGCCGTCGCCGAGCGGGCGCTTGCAGATGACGCAGACGGCCGCGTCCATCACTCGAGCTCGATGATCGGCTGGTGCGCGCGGACGAGCTGGCCGCTCTCGATGAAGAAGCGGCGCACCTTTCCGCCCGCGGTGGAGCGGATCTCGTTGAACAGCTTCATCGCTTCGATGAGCCCGATGACGTCACCCTGCGCGATCTGGCTCCCGACCTGGATGAACGGCTCGGCCTGCGGCGATGGCGAGCGATAGAAGATGCCCGTGAGCGGCGCGTTGACCGTCGGGTAATCCGTTCGCGCGGGCGCTTCGGCGGTCGGCGCGACGGAAGCCGCAGGACCGGCGGCGGCCGCGACCGGTGCAGCGCCGTTCTTGCTCACGCGCACGCGTAGCGGGCCGCGTCGGACCTCGAGCTCCTGCACCTCATCCGCGGCGAGGCGCTGCAGCAGCTCGACGGCGAGCGCGTTCGCGTCGGCTCGGACCTTCTTCGGATCGGCTATAGCGAGGCTCCGCTGCGGAAGAGGAGCGACGCGTTGTGCCCGCCGAAGCCCATCGAGTTCGACATCGCGATGTCGAATTTCGCCTTGCGCGACGTCTTCGGCACGTAGTCGAGATCGCAGTCGGGATCGGGGTTCTCGAGATTGATCGTCGGAGGCAGTACGCCGTCGCGCATGCCGAGCACGCAGAAGATCGCCTCGATCGCGCCCGCCGCCCCGAGGGTGTGTCCGGTCATCGACTTCGTCGACGACACCGCGACCGAGTACGCCCGCGGGCCGAAGACCGTCTTGATCGCGGCCGTCTCGGCGCTGTCGTTCGCCTGTGTCGAGGTGCCGTGCGCGTTCACGTAGGCGACGTCACTGGGCGCCAGAGCGGCGTCGTCGAGCGCCATGCGCATCGCCCGCACGATCCCCTCGCCCCCCTCGGCCGGCGCGGTCACGTGGTGCGCGTCGGCTGTCGCGCCGTAGCCGATGATCTCCGCGAGGATCGGCGCCCCGCGCGCCTTCGCGTGCTCGTACGCCTCGAGGACGACGCAACCGGCGGCCTCGCTGAAGACGAAACCGTCGCGGTCGCGATCGAATGGACGCGATGCCTGCTCGGGCGCGTCATTGCGGGTCGAAAGGGCGCGCGCCTGATTGAACGCGGCGATAGAGATCCGGATGATGCCGGCCTCGGCACCGCCGGCAAGCATCACGTCGGCCTGTCCGCGCCGGACCTGCTCGGTCGCCTCGCCGATCGCGTGCGCGCTCGACGCGCAGGCCGAGACGTGCGCCATGTTCGGGCCCTTGGCGCCGTACTTCATGGCGATCTCGCCCGCGGCCATGTCCACGATCATCATCGGGATCAGGAACGCGGACACCTTCTTCGGATCCTTCGCGTGCGAGAGGACGTTGTCGACGAGCGTCGACACCCCGCCGATGCCCGAGCCGAACGCGACCCCGATCCGCGGCGCGTTGTCGGGATTGATCTCCAGCTTCGCGTCCTTCAGCGCCTGGCCTGCGGACGCCACCGCCATCTGCGCGAAGCGGTCGGCGCGGCGGACCTCCTTGCGATCCAGGTACTGGGTCGGATCGAAGTCGCGCACCTCGCCCGCGATCGTCGTCTCGAGGCCGGTCGTGTCAAACCGCGTGATCCGACCGATCCCGCTCCGCCCGGCGCGGATGCCTTCCCACGTCTTCTCGACCGTCGCGCCGAGCGGGGTGATCATCCCGACGCCCGTGACGACGACGCGCCTGCGCCCGCCGTTGTTCATGTTCTGAGTTTAGATAGGGCGAGCGACGAGCGATTCACTCGCGAGGAGCGAGTCCTGATCGTCGAGTGACAACGAGACGGAGGATAGATAGGGCGAGCGACGAGCGATTCACTCGCGAGGAGCGAGTCCTGATCGTCGAGTGACAACGAGACGGAGGACTAGGGAAGCGCCGCGAGGACGAGACTGTCGACGCGGGCGCTCGTCGGATAGACGACCGGCTCGCTCAGTGAGGCGAAGACGAGGACGCGGCCCTTGCCGCGCACGTCCCACGATCCGTTGTGCTGCACGAGCGCCGTGTCCTCGTCGATGCCGAGTAGCCGCTGCCCTTGCGGGATGACGCCGGACCACTCGCGCAGCAGGCGCTCGGGGATGATGTCGAAGTGCGGCGCGACGATGACGTCGCGCACGACGCCCATCGCGCGACGTAGCCCGATCCCGGTCGGGAAGCCGTCCGGGCCGCGGCCCGAGAAGACGAAGGTGTGCTCGCCCATGAGCATCGCACCACCACTCGACCCCGCGACGATCGCGCCCGCGCGATTGCGATCGAGCACGGCGGACCAGAAGCGCGACCCCTCGAGCGTTTCGGTGATGTGTCGCGGATCGCCGCCCGAGAAGTAGATCCAATCCGCGTCGGCGATCGCGCCGCTCCACCGCTCGTCGTTCGCCTCGCCGCGCGTCAGCACAGGAACGCCGTACGGCTCGGCGCCGAGCGCGCGGAAGTGCTCGGTGCCTCTCGCGATCCATGCCGGCGGCGTGTCCTCGAGCCCCGCGGCGGTCGGCACGATCGCCACACGCGCGCGCGGTCGCAGCGTCGCGAGAAGCGCCGCGTCGACGGCGCGCATGGCGGACGTGAACTCCCCGGATCCCGCGAGGACGATCGCGCCGCGGCTCACGTCCCCACTCCGAGCGAGGAGAAGCGGCGCACGAGCCGGTCGTAGTTCCTGCGGCTGCGCTTCTGGCGTTCGTCCTCTCCGAGACGCTCCCAGGCGCGGTGCGTGTGCCGCGTCGCGAGTCCGGCACCCGATGCGACCGCTGAGAGTCCGCGCTCACGGAGCGCCAGCGACAACGCGATGTCGAGGTTTCGATAGAAGCGGTAGCGCACGTCGAATCCGCCGATCGCGAGGAGCGGCTCGCGTCGCGTCGCGAAGCAGTAGCCCTGGATCGCGTCACACACGCCGCTTGTGATCTCGTCGAACTGCTTTAAGTGGTCGACCGCGCGCAGGCCCCATGGCCCTGTCGCGCCAATGGTCTTCTCACGAAGCGTCCGCTCGAGCGCGCCGAACAGGTCTCCGGTGATCTCGACGGACGGATCGAGCTGCAGGACGTAGCGACCGCGTGACACGCGCAGGAGCGCGTTGCGCGCCGCCGCCTCGCCGAGATCGCGGTCGGCGAGCACGACGCTCACGCGTGCGTTCGCGAGGCGGCTGATCCGCTGTGCGCTCTCCTCGCTCGAGCCCTGGTCGACGACGAGGATCTCGCCGTCCGCCGGTAACCAGCGCAGCGCGGCCGCGACGCACCGCTCCGCGTCGCCGGGGAACTCGCGCGTCACGATGCACGCCGACCACGAGCGCGTCGGCACCGCGGCGCGCAGATCGGCGAGCTCTCCACCCGACGAGATGCGGTGCGGCCCGCGCGGCGGGAGGCGCCGCTCGCCGCGCGAGAGGACGATGCGCTGCCGGTCGATGTCGTCCACGCGCCAGCCGTCGAGTTGCGCGCGCAGCACGTCCGCGGTGCGCAGATCGTTGCGCACGCGCGCGCGGCGATGCTCCTCCGCCGCGGTGCGGATCTCGGACGGCGCGTCATCGGGCTCGCGCACGACGCTCGACAGATCGAGCCCGAGCACGCGGTCCATCTCCAGCGCCGTGGTGACCCGCTCCTGCGGGCTCGATCCGCGATCGGCGAGCGAGGCCTGCAGCACCGCGAGGGCGCCGGGCATGTCGAGATCGTCCGCGAGGCGCTCGCGGAACTGGGCGAGTCGATGCGACGGGGCGTCGGACGGCGTACCGGCGAGCGCGAGCTGAGCGAGATAGCGGATGCGCTGGCGAACGTGATCGAGCCCTTCCGCGGCCTGGCGCAGCGCGGCGAGCGTGAAGTGCATGCGCTGCCGGTAGTGCGTGAGCAGCGCCTGGTAGCGGAACGCGAGCGGATCGAAGCCGAGGTCGCGGATCTCGCTCACCTCTGTCGTGTTGCGCGCCGACTTCGCCATCTTCACCCCGTCCGCGAGCAGATGCTGTCCGTGGATCCACGTCCCGACGACGTCGTGACCGAGCGCGCCCTCGGACTGCGCGATCTCGTCCTCGTGGTGCGGGAAGATGTTGTCGACGCCACCGGTGTGCACGTCGAAGCGCTCGCCGAGGTAGCGCGTGCTCATCGCCGAACACTCGATGTGCCAGCCGGGATAGCCGTCGCCCCACGGTGTCTTCCATACGAGTGCTGCGCGTCCCTCTTCGGCGCGCTTCCAGAGCGCGAAGTCCGACGGATCGAGCTTTGCGGGATCGACCTCAGCGCGCACGCCCTGCTTCAGCGCCTCCTGCACATTGCCCGAGAGGCGGCCGTATCCGGGGAATCGCTTCACCGCGTAGTACACGGTCCCGTCGACGTCGTAGGCGAGGCCGCGCGCGAGGAGCCGCTCGATAAGCGCGACCATCTCGGGCACGTGCTCGGTCGCGCGCGGATACACCGTGGCCGACAAGATGTTCAGCGAGCGCTCGTCCTCGCGGAATCGCTCCTCGTACGTCGCCGCGATCTCCATGGGTGTCTTGCCCTCGGCGAGCGCCGCCGCGATCACCTTGTCCTCACCGCGATCGACGACGTCCTGCCGCATGTGCCCGACGTCGGTGATGTTCTTCACATGTGTCACGCGCAGCCCGTCGAACTCGAACGCGCGTCGCAGCCAGTCGGCGAGGAGGTAGCTGCGCAGGTTGCCGAGGTGGACCGCGCGGTACACCGTCGGCCCGCAGGTGTACATGCGGACCTCGCCCGCGGTCAGGGGAGTGAACGGTTCGACGCGGCGTGTGAGCGTGTTGAAGAGCCGGAGCACGGACGATCCTCCCCTGCGCACAGGGTACGACCGTTCAACCCCGGCGATGGCGTCGGCTATTCCTCCTTCAGCATGGCCTCGATGATCGACACGGCCTCGCGCACCGACGCGACCTGTTCGGGCCGCAGCCGGCGCACGCGGCGCTCGATGTCGGCGATCCGCAGCTCACGGCCCTTCGCGAGCACGCGACGCCCCTTCGCGGTCATCTCGATGCGCGCGACGCGCGCGTCCGCGGGATCGCGCGAGCGCCGCACGAGTCCGAGGCGCTCCATCTCCGCAACGAGCGTGCTCATCGTGGGCGGGCGCACCTGCTCGGCTGCCGCCATCTCGCCGAGCGTTCTCGGCCCGCCCATGAGGACCGAGAGCGCCGAGAGCTGTGCCGCGGAGACACCGGTGAGCGGATCGCTCCGGCGCACGCGGCGCAGGAGGTGGATCGCCGCCGAGTGCAGCCGGTCGGCGACATCGCGCTCCGGCCTTGCGCCGCTTGACACGCCGTGATATTAGTTAGCCTACCTAACTAAATCAACTTCGTCCGGGGAGGGCTTCCAAGGATGAGCGCTGAGTTCCTCGCCGCGGTCAAGCGCGGCGACCGCGATACGGTCGAGAAGATGCTGCGAAGCGATCCGAGGCTGCTGGAAACGCGCGACGAGAACGGGACCTCCGCGCTCCTGCTCTCCTACTACCACGGAAAGGCCGAGATCGCGAACTCGCTGCTCAGCCACCGACCCGATCTCGACATCTTCGAGGCGGCGACCGTGGGCGACGCAGCGCGCATCCGCGAGCTCGCCGCGCGAGACGCCGCGGTCATCGATCGCGTGGCGCAGGACGGCTTCCATCCGCTCGGGCTCGCCGCGTTCTTCAAGCGTCCGGAGGCGGTACGCGCGCTGCTCGATCTCGGTGCCAACGTGCGGCCCGCCTCGCGCAACGGCGGCTTCACCGCGCTGCATTCGGCCGTGGCCGACGACACAGGATCCGCGGTGAAAGAGATCGTGCGGATGCTCCTCGATGCCGGCGCTGATCCGAACGCGCAGAGCGCGTCCGGCGGCACGCCGCTTCACACCGCGGCGTTCACCGGGGACGTCGCGGTGGTCGAGATGCTCGTCGCCGCGGGCGCGGACCCGGAGATCACGGACAAGAAGGGGCAGACGCCACTCGACTACGCGCGCGAGCGCAAGAACAGCGAGGCTGCGGCCGTGCTCCATGACACGGTGACCGATCGAAGGCGTGGCTAACTCGTCTTCTGGATCGTGACTTCGGTGACGCGCAGGATGCGCGTGGTGCCGCCCGAGATGAGCCGCACGTCGACACTCACCTCGCTGCCCGGATCCCACTTGGGCCCGCCGTTTGCGAAGACTTCGATCTGATCCGCGGGCGTGCCGGCGTCCGGCGATCGACGGACCTCGAACAGCGCCGGCTCCCACACGGTCGGACCGTAGACCCAGATGCGATCGACGGTCACGTCGACCGGGAACGCGCCGCTGTCGACCTGGATCTTCAGCGACGCCGCGAGCGGTTTGCCATCGGGCGGCGAGATCGGCATGAAATCGCGCCAGACATAGGCGTCCGCGATGCGGAACGTGCGTCCGTCGATCGTCGCTTGCGCTGTCGGTGACACAGGTCCGAGCGGCGAGGTCACGGCGACCGGCGCGGTCGCAGTCGGTGCGGCCACTGGTTCCGTGAAGCGCACGACGTCGACGACCTTGGTCGCGCCCGGGAGCGGGGTCACCGCGCCGCTGTCGGGATCGACGAGGTTGGTCCCGTCGAGCGCGGCTGTGCCGTCGACGCGCCACCGACTGAAGCCGGCAGTCGGGCTCACGACGCGTTGCTGACCAGAAAGGCTCCAGATCTCGAAGTGACCAGGAGGCGGCACGCCTTGTCCGACCGTCGCGGCCAGAACGCGAACGCCGAGCTCACCAGTGCCGGGCCTGAATTCCGCGTATTCGGCGCGGCCCTTCGAATCCGCGAGCAGCTCTTTGGCGGCGCCGGGTTGATCGACCGGCCACCAGCGAACGGCCGGCGCGATGACGGCGACGATCCGGTTGCCATCGCGAGAGGCGCTGAACTGTGTCTTGAACGGGCCGGACTGGACGTCACCGCCCCGAAGATTCGGCGTCGGCGTGCGGTCCGTGAGCGAGTTGTCGCGGATGACGTCGTAGCTGGCCACGCGGCCGGTGAACGCATCGATCTCGATCGCGCCACCGACATGCGTGTCGAAGCGCCAGGCCAGTGGCACGAGATGCAGGCCGCTGGTGATGCGCGCGATCTCACTCTGCTTCTTCGCCGCAATGTCGTAGCTGCGAAGCGCTGAGTACGAACTCGTGATCGTGGCCCCGGCGCGCTTGTCGACGCTGAACACGACGTATTCCGACGAGTCGCCGGCCCAGACGAGCTCGCTGGCGACCTCACCGGTCGTGCTGAAATCGATGGCTGCGATCGTGACGTCATTCGGTCGTGCGGTCGTGAAGGTGACGAGCTGCTGCCCGGTTTCGCCGGTGCGGATCATCGCCACCCGCGTGCCATCCGGCGACACGGCGACGCTGAAGTCCGACCTTCCG
>VBJD01000116.1 GCA_005887995.1 Chloroflexota bacterium
GGTTTTCAGCCTGGTCGAACACCGCGCTCTGTGGACCGTCGATCACGTCGTCGGTGATCTCCTCGCCGCGACGCGCGGGGAGGTCATGCATGACGATCGCGTCCGGCTTCGCATGCCGTAGTAGCTCCGCGTTCACCTGGTAGCCCTGGAACGCACGGCGCCTGCGCTCGTACTCTTGCTCCTGCCCCATGGACGTCCAGACATCGGTGTACACGACATCGGCTCCGCGCACCGCAGCGATGGGATCGTCGCCCATCTCAAGTGACGCGCCGGTCTTGCGCGCGAGGCCCTCGGCGAGTTCGCGGAACCGCGCGAGCGGCTCGAAGCCCGCGGGCGTCGCGACGCGCATGCGTGCGCCGCCCAGCACCGTCGCGAGCATGAGCGAGTGCAGCACGTTGTTGCCGTCGCCGACGTAGGTCACGGTGACGTCACGCAGGTCGGGGCCCTTGCGCTCGACGATGGTGAAGATGTCCGCGAGGCCCTGGCAGGGGTGCGAGAGATCCGAGAGTCCGTTGATGACCGGCACGCTCGAGTGGCGCGCAAATTCCTCGATCGTCTCGTGCGAGTACGTGCGCAGGACAACGGCATCGACCATCCGCGAGACGACGCGGGAGACATCGGCGACGCTCTCGCGCCGGCCGAGGCCGACCTCCTGTGGCGATAGGTAGATGCAGTGACCGCCGAGCTCGACCATGCCGACGTCGAACGAGAGCCGCGTGCGCAGGCTGGGCTTCTCGAAGATCTGTGCGAGCGTGCGGCCACGAAGGTGCGGCTCGTGCCGGCGTCGGTCCGCCTTCAGCGAGGCGGCCAGATCGAGGAGATGCTCGAGCTGCCGCGCGTCGAGATCGCCGACCGATACGAAATGGCGCACGCGCGATATGACGGCCACTAGAGAGCCCGCAGCTGCGGACGCCGGCGCTCATCGACCAGCCCGACGAGGGCGCGCGCGACGCGCTCCGCGTCGTGACGGATCGTGTCCTGTTTCAGCCAGAGATCGCGCGGCCCGCTCCACTTGTCGATGACCGGAGCCTTCACGGGACGCACGCCGAGCGCGCGGATCCGCTCGAGCTCGAGGGCGGTCGGCTCCATGTACTCGAGACCCCGCTCGGCGTAGTGACGGCGCAAGTGCTCGGGCGGCGTGTCGTCGTTGATGAGCACGACGTCGAGCCCGGAGCCGCCGAGGTAGTCCTGCACGACGCGCACGTGATCGCTGAGGTCGAACGAGTCGGTCTGGCCAGGCTGGCGCGTCGTGTTGGCGACGTAGACGACGAGAGCCTGCGCGTTGGCGATCGCGCGCGCGATCTCGGGGACGAGGAGGCACGCGCACACCGTGGTGAAGAGGCTGCCCGGCCCTAGCGTGATGAGATCGGCGGCCTCGATCGCCTCGACGCTGCCGGGCGTGGCCGAGACGTTGTCGTCCTTGAGGAAGATGCGTTCGATCGGCGCCTTGCCGACGGCGCGGACGTTCACCTCTTCCTCGACAACGCTGCCGTCGGCGAGTTCAGCGCAGAGGTGCGTGTTGTAGAGGGTCACCGGGAGGACGCGCCCGCGCAGTTTGAGAAGCCGCGACGCCTCCTCGACCGCGCGCAGGAACGAGCCCTCCTGCTGGGTGAGTGCGGCGAGGAAGAGGTTGCCGAAGGCCATGCCGTTCAACTCTTCGGACTTCTCCGTGTCGAAGCGGTGAGCCATGAGCCGCGCGAGCACGGGATCGCCCTCGGCGAGGACGATGAGCGCGTTGCGGATGTCGCCGGGCGCGGGGACGTCCAGGGCGATGCGCACCTTGCCGGTCGACCGCCCAGAGTCGGTGACCGCGATGAGTCCAGTGATGTCCGGCGTGTGCGTTCGCAGTCCCGCCATGACCGTCGGCGCGCCGAGACCGCCGCCGACGCACACTGCACGCAGAGGCTCGTTCATGGGCCGAATCTTGGCAGATATGCAGGAGGGCACGCCGGTTGCTCGGCGTGCGGGCTATGAAGCGAATGGCTTTCGTCCCGTTCTGGGCCTGGCAGTTCGTCATCGGTGCGGTCGTCGTGCTGCTGGCGATCACGATCGCGTCGACGCTCATCGGCGCCGCGATGCGCGTTCCGAGTGCGTTCCTGGACGACGTTGGCAAGGCCGTCTCGCGGGTCGCGCCGCAGCCGGGCGCGGACGTCGAGACCGAGGATCAGCTGAAGAAGGTCATCACCGCGATGCCGAACGGCAAACTCCGCGTCGCGACCGTGGACGCAGAGCACAACCGCGTCGTCTTCACGATCACGGCCGAGCGCTCGGCCGTGCACGCCGCCGTGCAGCCCGGCGACGAGCTCCGTCTCTCTCGCGACGGCAACATGGAGATCGCCCCGACCGGCGTGCCCGCCCTCATGGAGCAGCTCGGCAAGGCCATGGAGGACCTGAAAAAGAAGTGGTTCGGGCAGTAAAGCCGCGTCATCGCGACGAGCGCGAGGTCGGTCCCCGCGACGAGCGTCTGCGCCCAGCCGGCCCGTCGTCGGCTCGCTCAGATACGACTACGAGGCCGGCGTAGCCAGCAGCGAGGAGCGGGGACCGGCCGAGAAGCTCGTGAGCGATGACGCGGCGCAAGAAGCCCGGACAAACGGAAAGGCCACCCTTCGGTGGCCTTTCCATGCTGGACGGGAGCCTTCGCTCCCTATGAAGCCTTGCGGTACCCGCTGAGCATCCGCTGCGCAGCGGCCTGCCGCGCCACGAGCTCCGCGCGCCATGCCTTGCGACGGTGAAGCGCGTCGTTGAAGCCCCGGTCGTACGCGCCAACCGCAAGGAATCCGACCACGATCACACCGAACGCGACGCCGATCATGATCCCGACAACGAACGCTTCCATGTTTTTTGTTGTCCTTCTATTTACCCGCCGCGCTCACGCGGTCCCGGTGCTCGCCACTAAGCAACCGGCGTGCCACGAGCCGAGAAGCGGACCCGTCACTTCTTCCAGCTCGGACCGACGACGAGGCGCGGTACGCAGTTCGTCCTCGCCCAGGCATGGCTCGATACGCTTCCCTGGATGTCGAGACCGCGCCGGCGTTCAGGCTCGTTTCTTCGTCGATACACGCATGTCGCGCCGCGGCGCTTCACGCCGCTTTAGCCGACGATGAAGTTCCAGGACGCCATCGCCGTCCGCGCTCGCGGAGTGCGCAAGCGCTTCGGCACCGTCGATGCGCTCAATGGCCTCGATCTCGAGGTCCGCCGCGGCGAGATCTACGGTCTGCTCGGTCCCAACGGCTCCGGCAAGACGACGTTCATCCGCTGCGTCGCCGGGCTCGTGCGCATAGACGCGGGCACGATCACGCTCCTGGGCGTCTCGCCGCGAGAGGCCGTCGCCGCGGGTCGGATCGGCTACATGACACAGGCAGCGGCCCTGTACGCCGATCTCTCCGTCGACGAGAACCTCGCCTTCTTCGCGCGGCTCCAGGACGTGCCCGATACCGCGACACGCATCGAAGAGACGCTGCGGACGGTCGAGCTCCTCGATCGTCGCCGCTCGATCGTGTCGACGCTCTCGGGTGGCCTGCGCACGCGCCTGTCGCTCGCCGCGGCCCTGCTCCACCGCCCTGAGCTCCTGCTCCTCGACGAGCCGACCGTCGGCATCGACCCGGTGCTGCGGCGGGAGTTCTGGACGCACTTCCGCGAGCTCGCGTCGCGCGGCGTGACGATGCTCGTCTCGAGCCACGTGATGGACGAGGCCTCGCGTTGCGACCGCCTCGGCCTCATCCGCGCCGGACGCGTCCTCGCTGAGGGCACGGCACCGGAGCTCATCGCTCGCGCCGGCGCGCGCGACCTCGAGTCGGCCTTCCTCGCGCTCGACAGCGCGCCCGCCGCCGGAGCGATCGGGTGAATCCGCGCCGCATCGTCGCCGTGGCCCGTCGCATCGCGCTGGGCTTCCGTCGCGACCATCGCTCGCTCGCCCTGCTGCTCGTCGCGCCGCTCGTCGTGCTCACGCTGGTCGGGCTCGTTTGGGGCACCACGGCGGAGACCGTTCCGGACATCGTCTTCGCGACCGACCGTTCGAATCTGCCCGCGCCGATCGCGACGCGGCTGTCAGATGCGATGACTCGGGTGACCGCGGTCCACGGTCATGTCGCTACGTTCGACGAAGGGATGGCGGCGCTACGGGATGGCAGCGCGGACGCGGTCGTATGGTTCCAGGGCTCGGCGCTCCACGTCACGATCGAGGGATCCGATCCGCTGCGCAGCGGCTCGATCGGCGGCGCGGTGCAGAAGGC
>VBJD01000122.1 GCA_005887995.1 Chloroflexota bacterium
AGCTTGTCGAGCAGTCCCTGTTTGACCGAGGGATCGATGGTCAGCGCGGCAACGATCGCGCGAAGCTGCGCAAGCTGATCCGTCGCGCTCACGACCGTGATGACGAAGGTCGCGGTCGTCACATGCGATGCGGCATCGGTCGCTGAGCAGCTGACGGTCGTCCGGCCGACCGGGAAACTCGCTCCGGAGGCCGGAACGCAGACGAGAGACGTGGGCGCGACGTCGTCGGTCGCAACGGCGATGAACGACACGACGGCGCCGCGAGAGCTCGTCGCGTTCGTAAGAGCGTTCGCGGGAAGTGTCAGCGCGGGAGGCGTGGTGTCGCCGGCGGCCGCGGTCCGGTCGCTTGCAATAAGGAACAGCGCGCTCAGCCCCAGCGCCGTCATCGCTGTAACGGCGGCGACCCTCCCCACGGGTCACTTCCTCACATCCGCCCCGGCGGACCGGCGAACTCTATTCCCGCCGGACGAGGAGTCAAGCGCTCATTGAAGCGTCTGCTTGTCTGATTTACCTAGCGCTTCGTGAACTGCGGCGCCTTGCGGGCGCGCTTGAGACCCGGCTTCTTGCGCTCCTTCGCGCGCGGGTCGCGCGTGAGCAGACCCGCCTGACGCAGCGCCTTGGTGTTCTCTTTGTCGACCTGCAGCAGCGCGCGTGAGATGCCGTGCGCGATCGCGTCGACCTGCCCGGTCACGCCGCCGCCCTCGACCTTGATCATCGCGTTGAACTTCCGCGCGGTGTTGGTGACGCCGAACGCCGCGGTCGCGCGCTCGACCGCCCCGTCGCGGCCGAAGTACTCCTCGAGCGGCTTGCCGTTGACGACGACGGTCCCCTCACCCGGCACGAGGCGCACGCGCGCGATCGACGTCTTGCGCCGACCGGTGCCCTGGAAATACGCGGCTGACTTCATCGCGTCGCCTCCTTCATCGGCTGCGGCTTCTGTGCCGCGTGGGGGTGCTCGGACCCGGCATAGACGTGCAGCTTGCGCATCATCTGCTCGCCGAGGCGGTTCTGCGGGAGCATGCCGCGCACCGCGCGGCGGATGACCTCCTCGGGACGGCGCGCGAGCAGTCGCTCGAGGTTCTCGGCGCGGAAACCGCCCGGGTATCCCGAGTGTCGGATGTAGAGCTTGTCGGTGAGCTTCTTGCCGGTGACCTTGATCTTCGCGGCGTTCACGATGATCACCGGGTCGCCGGTGTCGAGGCTCGGCGCGAAGGTCGCCTTGTGCTTGCCGCGCAGGATCGTCGCGACCTGCGTCGCGAGACGGCCGAGCGTCGCGCCGTCGGCATCGACGACCCGCCACGCGCGCTGCACTTCACTTGCTTTCGGTGCGTATGTCTTCATTTCCGCCTCACTCGTCCGCTTCTTCGCTCTGCCTCTGTCTTCGTTCACCGTACTCGACGCGGATCAAGCAGAGCCCCTGCGCCGGAGCGCTGGGACCCGCCTGCGCCCGGTCGCGCGACCGGAGGACCTCCGCGAATCGGTCTGCGGTGATCTTTCCGCGACCGACCCACAGGAGCGTCCCGACGATCCCTCGCACCATGCCGCGGAGGAACGCCTCCTCCTCGATCTCGAAGCGGAGCAGCTCACCCGCCTCGCTCCACTCGGCACGCCGCACGGTCCGTTCGCCGGACACGCCCGCCGCGAACGCAGCGAAGTCGTGGCGCCCGATGAGCGAACCGCTCGCGTCCTTCATCGCCGCGACGTCGAGCGATCCGGGAAGCCAGTGCTCCTTCCGCCATTCGCGCGGATCGCGGGTTCTCGACCGCCGGATCCGGTATTCGTATGTGCGTCCCGTCGCCGAGAACCGCGAGTGAAAGTCCTCGCTCGCTGCCTCGACATCCGAGATCGCGATGTCCTTCGAAAGAAGGGCGTTGACCCCTCTCTCGATCGCCTCTCCGTCCAGCGCGCTCGCCGTCCGGAAGTCGATCACCTGTCCTGTCGCGTGCACTCCGGCATCGGTGCGTCCCGCGCCGGTGATCCGGATCGGCGCCGCGCAAATCTCCGTTAGCGCCCGCTCGATCTCCCCCTGCACCGTTCGCGCGTTCGTCTGGACCTGGAATCCCGCATAGTCGGTCCCGTCGTACGCGACGCGCGCGCGCCAGTGCTTCGCCTCGGCCGCTAGTCCTCCTTCGACGACGAGCGCGAGGACGCCTTCGCCGGCACTTTCTTGCGCGTTGTCGCCTTCTTCGGCGCGGCCTTCTCGTCCGTCTTGGCCTCGGCCTTCTCGGCCTTCTCGCTCTTCTCAGCCTTCTCGGCCTTTTCACCGCCACCGCGACGGAGCGAGGGCAGACGGCGCCGGCGCGGCTTCTCTTCCGCGGTCTCAGCGGCCTTCTTCTCCTCGTCGTGGGGCATGAGCTCGATGAGCGTGAGCGGCGCGTTGTCACCCACGCGACGCGGAAGGCGCGTCGTCCGGGTGTAACCCGACGCGCGGTCCGTGTAGCGCTTGGCGAGGTCGTCGAAGACCTTGTTCACGATGACCGTCTCGGGGAGCCACGCCGCGGCGCGGCGCCGGGCCTCAAGGGAGCCGTCCTTGCCGAGATTGATCATGCGATCGATCTGGCCGCGGATCTCCTTGGCCTTCGCCTCGGTCGTCTTCACGCGCTCGTAGCGCAAGACCGACAAGGTCAGGTTGCGCAGCATCGCCTTGCGCTGGTCGATCGTGCGACTGAACTTGCGCTGGTGGACCTGATGCGGCACTAGCCCTGCTCCTCCTCGGTGCCCGCGGGCTGCTCTTCCTCACCGTTCTCCGGCGACTCCTCGACTGCGGCGGTCTCGGCCTCGGTCTCGTCACGCGGCGGCAGCTCGATAAGACCGCGCGCCGCGAGGCGCTCCTTGATCTCGTCGAGCGACTTCTTGCCGAAGTTGCGCATGCGCAGGAGCTCTTCGTCCGGCGTTTGCAGCAGCTGGCCGACCTTGGTGATGCCATGCCGCTTCAGCGAGTTGAACGCGCGCTGTGGCAGGTCGAGGTCCTCGATCGGCATGTCCGCGATCTGCGACGGCAGGCTCGAGCCGTTGCTGCGCTCGGGCTGCGCGATCGCGGCCTGCGAGCGCGTGAGACCTGCGAACAGCGAGAACTGCTGCACGAGGATGTTCGATCCCTGCGCGACCGCCTCGTCCGGCGTCGTCGTGCCGTCGGTCCACACCTCGAGGATGAGGCGGTCGTAGTTCGTGACCTGGCCGACGCGCGTCGACTCGACCGAGAAGTTCACCTTCTTCACCGGGCTGAAGAGCGCGTCGATCGGGATGACGCCGATCGGCAGGCCCTCGCGCCGCTCGGCGGAGTGGAAGCCACGGCCCTTCTCAACCATGAGCTCCATCCACAGCGAGGCCTCGGGCTCGAGCGTCGCGATGACCGCTTCGGGGTTCACGAGCTCGATCTCGCTCGTCGTCGCGATGTCCCCCGCGGTGGCGACGCCGGGGCCTTCCTTCTCGAGGGTGAGCGTCACCGCCTCGTTCGCGAACGAACGCAGGCGCACGTTCTTCAGGTTGAGGACGATCTGCACGACGTCCTCCTTCACGCCGGGGATGGTCGAGAACTCGTGCGCGACGCCGCGCACGCGCGCCGAGGTGATCGCCGCGCCCTCGAGGGACGACAGCAGCACGCGGCGCAGCGAGTTGCCGAGGGTGGTGCCGTATCCGGGCGGGAGCGGCTCGCACGCGAACTTCGCGTAGCGGTCGTCACCCTCCATCCGCTCGATCTTTGGATACTCGAGTTCAACGAGTGTCATGTGGGCTCCTTCTGCCGACTAGCGGGAATAGTGCTCAACGATGAGCTGCGTGTTGACCTGCGCTTCGATCTGGTCGCGCGTCGGCAGCGCGAGGACGCGTGCCGTGAATGCCTCGGGATCGGTCTCAAGCCAGCCAGGACGCGTCTGCGTCTTCGCCCAGTTGACCGCCTCCTTGAAGTAGCTCGAGGCGCGGCTCGACTCCTTCACGCCGATCTGCTCGCCGGCGTTGACCTGATAGCTCGGAACTCGCGTCGTGCGGCCATTCACCTGGATATGGCCGTGCGCGACGAGCTGGCGCGCCTGGGATCGCGACTTCGCGAAGCCGGCGCGGTACACGGTGTTGTCGAGGCGGCGCTCGAGGCTCTGGAGCATCGTCTCGCCGGTGGCGCCGTGGACCTCGGACGCCTTCTCGAACGTGTTCGTCATCTGACGCTCGAGGACGCCGTAAATGCGACGCGCCTTCTGCTTCTCACGCAGCTGCAGCGCGAAGTCCGAGACCTTGCGACGCCGCTGCTGGTGCATGCCCGGCGGCGAGCTGCGCTTCTCGAAGGTGCACTTGGTCAGGCACTTCTCTCCCTTGAGGAAGAGCTTCATGCCTTCGCGGCGGCAGAGCCGGCAGACCGGCCCGGTGTACCTGGCCATCTAGACCCTCCGCCGCTTCGGAGGGCGGCATCCGTTGTGTGGGATCGGCGTGACGTCGGTGATCGCGGTCACCGCGAGGCCGGTCGCCTCGAGCGCGCGGATCGCGGCCTCGCGCCCAGCGCCCGGACCGCGCACGAAGACCTCGAGGGTCTTCATGCCCGCGTCGAGCGCCTTGCGCGCCGCGTTCTCCCCGGCGATCTGCGCGGCGTAGGGCGTGCTCTTGCGCGACCCCTTCCAACCGGCCGCGCCGGCGGACGACCACGCGATGACGTTCCCCGCCGGATCGGCGATCGAGACGATGGTGTTGTTGAAGCTCGCCTTGACGTGGGCAGTGCCGCGCGGGATGACGCGACGCTCGCGCCGCTTGCGCGGTGCCGCGGCCTTCTCGCCCTCGGCGCCCGCCGTCGCGGCGGCAGCCGCTTCCGGCTTGCCGCGCTCGCGCTTCTCTTCCGGCTTCGCCTGGACGTCCTTGGTCTGTTTCGCCTGGACTTCCTTGCTGTCCTTCGCCATTAGGTCTTCGACACCGACTTCTTCCTCCCGGCCACGGTCTTACGTGGACCCTTTCGCGTGCGCGCGTTGGTGCGGGTGCGCTGACCGCGGACCGGGAGGCCCTTGCGGTGACGGATCCCGCGATAGCTGCCGATCTCCTGGAGCCGCTTGATGTTCATCGCGATCTCGCGGCGCAGATCACCTTCGACGGTGTAGCCGCGATCGATGACCTCACGGATCTTCGCGACCTGCGGCTCGGTGAGGTCGCGCACGCGGACCGCGCCGTCGACCCGCGCCTGCTCGAGCACCTCGCGCGCCGTCGTCTCTCCGATGCCGAAGATGTAGCGCAGCGAGATATCGACGCGCTTCTCGCGCGGGATGTCGACGCCGGCGATGCGTGCCATTCCTTCTTATCCCTGCCGCTGCTTGTGCTTCGGCTCGGAGCAGATCACGAGGATCGTGCCCTCGCGCCGGATGATCCGACACTTATCGCAGCGCTTTTTCACCGATGCCCGCACTTTCATGACTCGTTAGTACCTGACCCTTCGCGTGATGCGACCTCTCTTGAGGTCATATGGACTGAGCTCGACCAAGACCTTGTCGCCGGGGACGACGCGAATGAAATTCATGCGCATCTTTCCCGAGATGTGCGCCAGGACCGCGTGACCGTTCTGGAGCTCGACCTTGAACATCGCGTTGGGAAGGGCTTCCGAGACGGTTCCCTCCACCTCAATGACGTCCTTGTTCGCCTTGCCCTGCTGCTTGCTATTGCTCGCCAACGACGCTCCAGCCTTCGGTCTCCGCGCGCACGCGCACGCGGAAATCCGCGGCGCCACGCACGGGAACCAAAATTGTACCGAAACCGCCCACCGCTGTCACGACTTCGGCCCGTCGGATGCCCGTTTCGACACTCATCAGGCCGCCACCGCGGCCTTGCCCTGGGGGGCGGTCAGGACGACCGGCCCGGCGACGGTGCACCACAGGCTGTGCTCGAAATGGGCCGAAAGGCTCGAATCGGCGGTGACCACGGTCCACCGGTCGGCGAGCGTGCGGGTCTCGGCGCCGCCGACGTTCACCATCGGCTCGATGGCGATGCAGAGCCCGTCCTTTATCTCGAGCCCGCGGTCGGGCGGGCCGTAGTTCGGGACCTGTGGCTCCTCGTGCATCGCGCGCCCGATCCCGTGCCCGACGTAATTGCGCACGATGCTGAACCCCTGCGACTCGACCCAGCGCTGCACCGTCGCGCCGATGTCGCCGAGGCGCTTGCCGACGTGCGCCGCCGCGATCGCGCGGCGCAGCGCCTCCTCGGTCGTCGCGATGAGCTTCTCCGCGACGGGTGAGACGTCGCCGACCGGGACGGTGATCGCGGCGTCGGCGTGCCAGCCGTCGACGATCGCGCCCGCGTCGATCGCGATGATGTCGCCGGTCTTGAGCTTCCGCTTTCCTGGGATGCCGTGCACGACCTGCTCGTTGACGCTCGTGCAGATCACGCCGGGGAACGGCGGGAGCACCGGCACCCCGTAACCCTTGAAGTTCGACGTCGCGCCGCGTCGCTTCAGGATGTCCGCGGCGATCTTGTCGAGCTCGCCGGTCGTCACGCCGGGTCGTACCGCGGCGCGGCACGACGCGAGCACCTCCGCGACGATGCGCCCGGCCTCGCGCATCTTCGCCGTCTCATCTTTCGTCTTCAGCGTGACCATCGCGCCTCGGTCAGCGTGACCACGTCGCCTCCGCGGCTTTGCCCAGGCGTGTCGCGATCTCCTCGACCGTCCCCGTGCCGTCGACCTCGCGCAGCATGCCGCGCTGCTTGTAGTGGTCGATGAGCGGCCGCGTGTTCTGCTCGTACACGTCGAGCCGCTTCACGATGACGCGCGCGGTGTCGTCGCTGCGCCCCTCCCGTTTGCCGCGGGTGATGACGCGAGCGATGAGCTCGTTGCGCGGCACATCGAGGTAGATCACGCCGTCGAGGCCGCGACCGACCTCGCTGAGAAGGCGGTCGATCGCCTTCGCCTGGTCGATCGTGCGCGGGAAGCCGTCGAAGACGATGCGCGTCTCCTTCGGGATGTCGCGCAGGCGCTGTCGGACCATCTCGACCGTGATGTCATCTGGTACGTACGTCCCGGCGTCGAGGATCGGCTTCACGCGCTTTCCCAGCTCGGTGGCGGCCTCGATGTGCGAACGGAAGAGGTCGCCGGTCGAGAGCTGCACCCAGCCGTTCTCGCGGACGAGCTTCTGCGCCTGGGTCCCCTTCCCCGAGCCGGGCGGGCCCATGAAGATGATGTCCCCCATGACCTAGCGGATGAACCCCTCGTAGGAGCGTTGGAGCAGCTGCGCCTCGAGCTGCTTCATCGTCTCGACGACGACGCCGACGACGATGAGGATGCTCGTGCCACCGAGACGCAGCGTCTGCACGCCGGTGAGGTCGCCGATGAGCGTCGGCATCACCGCGACGATGCCGAGGAAGAGCGCGCCGGCGATGGTGATGCGCGTCACGACGCGCTGGAGGAAGTCCGCGGTCGGGCGCCCCGGCCGGATGCCCGGGATGAACCCGCCGTAGCGCTTGATGTTGTCGGCAACGTCGTTCGGGATGAACGTGAACGCGGTGTAGAAGAACGTGAAGACGACGACGAGGACGAAGTAGAGGCTGTTGTAGAAGATCGGATTGCCGAACGCGGCCACGATGCCCGACGAGATGTTCTTCAGCCAGTCGGTGTCCGAGTTCGTGAAGTACTGCGCCACCTGCGACGGGAGCAGGAGGATCGAGATCGCGAAGATGATCGGGATGACGCCCGCGCTGTTCACCCGCAGCGGGATGAACGTCGAGCCACCCGAGTACATCCGCGTGCCGCGCACGCGCTTCGCGTACTGCACGGGGATCCGGCGCTGACCCTCCTGAATGAAGACGATCGCCGCGATGACGAGCACCGCGATGACCAGGATCGAGGCGAGCGCGAAGAAATTGTTCTGCACTTCCAACGTCTGCGAGACCGTCGTCGGCATGCGGCCGACGATGCCGGCGAAGATGATGAAGCTGATCCCGTTACCGATGCCGCGCTCGCTGATGAGCTCGCCCAGCCACATGAGGATGAGCGTCCCCGCGACGAGCGACGAGAGGATCGCGAGCGTGAGGCCGAGGTTCGCCGGACCGAACTCCGGGATCACGTTCGAGCGCTGCATGAACACCGCGACGCCGATGCCCTGAAGGAGCGCGAGCGGCACGGTCAGCACGCGCGTGTACTGGTTGATCTTGTTGCGCCCGTACTCGCCCTCCTTCGAGAGGTTCTCGAGCGCGGGGATGGTCTGGTTGAGGAGGGTCATGATGATCGACGCGTTGATGTAGGGGTTCACCCCGAGCGCGACCACCGAGAGGCGTGCGAGGCCGCCGCCCGAGAAGAGGTCGAGCAGGTTCAGCAGCTGGCTGCCGGCGATGACGTTCTGCAGCTGCGTCTGGTCGACGCCGGGCAGCGGCACGTGCGCGAGGAAGCGGAAGACGACGAGCATGCCGAGCGTGAACAGGATCTTGTTGCGCAGATCGGGCGTGCGGAACGCCTCGAGCAGCGCGTTGAACATGCCCATCGCTAGACGACGGCCCCGGTCATTTGATCAGGACGATCGAGCCGCCCGCGGCCTCGATCTTCTGCTTCGCCGTGGCGGACACCGCGTGCGCGTGCACTTCGAGCTTGTCGCCAACGACGCCGTCGCCGAGGACCTTCACCTTCGCGTCGGGGCGCACGAGCCCCTTCGCGGCGAGCGTGTCCGGCGTGACCTTGCCGTCGACCTCGTAGTTCGCGAGCTGATCGACGTTCACCGCGACGAACTCCACGCGAAAGCGGTTCTTGAAGCCGCGCATCTTCGGGATGCGCATGTGGATCGGCGTCTGGCCACCTTCGAACCAGCCCGGCAGGCCCGGACCGGTGCGCGCGAGCTGGCCCTTCGTGCCGCGGCCCGCGGTCTTGCCCTGGCCGGCGCTGATGCCGCGGCCGAGGCGGCGGACCTTCTTGCGCGACCCAAGGGGCGCGCGCATCTCGTGCTGTCTCATGACGGACTCCCACTCTTCGTCGCGACCGGCTTGCCGTGCCGGCGCCGGCCAGTCACCGCTGTCTCCGCGGGCTTGGCCGTGGCCTGCGGCTGCGCCGCGCGACGCTCGTCCTCGACCTCGACCTCGCCGGTGCGGCGGTCGTCGTGGACACGAACGAGGTGCGCGATCTTGCGGATCTGGCCGCGGACGGTCGCGCTGTCCTCGCGGACGACGACGTTGCCCGGGCGGCGCAGGCCAAGTGACGCGAGCGTCTCGCGCGCGGCGTCCTTTTGCCCGATCGCGCTCTTGAACTGGCGGATGACGACCTTGCTCATGCCTCGACGAGCTCCTCGACCGGCTTCGCTGTCTTACGACCGACGTCGACGCCGCGCATCTCGGTGACCATGTCGGCCGAGCGCAGCGACTTGAGCGCCGCCATGCTCGCCATGACGACGTTCACCGGGTTCGTGCTGCCGAGCGACTTCGAGAGGATGTCGTGGATGCCCGCGGACTCGACGACCGCGCGCACTGAGCCGCCGGCGATGACGCCCGTGCCCTTCGATGCGGGACGCAGGAGCACCGTCGCGGCGCCGAAGTTCGACGTCACCTGGTGCGGGATCGTTCGGTCGAGGAGCGGCACCTTGATGATGTGCTTCTTCGCGTCCTCGATGCCCTTCTTGATCGCGTCCGGCACCTCGTCCGCCTTGCCGAGGCCCGCGCCGACGTGGCCGCGACCGTCGCCGACGACGACGATCGCCGAGAAGGAGAAGCGACGGCCACCCTTCACGACCTTGGACACGCGGTTGATCTGCACCACGCGCTCGGTGAGCTCGAGCCGGTTCGCATCGATTCGCGCCATTAGACCTTGACTCCCGTCTTGCGGACGGCTTCGGCCAAGGCCTTCACTCGTCCGTGGTACTTGTAGCCGCCGCGGTCGAACACGGCCTCTTCGATGCCGGCCTGCTTCGCGCGCTCGCCGAGCGCCTGCCCGACGGCCGCGGCCTGCTCCGACTTCTTGCCATCCTTCTTATCGAGGCTCGACGCCGACGCGAGCGTCCTTTGGGCGTCGTCGTCGATGAGCTGCGCGTAGATGTGCGTGAGCGAGCGGTACACCGCAAGGCGCGGACGCGCCGCGCTCCCGCGCACCTTCTGGCGCACGCGCTCGTGACGGCGACGGCGACCCTGCTCGCGAGTCTTCTCTGCCACTTATGCCCCTGCCTTCGCGCCGACCTTGCCGGCCTTGCCCGCCTTCTTGCGGAGCCGCTCCTCGGCGTACTTCACGCCCTTGTGCTTGTACGGGTCCGGGTTCCTTAAGCCCCGGATCTTCGCCGCGATCTCGCCGACGAGCTCCTTATCCGTACCCGAGACTTTGAGCTTCTGTGGCGTCTCCGCCGCGAACGAGATGCCCGGAGGCGCCTCGACCTCGATCGGGTGGCTGTACCCGAGGTTGAGCGTCACCTTCTTGCCCTGGATGATCGCGCGGTAGCCGGTGCCGTTGATCTCGAGGTCGCGGCTGTAGCCGGCCGTGACGCCGGTGACCATGTTCGCGATGAGCGCTCGCGTGAGCCCGTGGAGGGCGCGCGTCGCCTTCTCGTCGTTCTTGCGGGCGACCAGGATCGTGCCGTCCTCGCGCTTGAGCGAGACGTTGTCGTGGAACGTGCGGGTGAGCTCGCCCTTCGGGCCCTTCACCTTGAGCGTGTTGCCCTCGAGCGTGATGTCCACGCCCTGCGGGATCTTCACCGGCTGCCTGCCTATGCGGCTCATTACCAGATAAAGGCGAGGACTTCCCCGCCCAATCCCTTTCTCTCAGCTTCGCGCCCGGTCATGACACCGGACGACGTCGAGACGATGGCGATGCCGAGACCCCCGAGCACGCGCGGCATCTCGGTCTTGCGCGCGTAGACGCGCAGTCCCGGCTTGCTGATGCGGCGCAGGCCCGACACCGCCGGGACCTTGCCGCCGACGTACTTCATCTTGATCACGAGCTCGCGCGCCGAGGGCTGGTCGAACGACGAGATGAAGCCCTCGCTCTTGAGGATCTTCGCGATCTCGAGCTTCGTGCGTGAGACTGGGATCGAAACGGACTCGTGACGCGCGCCCGCGGCGTTGCGCACGCGCGTGAGCATGTCCGCGACCGGGTCGTTCGGCACGCCGACGATCCGCGGGCGCGGCTTGCGCGTCGAGGCGACCTTCTTCACCGGCGCCGCGCGCTCGGCGGTGCGCTCGGCGGTGCGCTCGGCGGTCCGCTCGGCGCTGCGCTCGCCGCCCTCGCTCGGGGTGGTTGTCGTTGTCGTTGTCGTCGTCTCGTCCGTCATCTTCTACCTACCAACTCGACTTCGTCACGCCAGGCAACTCGCCGCGCAGCGCGTGCTCGCGGAAGCACACGCGGCACAGTCCGAACTTGACCATGTAAGCCCGCGGCCGGCCGCACACCTGGCAGCGGTTGTACCGCCGCACCTTGAACTTCGGCGTCCGCTGTGACTTGAGGATGAGGCTCTTCTTCGCCATTCCTAACTCGCCTTCTTGAACGGCATGCCGAGGCTGCGCAAAAGGGCGCGCGCCTCCTCATCCGTCTTCGCCGTCGTGACGATGGTGATCTCCATCCCGCGCAGCCGGTCGATCTTGTCGTACTCGATCTCCGGGAACACGAGCTGCTCTTTGAGGCCGAGCGAGAAGTTCCCGCGCCCGTCGAAGCTGCGCTCCGGGATGCCCTGGAAGTCACGGATGCGCGGCAGCGCGACGGTGACGAGCTTCTCGTAGAAGTGCCACATGCGCGGACCGCGCAAGGTGACCTTGAGGCCGATGGGCATGCCGATGCGCAGGCGGAAGTTCGAGATCGCCTTCTTCGACTTCGTGACGATCGGCTTCTGGCCAGTGATCTGCGCGAGCTGACCGGCCGCGGCGTCCATCGCCTTCGCGTTGCCGATCGACTCACCCATCCCGATGTTGATGACGACCTTCGCGAGGCGCGGGATGCGCATCACGTTGTCGTAGTTGAACTGCTTGCGCAGCTCGTCCTTGACCTGCGTGTCGTAGCGCTGCTTCATGCCGCTCACGATCGTTGACGATGGCGCTGCGCTTGCCATTACGCCTTCTCCTCGACGACGATCGCCTCGCCGCACTGCTTGCACACGCGCTCCTTGGTGTCGTCCTCGATGCGGCGCGCGACGCGCGTCGGCTTGCCGCAGTGCGGGCAGATGACCATCACCTTGCCGAACGCGAGCGGGCGCGGCTCGTCGATGATCCCGCCCTTTTGGTTCTTTGACGGATTCGGCTTGGTGTGCCGCTTCGCGATGTTCACGCCCGCGACGATCACGGTCCCCTTGCCCGGGTTCACTTCCTGCACGCGGCCACGCTTCCCGCGGTCTTTGCCCGCGAGCACCATGACCTCGTCGCCTTTGCGGATCTTCAGATTCGTAGCCACTTAGAGGACCTCCGGGGCCAGCGAGACGATCTTCATGAAGTTCTTGTCGCGCAGCTCGCGCGCGACGGGGCCGAACACGCGCGTGCCGCGCGGCTGGTTCTGCGGGTTGAGCAGCACCGCGGCGTTGTCGTCGAAGCGGATGTACGAGCCGTCGCTGCGCCGGTACTCCTTCGTCTGCCGCACGACGACCGCGCGCACGACCTCGCCCTTCTTCACGCCCTGATTCGGCAGCGCGTTCTTCACCGTCGCGATGAGCACGTCGCCGATCTCGGCGTCGGAGCCCGTCGACGAGCCGAGCACGCGGATCACGGAGATCTCACGCGCACCGCTGTTGTCCGCGACGCGAAGCCGGGTGTACGGACGGATCACGGCGCTTGCGCCTCCTCGGCCTCTTGCTTCTCTTCTTCCTCGGGCTTCTGCAGGATCTCGGTGACGCCCTCAGCCTCTTCGAGCATCTTCTCGATGTCGGCGGCCTTCGGCGCCGCAGCCGCGGCCTCACCGGCACGGCTCAGGACCTCGACGACCTTCCAGCGCTTCGTCGCGCTGTATGGACGGCTCTCCTGGATGCGCACGAGGTCGCCCTCGCGCACGTCGCCCGCCTCGTCGTGGGCGGCGAAGCCCTTCCGCAGGCGGACCACCTTCTTATAGAGCGGGTGCTTGCGCATGCGGCCGACGGTGACGATGACCGTCTTCGGCATCTTCGCCGAGATGACGACGCCGACCTTCGTCTTGCGACGGAAGCGCCGCCAGCCCGTGGCCTCGCCCTCGGCCGGCGCGGCGGTCTTCTGCACGGTCGCGGCGGTGCGCTTGCGCACCGTGACCGCCTTGCGCGCTGACACCGCCGCGGCTGCGGCCTTCGTGCCCGCCGTCTTCGGGGCAGCGGCGGCCTTCGCCTGCGCCATCGCCTTCGTCGTCACGCGCTTCGCCGCCGGCGCCTTCTTCTCTACGGTCTCCGTCGCCGGCGCCTTCTTCTCGGCGGTCTCTGTCGGCGTCGCGCGCGCGGCCGTCTTCTCGTCGCCCGCTGCACCGCGCGAGGACGGGCGCGCGGGTTTCTCGGCGGTCTTCTCCGCGGTCTTCGTTGCCGCCTTCTTCGTCGTCGTCTTCTCTGCCATCTAGGACGCCTTCTCCTGCTGCTGTCGCTCGGACTGCACGGTGAGCAGGCGCGCCATGCGCCGGCGCGCGGCGGGCAGCTCGCGATAGTTCTTCAGCTGGCGCGTCGCCAGCTTGAAGCGCAGATCGAAGATCTGCTCCTTCGCGCTCCGGAGCTCGTCCGCCAGCTCGTTGTCAGACAGCCGCCGCATGTCCTTCAGTTGCACTGCTTTCACCTTCCCGTGCGAGGAACTTCACCTTGATCGGAAGCTTGTACGCCGCGAGCCGCAGCGCCTCCTTCGCGAGGCGCTCGCTGACACCACTCACCTCGAAGAGGATCTTTCCCGGTCGGACGACGCAGACCCAGTGATCGGGCGCGCCCTTACCGGATCCCATTCGCACCTCAGCGGGCTTCTTGGTGACCGGCTTGTCCGGGAACACGCGGATCCACACCTTGCCGCCACGGCTGAAGTGATGGACGATCGCGCGCCGCGCGGCCTCGATCTGCCGCGCGGTCATCCAGCACGGCTCCTGCGCCTGCAGCGCGTACTCGCCGAAGGCGATCGTGCCGCCCGCGACGGCGTGACCCTTCATGCGCCCGCGCTGGAACTTGCGGTGCTTGAGCCGCTTCGGCTGAAGCATTACGACGCTTCCCCACCCGTGCCGCTCGTGCCACTCCTGCCGCCAGCGCCACTCGCACCACTTGGCGTCGGCTCACGCGGCGCCGCGGGCGCGACTGCGGGCGCGGCGGGCGCGGGCGCGGCGGGTACGCGCGCCGCGGGCGCGAGTGCGCGCGCGGGCACCGCAGGCGCGGGCGCAGCGGGCGCGGGTATGGGCGCCGCAGGCGCTGGTGCCGCTGGCACGAGAGCCGGCGCTGGCATCACGGTGGTGCCGAGCGCGCCGGTCATGGCGTTCGGCGGGGTCGGCGGGATGGCGCGCGGCGCCTGCACCGCCGTTGGACCGCCGGCGGCGACGCGCGGCGCGGGCTCGATGTCGCCGCGGTACACCCAGGCCTTCACACCGATCGTCCCGAACGTGGTCTTGGCGACGGCGATGCCGAACTCGATGTCCGCGCGCAGGGTGTGCAGCGGGACGCGACCCTCGCGCTCCCACTCGCGGCGGCTCATCTCCG
>VBJD01000123.1 GCA_005887995.1 Chloroflexota bacterium
CAGGCAGAGAGGCGAAATCGCGGCGTGGGCGAACGGGCGCGGTAGCCCGGTCGAGGGTTACGGACATGGGCAGACCCTCCTCAGGCGTTTAGGGCAGGCGAATAGGCGGAGAGGCGGACGGACGGCAAGGCTGTAATGGTATGAGCGAACCTACCGGGTGGTCAAGAGCGAGCGGACCGCTCACTTTCCGCCTCTCGGCGGCGGCTGTCAATATGCGTTTTTCGTGGGCGAAATGGGGCAGTTAGCCACGCGGGCAGGCTGGGAGAAGCTCCCGGCCGGCCTCGCGCATCGCGATGTGGCGGCGGTGGCGGTGGATGCCCGCGACCGCGTGTATCTCGCGACGCGCGTTCGGTCATGCATCTTCGTGTACGAGCGCGACGGCACGTTCGTCCGCACCTGGGGCGAGGGTTTGTTCACCGACCGCTTGCACGGTGTGACCATGCACCCTGACGGCACGCTCTTCGTCGTCGACGATGCCGGCCATTCAGTGCGGCACTTCACCACGGCCGGGAAGGAGCTCGGCGCGATCGGCCCGATCGGTATGGCTTCAGACACCGGCTACGACGGATCGAACCTCGCGACGGTCACGCGCGCCGCGGGTCCGTACAACCGACCGACGAACATCGCGGTCGCGCCGAACGGCGAGCTGTACGTCAGTGACGGCTATGGCAACGCGCGCGTGCACCACTTCTCGTCCGAGGGCCGGCTCATCCGATCGTGGGGCGAGCCCGGCACCGGACCGGGACAGTTCAAGATCTCCCACGGCATCTGCGTGCTGCGCGATGGCCGCGTCCTCGTGTGCGACCGCGAGAACGACCGCATCGAGGTGTTCACGCCGGACGGGAAGTTCGTCGCGGAATGGACGGACGTACAGCGGCCGACCCATCTCGTGCTCGGTCCCGATGGCCGCCTCTACGTCGCGGAGCTGTGGTGGCGTAAGGGACTGAAGACGCCGAAGGGCGAGGAGATCCGTGAAGATCGCTACGGCCGCGTCTCGATCCTCAACACGGACGGCAAGGTCCTCGCGCGGTTCGGCGGCGGACCGCCGAACACAGCGGGCAACTTCACCGCGCCGCATGGCATCGCCGTGGATTCACACGGCAACGTCTATGTGGCAGAGGTGACGTGGACCATCGGCGTGAGCGCCGGCGTCGTCGCGGACGGCGCGCCGACGATCCAGAAGCTCGCAGCGCGCTAAGTCCGCGACGGGCAGGGACCTACTCGCGGCCGCGTGACTCGCGCTCGAGCTCCGTGTAGATCGTTCGTCGGGGCCCGACCGCGACGATGAGCAAGGTGGCGTCGCTCACTCGATAGACGATCCGCAGCGACCCAACACGAATGCGCCACCGCCCTGCGAGCTCGGCGCGCAGCGGTTCACCGACGGCCGCGCCTCGCTGGAGGTCTCGCAGGGACTCGCGCACTCTTTGTTTTGGAACGGGCGGCAGCCGGCGGAGCTGGTCGGCGGCCCGACGCAGCAGCACGAGCCTTCGCGCGATCACGGGCGGCTGGAACCTCCTCGCCGAAGATCTCCTCGAGCGTCATCTCGACTCCTTCGCCCCGGTCGAGGGCGGCACTGTTCCGGAGGATCTCCGCGTAGAACTCGGGGTCCGACATGATCTCGAGAGTCGCCTCGATGCTCTCAACCTCGTTCGGACTCATAAGCACCGCCGCGGGGCGGCCATGTTTCGTGATGGTCACACGCTCGTCGCGGCGGCTGACCTCGTCGATGAGACCGCTGAGTTTCGCCTTCGCTTCGGCCAGCGGGTAGGTTTTCATTCTGACCAGTATACGGACCAATCTCTGTTGCACCAGGGACGACCGCGCTGCCGAGACGGGCGCCCTCGGCGACGGCGCGTCAAAAGACCGTAAAGCGATGCCCCGGCGAGGCGGGGCGGCGCAACACCGGCCGCCCACCTGCGTACATTCCTTCAGAGATGAGCGACGAGCAGGAGACCCCGGTCTCGCTCCAGCCAGACCGGGCGCCAGAGGCGGTGGACACCGCGGTGCCCAGTGCAGCGGCACCGACCACGGCGCATCGCAAGAAGCCGAAGTCATCGCTCCTCCGCCGACGCGATGTCCTCGCGGCGGCGACCGCGGCCGGTGTCGGCGTTGCGGCCGCGCGACTGGTCGCGTGGGCGAACGAGCCGCCGTTCACGCCCGTTCCGGTCACAGGCACGCAGGGCAACAAGACCGGGCTCGACTGGGTCTCGCCGCTCAACACCGAGAGCGCGCGTGTCGCACATCTTCTCCGCCGCACGACATTCGGCGCGACGCAGGCGGAGCTCGAGAAGGCGCAATCCGACGGTTACGCGAAGACCATCGATCGGCTCATCGAAACACCGATCGCCGAGCCGGCTCCGTTCACTGGCGGCGACGACGCATCGCAAGACAAGCCCCTCAACATCGGGCAGCTGCAGCAGTGGTGGATCGAGCACATGCTCTCCACCCCCACCCCGTTCGGCGAGCGCATGACCCTCTTCTGGCACGGACACTTCACATCGGACTTCCGCAAGGTCTCGCCGCAGAACCCGTTCATCTACTGGCAGAACCAGACGTGGCGGAAGTTCGCGCTGTCGGACCTGCGCACGATGCTCTACCAGGTCACGATCGATCCGGGGATGCTGCGCTACCTCGACCTCGCGACGTCGACCGGACGCAACCCGAACGAGAACTACTCGCGCGAGCTCATGGAACTGTTCTCGATGGGCGCGGACGCCTTCACCGAGGACGACGTGAAGGCCGCGGCGAAGGGCCTCGCGGGATGGCGCGAGCCGCTCACGCAAGCGATCGTCGACGCGCAGCTCAAGCGCGCGATGGAGCGCGGCAACACGCCGAAGGTCCCGCCGAAGGCGGACAGCGTGAAGACCGGCGTCTTCGAGCGCCAGCGCGCGTACGCCGGAGCGCCGTACGCCTTCCTCGGCGAGACGAAGGTGTGGAACACCGACCTCGTGCTCGACAAGATCGTCGCGCAAGACGCGACGGCGCCATTCATCACACGCAGGGTCGTCACGCACTTCGCGATGCCGACGCCGGACGACGCGTATATCGCGCGCCTTGCGGCGAGCTTCCGGAAAACGAAATACGACGTGAAGACGCTGATGCGCGACGTGTTCATGTCGCCCGAGTTCACGGCGACGTCGAGCTACCGCGCGCTCGTCAAGACGCCGATCGAGTACATGGTGCACGCGGTGAAGGCGCTCGGTGACCCGAGCATCGTGCGCGCGGTCATGGGCAACCAGATGGGCATGGGCCAGACGCTCTTCGACCCGCCGAGCGTCGGCGGCTGGCCTCAGAACGAGTCGTGGATCTCGTCGAACACGATGCTCGCGCGCGCGAACTTCGCGACGCAGATCGTGACGGCGGCGAAGAAGGTCGCCTCGGCGGCCAACGCGCACCAGACGCATCTCGATGGCGTGCTTAGCGCGCAAACGCTCAAGCTGCTGAACGAAGCGACGGACGATCGGAAGCGCTGGATGCTCGTCTTCGCGTCGCCTGAGTTCCAGCTCAAGTGAGTCTGAGTAAGTGAAATCTTTCCGAGTGGCGGGAAGATCGGAGGCCGATCAATGGTCGCGACGCTGACCAAATTGAACAGGCGGGACTTCCTCCGCTCCGGGCTGGTGTTCGGTGCGGGCGCGGCCGGCCTCGCCGCGGGGTACGCCGCGGTCCCCGACGTCTTCGCGCGCGCGGTCTACGCGGGCAAGCAGGGCGGCGTCGTGAACGACAAGGTCCTCGTGATGATCCAGCTCGCAGGCGGCAACGACGGCCTGCAGACGGTGATGCCGCTCAAGGACGCGACCTACCGCGATCTGCGGCCGCAGCTCTCGAAGTCCGTCGATCAGGCGCTCCCGATCTCGGACGAGGTCGGCCTCAACGCGAACCTCAAGGGCATCAACACCTTGTACCAGCAGGGCAAGGTCGCGATCGTCCAGGGCGTCGGCTACCCGAAGCCCTCGTTCTCGCACTTCGACTCGATCCGCGTGTGGGAGACCGCCGACCCCGATCGCCGTCAACAGGACGGCTGGCTCGGCAAGACGATCGCGAAGAACTACGACTCCGCAGGGCACCCGCTCGTCGGCTGCGCGTGCGGATCGACCGAGATCCCCGGCGCGCTGCGCGACCTCGAAGCGACGCTCACCGTCGTGAACAGCCAGCAGTCATTCAAGTTCAACGGCGGCGACGACATGGACAAGGCGATGGGCGCGCTCTACACCGGGACGCCCGGTATCTACGGCGCGCTCTTCGACACGGCCGTGACGACGGCGCGCGACACGATCGCGCAGCTCAAGACGTCGGCGTCGGGCTACACGCCGAAAGCGCAGTACTCCGACAACGCGAAGCTCGTGTACTCGTCGAAGAACCAGCTCGCGGCGGCGCTTCAGCTCGCCGCGGAGCTCATCGTCACCGGCACGGGCGTGAAGGTCCTCCACGTGACGCTCGGCGGGTTCGACACGCACTACACGCAGCAGCAGCGCCACGACGACCTCATGGGCTACCTGGACTCGGCGATCTCCTCCTTCTATCAGGACCTCGCCGGGCACGGGATGAGCGACCGCGTGCTCATCGCGACGTGGTCCGAGTTCGGACGCCGTCCGCGCGAGAACGCGAGCGCGGGCACCGACCACGGCACCGCGGCGCCGGTCTTCCTCATCGGCGACACGGTCAAAGGCGGCCTGCACGGCGAGATGCCGAGCTTGGCGAAGCTCGACACCGGCGGGAACCTCGGCTACAAGGTCGACTTCCGGTCCGTGTACCAGGAGATCCTCGAGACGCACCTCGCGGTCGACGCGAAGGAAGTGTTCGCGCAGAGCTTCGAGCCGATCTCGGTCCTCAAGTCGTCCGCGCTCGCGACGCGATAGCGATGGACGCGTCGGTCGTCCTGCGCGCGGGAGCGGCGCTCCTCGCGGGCGTCACCTTCGTCGGCGCCGGGCGGTTCGTGCTGGAGCATCCGAAGAATGCCGACGCGCCGCTCCAACCGCCTGCCGCGGAGGATGTCGCTGTGCGGTCAGAGCGCCGACATGCGCGAGAGCTCGCCCAGGACGCCAGGCGCGGCGATCACGCAAAGAGTGCGACGCCCAGCGGTGGCGAGAGGGCTCGCGCACGCGGCGACCACTCCCCCATCCCGCGCGCACTCTTAAGGAGCGCCGTGAAGGAGATGGTGAACGCGGAGCGCGCCTTTCGGCGCACTCCGCGTTCGGTGCTACTGCGGTGGCGGAGAGCCGCCGCCGACGAGCGGGCAAAGGAAGTGCGTCCCGTCCGGACGCACCCACCGGCCGCCGGTATAGCCCGGATCGCCAGGGCCGAACATCGTCATCGATGTGCCCGGCCCGCAGATGGTGGACGGCAGGATCAGCTGGAACGGACCATGGTCAGGGAGCGTGTCGGCCGCCGCGAACGTCTCGTAGCAGAGTCCCTGACTGACGACGTAGACGAGGCCCCGTTCAGGTCGCGCCGAAGCGCTGTTCGCGCCGACGGTCAAGAGCAACGCGAGCGCGATCGGTACCGCCAATGCATGCCTCATGTGTTCCTCCTGGTCGCAAGATGAGCCGACCGTAGGCATGGACCGATGACATGCCGATGACATCAACCGCTCGTTCGGTCATCGAGACGCGAGCCCGACGCTTGCGGCAGGCACGATCGCGCCCGGAACGCGCGTGAGTGAGCCGTCCGATCCGATACGAAACCCGCTGATCATGTGCGTGCCGTTGTCGAGGGCGTAGAGGAACCTGCTGTCCCGGCTCGTCGCGAGATCGGTCGTGTGCGCCGCCGCGGCGTACGCGGCCTGTCCGGAGACGAGCTCGAGCGAGCCGTCCTGGTCGATGGCGAATGCCGAGATCGAGTCGCCTCCGGCGTTGCCGGTGAACGCGTAGCGGCCGTTGTTCGTGACGACGACCCAGCACGCCGCAGCTTGCGTCGTCGCTGCCGAGCGCGTGATGGCGACGAGGCTGCCGTCGTTCGCGACGCGATACGACGACGCGGCGGAAAGTCCCGCCGGGGCGCCTCCCGCTTCGGAGACGACAAGCTGGTCGCGGTGACCGAACGCAAAGCCAAATGGGACCGCGCCGGATGAAGTAAAGCTGCGCGCGGAACCTGCGACGCCGTCCCCATCGACGACGAAGGTCTCGAGAGTGCTCGTCGTCTTGTCGGTCACGACAAGTACGTTGCCCGACGGCGCGAACTCGACCTGTGCCGGACCCTGGCCGAGAAGGACCCGCGTCGAACCCGGTAGCGGTGCAAGCGAGCCACCAGAGGCGCGGAATCCGGTGATGGTGTTGCTAACCGCGTTCAGCACGTAAACGAGATCGCCGTTCGTTGTCAGGCTGATCGGCCGCGTGCCGCCGGACGGGGTTCGACCGACCAGACCGAGACCGTCGTGCCTGATCCTGAAAGTCGCGATGTCGTTGCTGCCCGCGTCGACCGCGTACAGCCATTGCCCGTCGTCGCTCGTGATGACGGCGTCCTGCGAACCGAGGCCCGAGCCGCCGCCGAGCCCGCCAGTCGCGAACGTGCCGGCCGGCGCGAGCTCGCCGGAAGCAGATCGCGAGAACGCGACGACGGCGTTGCCTGACGCGGCGTTCGTGAGCGTGTAAACGGCTCCGGCCGTGCCGGTAGCATCGGCCGTCGTGCCTGACGTGAGCAGGACGGCGATGAGCGCGAGGACGCTGAGGATGCGCGCGAGTACCTGTGTCATGCGAAGAGCCCTCCCAGATGTGTGCCCGCGTGTCGCGGGTCGGGGACGATCGTGCCGGGCGCGCATGACAGCACGGCGACGGCGCTGTCATGGAAATGTCATCGACGCCTGACACCGTGGGAACATGCAGGTCGTGCCGCGCACGCTTGGCCGCGCGCCGATCCTCGTCGTGGACGACGATCCGAAGATCGTTCACCTCGTGCGCATGTATCTGGAGCGAGAGGGTTTCGACGTCGTCGCCGCCGCCGACGGCGTTTCCGCGATCGCCGCGATCCGCGAGCGCGCGCCGCGCCTACTGGTGCTCGACGTGATGCTGCCGGGGCTCGATGGCTTCTCGGTGCTACGGGCGGCGCGCGCGGATTCCGATGTCCCCGTGCTCATTCTCTCCGCGCGCGGCTCCACTGCCGACCGGATCTCTGGGATCGCCAGCGGTGCTGACGACTACCTGCCCAAGCCGTTCTCGCCCGGCGAGCTCGTCGTGCGCGTTAAAGCGCTGCTTCGCCGCGCAGGCGTATCGGCGCCGCGTGATGAAGAGAAGCTCGCGCTCGGCGACCTCACCGTCGACCGCGACCGGCACGAGGTTCGGCGCGCGGGCGAGCGGATCGCGGTCACGGGCTCTGACCTTCGCCTCTTGACCGCGCTCATCCAGGCGCGGGGGCGGATCGTCAGCCGTGAAGCGCTGCTCGATGCGCTGTATGGCGACGGCGAGAGCGAGATCCTCGATCGGACGATCGACGTGTACATCCGCCGACTGCGCGAGAAGCTCGGCGACGATCCCGAGCAGCCGAGGTATATCGCGACAGTCCGCGGCGCCGGCTACCGCGCGGTCATCGAGAGGTGAAGCGCCTCGGCCTCGGCGGACAGATCGCGATCGCCGTGGCTGCGGTCGCGTTGCTCGTCGGCAGCGTGCTCGCGCTCGGCACGCTCGTCCTCGGCGGCCGGTCTTTCTCGCAGATCATGGTCGAGCACGGGGAATCCGTCGCGAGCGCTGAGGCGATGTTCCGCGACAGCGTCGTGGTGTTCTTCGTAACTGCCCTCGTCGTCGCCGCGGCGATGAGCGTCGCGCTCGCGATCATCGTCGGACGCCGCGTCGCGTCGCCGCTCGCCGAGATGAGCGAGGCTGCGCGGCTGCTCGCGCAGGGAAACTACGCGGTCCGAGTCGGCGATCGCGGTCCTGCCGAAGTGCGTTCGCTCGCCGAGTCGTTCAACTGGATGGCTCGCGAGATCGAAGAGCAGGAGCGTATGCGACGCGAATTCGTGTCCAACGCGGCGCACGAGCTGCGAACGCCGCTCACAAATCTGCACGGATACCTCGAGGCGCTGCGAGACGGCGTCGTCGCGGCGGAGCGCTCGACATTCGAGTCGCTGCACGAGGAGGTGGATCGGCTCGTTCGGCTCTCCCGCTCGCTCGATGCGCTCGCGGAGGGTGACGTGCCGCCGACCACGAGCGGTGATCGGCGCGAGATCGACCTGCGCGCCGCGGTCGTCGCGGCGGTCGACCTCCACACCGCAGCGTTCGAGAAGCGACACTTGCACGTCGATGTCGATCTGCCGGAGACGCTCGCGGCGCGCGCCGATCCCGACCACATCGCGCAGGTCCTCGCGAACCTTCTGCAGAACGCCGTCCGCTACACGCCAGAGGACGGCCGGGTGGGCGTCGCGGCGCGCGCGCGGCAGGACGACGTCCTCGTGTCGATCTCGAACTCGGGTCCGGGCATCCCCGCCGACGACCTCGAACACGTCTTCGAGCGCTTCTATCGCGTCGAGAAGTCGCGCGACCGCGCGACCGGTGGCGCGGGCATCGGGCTCGCGATCGTAAAGACGCTCGTCGAGGTCGGTGGCGGACGCGTGGGCGCTGACTCCGCCGATGGCACGACGCGCTTCTGGTTCAGCCTGCCCCGTCCGACCTAAGCTCGCGCCCCCGGTCCCGTCGGAGATAGTTACGTGGTGGAGCACCGCGGTTTCACGGCGCTTGGCGGCGACTGCGAGCTTTTCCGCATCGACCTCGGCGGCGGCACGCTGGCGGAGGGCGAGGCGTGGGTGCGCCAGATGCACGATCGCTTCACCCGGTTCAGCGAGTCGAGCGAGCTCAGCCAGTTCAATGCGTCCGCCGGCGATTGGGTCGAGGTGAGCGCCGAGATGGACGCACTGCTCCGCGAGTCGCTACGCGCGTTCGACGTCAGCGATGGACTCGTACACGCCGCGACGCTGCCGGCGCTGCTCGCGGCCGGATACACGCGCGATTTCTCGCTCGGCTCGACGCCGACCGCGATGCCGCCACCCCCACCGCGACCGCTCCCCGAGCTGCTCTCAGTTCGCGACGGAAAGGCGCGTCTCGCCGCTGGCGCGGCGATCGACCTCGGTGGGATCGCGAAAGGTTGGATGGCCGATCGTCTTGCAGAGCGCCTCGGGGACAACTGCCTCGTGAACCTGTGCGGTGATCTGTTCGCCAGGGGTAGCGGCGAGACCGGCGAGGGTTGGCCGGTCGGCTTCGGCGATCGGAGCGTCCTTCTAAAGGACATGGCAGCGGCGACGAGCGGTGTGACAAAGCGCATGTGGGGCCCGGGTCTCCACCACCTTATCGATCCGCGGACGTCGCGCCCAGCGCAGACGGATCTGCACGAGGTTTCCGTCCTGGCAGCGACGGCAACAGACGCCGAGATCTACGCGAAGGTCGCGCTGCTCAAAGGCTCGGCCGATGCGGCGAAGTGGCTCGAGGGCCGCGCGATGGGATGGTCCTTCGTCTGAGAGGCGCCGGCGTACTCGTAGCGCACGCGTCCTTAGCCGGCTTCATCCCGGCGGCCGAAACCAGCGTCGACTGGCGCGAAGGCGGGTCCCTCGCGTGGAGAACGACGCTCGAAGGTCGGACGTACGACGTCGAGGGCCGTGTGATTCGCGTGGAGCCCGAGCGACGACTGGCGTTCGAATATGCGAACCCGCTCATCAAGACGCGCCACCGCGTGATCATCGAGTTGAGCGACGACGGCGCGGGGACGCGCGTGTCGGTCAGCGAGGACGGCCATCGCAAGAACATCGACCTCGCGCACGGTGAAGGTAGCTGGCGCCTCGTGCTTGCGAACCTCAAGGCGATCGTCGAAGGACGAACGGACCGGGCTTAGCGCCCGGTCCGCTCACTGCGAGCGACGAAGGTCAGCGCGAGGGCAGCGGCTTCCCTGTCTCGAGGAGCGTCTTGAGACCCGACACGATGAGCGGGATCCCACCGAGGATGCTCCGCATCGTCGCGCAGTCGAGCGCCACCTCGTAGAAGGACACGGTGAGCTTGCACACCTTACCGAGCGGCTCGATCTCCCAGACCTCGCGGTGCACTGGGTCGGCAGCGACGTCCGGGGCCCACACGTACTTCTCGTCGAGTACGAGCCGTCGCGGCTTGTCCGCCTCGACGACGATCCCCTCGATCTGCAGCGAGCCGTCGCGCTCGTCGACGTACTTGAGCGGCGCGCCTGGCCGGAAGTCGGACTTGACCCGGCCGTTGTAGAAGAACTGCGCGGTGAACTCGGGGTCGGTGATCGCCTCCCACACCTGTTCCGGTGTGGCGTTGATGAAGATCTGCTCGATGTGCACGGGCTTCTCAATCACGACGGCCTGCTCCAACATTGCTCATCTCCTCAATGCGACGTTTCAGCGTGACGAGGGTTTCCGCCCGACGCTCGGCGTACTTGCCGATCCAACGGTCGTGGATCTGTTTGATCGGCACCGGGTTCAGGTAGTGGTGCTTCTCTCGACCGACGCGACGCGTGACGACGAGCCCGGCGTTCTCGAGCACGCCGAGATGCTTCATGACGCCGTAGCGCGTCATGTCGTCCGCGAACGCGGCAGCGAGGTCGTTCACCGTCTGCCCCTCTTTCGAGAAGAGCCGGTCGAGGATCCCCCGCCTCGTCGGGTCCGCCAGCGCCTGGAACACCTCATCCAAGTGCGCCGACAATATGTGACCTTAAGGTCACATGTCAAGTAGGCCGGAGCGTCAACCGCGCTACACGCCCGTGGGGTTATTTAGAGCTTTTCTTTCCGGCGGACCCGCCGGCGCGGTGCTTCTTCCATCAGATCGGACAGCCGATGGTGCCGCGGTACTTGTGACCGCGCGAGCAGGTCTTCCAGCCGTTTTGCCTCGTTTCAGACACGCGGCCCCTTCGTGCACGCCGCCGGCCACATCGGCGCGGTGTTCAGCATGGTGAGCTGTCGACGAGAGTCTCGAGCTGACCGCTCTTCGGTCGCACACTGAATCGGACGACGCCCAACGGGGCGGTACCGACGTTCAGCAACTGCAGCGGCGTATTGGCTTGGACCGTCAGCGCCTGGTCGCGCTCCACGGTTGTCTTCGCGCCACCCACGCAGATCGTCGCGCGCCCATCAGTGACGATGAGCGTCTCCGCTCCGTCAGAACGGTGCGCCATCGTTCGTCCGCCCGGCTCGATCACGAACGCATCGAGCCGTTCGAGGAACGGACCCGGACCGAGATCCGCGAGCGCGGCCGACTCATGTGTCCGTCGCGCCGCGGGCACGGGCATCGCGCCGCCCCGCTGAGCCTCAGGGCGGACAGCGATGAAGTACCAATCGTTCATGGTCGGATCGGCCACTCCGATCGCCCCGATCGTGATGAGTCCCACGAGCCACAGCGGTGTCCAACGCCAGCCTCGGCGGGAAAGCATCACCAGTCCGACCACTGCGCCGATGAGGAGCACGGCCAACGCGATGGCGACGCCGCGGCCGCGCTCGTTCGAGTGGACGTGCACGACGTTCGCCGGCGTGAAGACCGCCTCCCCCGCAACGACATCGACGGTCTTCCCGTCGACGAACGCGACCGTCGCGACGCCGCCGAGCACATAGGTGAAGCCGGGGATGTGGGAGTGCGGCCCGAGTACGGCACCGGCAGGCTGAGGGAGCGCGAGCACGCTGACGAACGTCGTGCCTGCTGGCAGCGCTTCCACCGGGCCCTCCGCCACGACGTGCTGGGACGCGCCGCGGGCTTGCGCGTCGGGTGGACCGACGTTCGCGGGCGTCGATGCGCAGCCGCCGATCGCCGTTGCGATCACCAGCGGGAGCAGCGCCCGGATCACGTCCCGGCCATTCACATACTCGTGCTCGAGCCGAGGACCGCGCCGTAGAGCAGGCGGCCGATGAGCGCGCTCACCGCGGCGAGCGGACCGAGGTGCAGCATCATGAAGCTCCCTCTCATCGCGTCGGTCGGCGCCGCCGAGCCGGCGAGAGCGCCCATCAGTGGCATGACGACGGCGCCGGCCACCAGCCACACCGCGACGGCGAACCCGAGCGCCGGAACGAGACCAGGCGATAGCAGCCTGCGACGGAGCGCGAGCGCGTAGAGCCCGACGATGGCGATCTCGCCGCACAGCACGACCAACCAACCCCAACCCGTACTCGACAAGAGCCGATCGAACATCGCGGCCGGCGCCGTCTCAGGCAGACCGAAGCTCGGTGCGAGCGCGAGCCACGCGAGCCACGTGAGGATCGCGGCGCAGGCGCGCAGGACTGCGAACATCGGCTCCGTACTATCCGCGCATCGCTGACGACAGGTCAACAGAATTGGGCGCGTCGATCGTCCCGATGGACGCACGCTGGCGCGCGATATTTCGCGGCGAAACGACTGCCGCGTGGGCGCCGCGGCTCGGGAGGCGGGCATTCGCGCTCGTCCCCGCGGCGATGCGATGCAAGTTCTGCAACGCGCCGTTCACCGGCGCGATCGCGGGCGTCTTCCGCCTCTTGGGCTACGCACCCTCGCGTAAGAATCCGCAGCTCTGCGCGCGCTGCATCGAGTCGGCGCCGGAGGGCGGCTGTGTCAGTCCGCTGAGCGTGCTCTTCGCTGATGTACGCAGTTACACGACGCTCGCGGAGCGACTGAGCAGCGTGGAGGTGAAGGATCTCCTGTCGCGCTTTTACGCGACCGCATCCGGAGCGCTACTCCGCCACGAAGCTGTGCTCGCGCAGATCGCGGGAGACGAGGTCATGGCGTTGTTCGTTCCCGGACTGGCCGGCCCCGGCTACCGCTCTCGGGCCATCGACGGGGGAAGAGCGCTGCTTCGCGCGATGGGCTACGGGACGCCGGAGGGGAACTGGCTCGAGGTCGGTGTCGGGATCAGCAGCGGCGAGCAGTTCGTCGGCAACGTCGGCGGTGGTGGATTCAAGGACTTCACGTCACTCGGCGACGTGACGAACACTGCGGCGCGATTGCAGGCGAAAGCACGCGGAGACATCGTCGTGGACGCCGCAACGTACGTGCCGGTCGCCGCGAAGTACGCGAACGCAGAGCGCGCCGAGTTCGACTTGAAAGGAAAGCGGGAGCCGGTGCAGACGTATCGCATCGGGCCCTGAAAACGCGAACCGGAGCCCTTGCGGGCCCCGGTCCGACACCTTTCGCGAGCCCACCGACCTGAACCGGCAGGATCGCTCGGAGAACGATATCGGTGGACGGTTGCGCTACCATTCCTGGCAGCAGAACAACCGGTCGACTCGCTACTTGAGCTCGACGCCCGCGCCCGCGTCTTCGAGCTTTTTCTTGATGGATTCGGCCTCGTCCTTGCCGATGTTCTCTTTCACCGGCTTCGGCGCGCCATCGACGAGGTCCTTCGCCTCTTTCAGGCCCAGGCCCGTGATCTCGCGGACGGTCTTGATCACGTTGATCTTGGACGCGCCGGCCTCTTTCAGGACGACCGTGAACTCGGTCTTCTCCTCAGCCTCAGCGGCCGCGCCGCCAGCGCCACCGGCGCCCGGCGCCGCGGCGACCGCGACCGGCGCCGCAGAAACGCCCCAGCGGTCCTGCAGGAATTTGCCGAACTTGGCGATCTCGAGGATCGACCAGGACTCGAGCTCACCGGCGAGCTTTTCGAACTTCGGGTTGTCTTTTTCCTTGGTCTCTTTTTCCTTGGTCTCGACTGCCATTGCTTTCTCTCTTTCTATTCGCGTTCTTTGTGCGTCAACGCGCCGCCCTGGGATCCAGGGCGATCTTCATTACGAATTCGAACCGCGTGCGCTAAAGACATGCACGATCGTCTGGAACGGCGCGTTGATGAGCCCGACCATCTGCGCGAGCGGCGCCTGCAGGCTGCCGACGATCTCGGCCTGCAGCTGCGGGCGGCCGGGAAGCTTCGAGAGCGCGGTGATTTCCGCCGCGCTCACGGTCTGGCCGCCGAGCAGACCACCAAGGATGCGAAGCGCTTTCAGCGTCTTCGTCTCATCCATGAGCCCCTTCGCGAGATCGACCTCGTCGCCGTTCGAGAGTGCGACGGCCGTCGGGCCGGAGAGGAACGAACGGAGTCCCTCGCGCTGTGTCTTCGTCGCGGCGCGCGAGAGGAGGCTGTTCTTCACGACGTGGTACTCGACACGGCGGTCACGCAGCCGCTTGCGAAGGCCCTGGAACTCCATGACCTTGAGGCCGCGGTACTCGGTGACGATGAGCGCGGTGGATCCCGAGAGCTGCGCCGCGAGCGCGTCGACGGCGCGGCTCTTCGCCGGGACGCCGCCGCCCTTGCGCTTCACCTTGGGCCCGGTCTTGATCTTGGCCATTGCTCCCCCTTTCTAAACACGAAGCCCTCGTTCCCGACTGCGGAGAACGAGGGCGTACGCGGCGCGCGCCGCGATCGCTTCCGCCTCCGCAGGACTTATCCCTTAGGGTCCCTGCCCCGGGGTGCCGGCTTCTTTGGCTATGTCGCCCGAGCGAGCTCAGGCGTTGTCGCTAGTAATTATGCGGGCGCGCGACCCGCGAGCGCCAGCGTCGCGCCGAGCTCGAGCTTTACGCTCGGCCCCTGCGTGCTCGTGATGTGCGCCGACTTGATGTAGTCGCCCTTCACGCCAGCGGGACGCGCTCGGTTGATCGCGTCCATGAGCGTGCCGAGGTTCTGCACGAGGGCGTCCTGCGTGAACGACGACTTGCCGACGATGGTGTGGATGACCCCGGTCTTGTCGACACGGAACTCCACGCGGCCGCCCTTTGAATCGCGGACGGCCTTCGTGACGTCCATCGTCACCGTGCCGGACTTCGGGTTCGGCATGAGGCCGCGCGGGCCGAGGACGCGTCCGAGGCGACCGACCTGACCCATCATGTCCGGCGTCGCGATCGCGACGTCGAAATCGAGCCATCCGCCCTCGATACGCTTCGCGAGATCCTCCGCACCGACCGCGTCGGCGCCGGCCGCCTGCGCGTCGCGCGCGCGGTCGCCCTGCGCGAACACGATGACGCGGACGGTCTTGCCCGTGCCGTTCGGGAGGACAGCCGAGCCGCGGACCATCTGATCCGCCTGCTTGGGGTCAACGCCCATCCGGAGGTGCAGCTCGACGGTCGTGTCGAACTTCGCCTGGCTGGTCTCTCTAACGAGCTTCACACCCTCGTCCGGCGGGTACTCGTGGCCGCGCTCGATCTTCTTCGCGAGCTCGTCGTAGCGCTTGCCGTGCTTCTTGGCTGGCATGTGCTTCCCCTTTCGCCTCGCGGCTCCCGTCTCACGCGCGGTGCACGCTCTCCATCGCGGAGAGACGTCTATTTTGACACGAAACCACGCGAGAAGAGGGGCGCCATGACGTTCTGGAATTCCTTCGACACGGCTGGTTCGGACGGAATGACCGCCGCGGTCATCAAGATCAAAGGAGCGAACGGGGACGAGATCCACGCGTACACCGCGCGGCCGGAGGGACGCGGCCCCTTCCCGGGCATCGTGCTCGTCCACCACATGCCCGGCTGGGACGAGCTCTACCGCGAGTTCACGCGGCGCTTCGCGCAGCACGGCTACAACACGATCTGCCCGGACCTCTACTGCCGCGCCGGCCACGGCAAGCCCGACGACGTGAGCGCGAAAGTGCGCGCCGATGGGGGCGTCGCTGACGCGCAGGTCGTCGACGACCTCGTCGCCGGGGCGAAGTGGCTGCGCGCGCAGCCGACGAGCACCGGGAAGGTGGGCGTCATCGGAACGTGCTCGGCCGGACGGCACGCGATGGTCGCTGCGGCAAAGACGAAGGACTGGAGCGCGGTCGCCGACCTCTGGGGCGGCGGCGTCGTCATGGAGGCCAAGGACCTGAACCCGAAGCGGCCCGTCGCGCCGATCGACATGACGAAGGACGTGAGCGCGCCGGTGCTCGGCCTCTTCGGTAACGATGATCAGTCACCGACGCCGGCGCAGGTCGATCAGCACGAGGCCGAGCTGAAGAGGCATGGCAAGACGTACGAGTTCTACCGCTACGACGGTGCGGGCCACGGGTTCTTCTACTACAACCGGCCCTCGTTCCGCGCGGAGCAGGCTGCGGATGGCTGGGAGAAGGTCTTCGCGTTCTTCGCGAAGCACCTTTCGTAAGGAGCGCGAGATGTGCACGAACATCGCGACGAAAACGAAGATCACCGGCAGCGCGAAGAGCGGCGAAGGCTGGAACCGCGTCGACGAGGCGACGATCGGCTACGACCACGCGACGCACACATGGGTCGAGCACACCGTGCGCCTCGACTTCTGGGACAGCCGGCGGCCCGATGCGGATCACATCGCGGTCGAGCTCGATCTCGCCTCCGGCCGCGCGCTGCTGCAGCGCCTCGAAGAGGTGCTCGACGCCGCGGAGCACAGCGGACAGAAGTAACGACAGCCCCCTAGAACGTCAGGACGCGCTCCGCCTCCATGACAAGCTTCACGTAATCAGGCGGCGTGATGAAGGTCCACTCCACGCCTTCGATGGTCGGCTGCGAGACCCCACGGGCCTCGGCGCAGCCCTTTCAGACATAGAAGCGGATCTTCGCCTGTGCCAGACCGGCCATGAGGTCGGCCATCGCCGGGATGCCAACGCCACGGAGGCTCTTGTAGACGTCCGGCTTGAGGACCTCGGCGCCGTCGCCAGCGAACGCGAGCGCGACGTCGACGCCGCTCTTCACCGCTCCGTTGAGCGCGATATGCAGCGGGACGCTGGCTCGCGTGGGATCGCCCGGACCGGTACTGGTCGTGATGAGTAGCTTCGCCATCTCCGCCTCCCGGCGAGATGCTAGCCCGAGATCTCCACGCCCATGCTGCGTGCGGTGCCTTCGACCATCTTCATCGCGCCCTCGAGGCTCGTCGCGTTCAGGTCGTTCATCTTCGTCTCGGCGATCTTCTTCACCGCCGCCCGGCTGATCTTCCCGACCTTCTCCTTGTTCGGCTTGCCCGAGCCCTTCTCGATGCCAGCCTCTTTGCGGATGAGGTCGGCGGCGGGCGGCGACTTCGTGACGAAGCTGTAGGAGCGGTCCTCGAAGACCGTCACGACCGCGGGCACGACGGTGCCCGCGAGCGACGCGGTCCGCTCGTTGTACTCCTTGATGAACTGGCCCATGTTGATGCCGTGCGGGCCGAGCGCGGTGCCGACCGGCGGCGCCGCCGTCGCCTTCCCCGCGGCGATCTGGACCTTGACGACTGCTTTGATTTTCTTGGCCACTATTTCACCAGCTTCTCGATCTGCAGGAAGTCGAGCTCCACCGGTGTCTCACGCCCGAAGATGGAGACGAGGACCTTCACCTTGTTGCGCTCGGGGTTCACCTCGTCGACGACGCCGTGCAGGTCGGTGAACGGGCCATCGGTGACGCGCACCGCCTCGCCCTTCGTGAACGCGACCTTGTACTTCGGCGCGTCGAGCTTGATCTGCCGCAGGATCTGGCGGACCTCTTGCTCCGTCAGCTCTGTCGGCTTGTTGCCGCTGCCGACGAAGGCGGTCACGCCCGGCGTGTTACGCACGACGTACCAGGAGTCGTCGCTCATGACCATCTCGACGAGGACGTAGCCCGGGTAGATCTTCTTCTCCACCGGGTGCCGCTTGCCGTTCTTGATCTCGATCTCTTCCTCGGTCGGGACGAGCACCTGGAAGATCTTGTCGCCCATGTCCATGGACTGGATGCGGTGCTCGAGGTTCGTCTTCACCTTGTTCTCGTAGCCGGAGTACGTGTGGATGACGTACCAGCGCCGGCCGTCACTGACGGGCTCCGCCGGCGCGGGCGCGATCTGCGGCTCCGGCTGGGGCTCGGCGACCGGGGCTTCGGCCACGGTCGGCACCTCGGGCTCGGCCTCAGCGACGGCACCAGTGCGCCGCATGAAGTTCTTCGCCTCGTCGACGGAGACCTCTTCGACCGGCTCGGCCGTGCCCAGGAACGCACGCGCGGCAGCCTCCGCCGCCTCGTCGGAAAGCTTGGCGGCATCGACCTCCTCGGAGGCCGACTCGTCACTCTTCGCGAGCTCGTCGGCGAGCTGCTCTTCGTCCTTGCGCTCTTTCTCTTCCACGGTGACTCCTTAGGGCGCCGGCGTCGGCGATGCGCCCGGCGCGCCGACGATCTGCTGCGTGACGACGATGGTGAACAGGTTGTCGAAGAGGAAGATGTACACCGCGACGAGGACCGAGATCACGATGACGATGAGCGTGAGGCGGACGATCGTCTGACGCTCCGGCCAGGTGACCTTCTGCAGCTCCGCCCAGCACTCCTGCGCGAACGCGACGACGCCGGTGCCACGAGGGATCGCTGGAGCCTGTGCCACTAGCGGCCGTCCTCGGCACGGCGGGAGAGACTCGAACTCTCAACCACTGGTTTTGGAGACCAGGGCTCTGCCAGTTGAGCTACCGCCGTAAGACTCATCAATTATCTCGTCTCGCGATGCGGCGTGTGCTTCCGGCAGCGCGGGCAGAACTTCGACATCTCGAGCCGGTCCGGGTCGTTCTTGCGGTTCTTCGTCGTCGCGTACGTGCGCGACCGGCATGTCGTGCACGCGAGCGTGATGATCGGGCGGTTGTCCTTCGGCATTATTCGACCACCTTCGTCACGACGCCCGCGCCAACGGTGTGACCACCCTCACGGATGGCGAAGCGCAGACCGTCTTCCAGGGCGATCGCCGTCTTCAGCTGCACGGTCAGGTTGGCGTTATCGCCGGGCATGACCATCTCGGTGCCTTCCTTGAGCGTCACCGATCCGGTCACGTCGGTCGTTCGCACGTAGAACTGTGGCTGGTAGCCGGAGAAGAACGGCGTGTGGCGGCCGCCCTCCTCCTTCGAGAGGACGTACACCTCAGTCTCGAACTTCGTGTGCGGCTTCACCGTTCCTGGCTTCGCGATGACCTGACCGCGCTCGATGTCATCGCGCTCGAGTCCACGCAGGAGCAGACCGATGTTGTCGCCGGCCTCGCCCTGGTCGAGGAGCTTGCGGAACATCTCGACGCCGGTGACGACGGACTTCTTCGGCTCACGGATGCCCACGATCTCGACGTCCTCACCGACCTTGATCGTGCCGCGCTCGGCGCGCCCGGTCGCCACGGTGCCACGGCCCTTGATGCCGAACACGTCCTCGATCGGCATGAGGAACGGCTTGTCCTTCACACGGACCGGGGTCGGGATGTAGGAGTCGACTGCGTTCATGAGCTCGAGGATCGGCTTGAACTCCGGAGCGTTGATGTCCGTCGAGGTCGACTCGAGCGCCTTCACCGCGGACCCGCGGATGATCGGCGTCTTCGCGCCGTCGAACTTGTACTTGGTGAGGAGCTCGCGGACCTCGAGCTCGACGAGCTCGAGCAGCTCCTCGTCGTCGACGAGATCGACCTTGTTGAGGAACACGACGATCTGGGGGACCTCGACCTGGCGGGCGAGGAGGATGTGCTCGCGCGTCTGCGGCATCGGACCGTCCGCGGCCGAGACGACTAGGATGGCGCCGTCCATCTGCGCCGCGCCGGTGATCATGTTCTTGATGTAGTCGGCGTGGCCCGGGCAGTCGACGTGCGCGTAGTGGCGCTTGTCGGTCTCGTACTCGACATGCGCGATGGAGATCGTGATGCCGCGCTCGCGCTCCTCGGGAGCGTTGTCGATCGAGTCGAAGGCACGGAAGTCGGCCTGACCCTTCATGGCCAGCGTCTTCGTGATCGCAGCGGTGAGCGTCGTCTTGCCGTGGTCGATGTGACCGATGGTCCCGACATTCACGTGCGGCTTCGTTCGCTCGAATTTCTTTTTTGCCATTGCTCCGCTGTCTCCTTCAGTGAGCCCACCTCGGGGATCGAACCCGAGACCTCGTCCTTACCAAGGACGTGCTCTACCAACTGAGCTAGGTGGGCAGAGCTCCCTATTTCCGGACATTAAAAGAGAGTTGCTCTGCGCAACTCCCTCGAGCGCTGGGTCAATGAAGATTATCCGCCGCGCGGGCGGAAAGGGCAAGAAATCGGCGGAAAACGGCGGCTACAGCGTATCGGCGAGAGCCTTCAACGTCGTGCCTTGCGCGGGTGTGAGGTAACCCAGCGCGACGAGCCCATCGACGGCGAGCTTGTATGCGGCGATCGCAGCCGCCTTCTGCGTCGGCGTGAGCTGCGGAGTGATGAGAGCGAGTGACGCACATGCGGCCGTGACCTTTTGATCGATCTGCGCCTTGAGACCGCTCGGCAGTCGCCAGCGTGTACGCCGGTGCGTTGACGCCCGTGCACGTATTTGACGCCATGCCGGATAGCCCGTCGCTCGCGCTGCAGGTGATCACGACCATCTGGTCGATCGTGTACGCGCCCGCGTTGCCCGAGTACGTGATGACCGGCTTCGTCTTGTCGATGTTGATCCCACTCACCGTCGTGCTCGTCGAGTTGCCCGCATGGTCGGTCGCGGTGCCGTTCGCTGACTGGGCGGCGCCATCGCCGCTCAGCGCGACCGGCGAAGTGCAGCTCGCGATGCCGGATCCGACATCGGCGCACGTGAAGGTCACGACGACGTCGGTGTTGTTCCAGCCCGCCGCGTTGGCCGCCGGCAGCCGCGCGCCGGTGATCGTCGGCGCGGTCGTGTCATCGATCGTCACGGTCTGCGTCGCGGCGTTCGTGTTGCCGGCGCCATCGGCCACCGTGTAGGTGATCGTCGTGACGCCGAACGGGAACAGATGGCCCGCGGGGGCGCCCGAGCGGCTCGGTGCGAGCGTGCCTGGGCAGTTGTCAGTGGCCGACGCGGTACCGAGATCGGCGTCAGAGACGAGGACCGTCGCGGTCGTCGCGCCCGGACCCGTACCCCGATGGATATTCGCCGGCGCGACGATCGTCGGCGCGGTGTCATCGACGACAATTACGGCCTGCGTCGCGGTCGCGGTGTTGCCCGCGCCATCGGTCGCGGTCCAGGTGACCGTGGTCGTGCCGACGGCGAAGACGTTGCCGGATGGCGAGCGTGTGATCGTGACGGCACCGGT
>VBJD01000007.1 GCA_005887995.1 Chloroflexota bacterium
TCATCGTCGACGGCGCGAACCCGATCTGGTCAACGCCTCGCTTGATCGGATGCGACCCGAACGTGGAGATCTGCCCACCGAGTCTCGAGACGGGCAGCGTTGTCCCGCTCTACACGTCAGCCACTCAGTTCCTCGCGTTCAACAATCCCACGGCGATCCCTGGAGTCGTTCGCATCGGTCGTCAGACCGACGACACGACGCACTATCCGCTCGTCGCGCAGGGCAACTGTGCGACGCTCTGGGGCTTCTTCGGCTCGCCGGCCACAATGACAACGGCCGCCAAGGACCTCTTCACCAACGCACTCGTCACGCCCGCGTGCGCAGCCACGGTGACCGGCACCGTCCACACGGTCGTGACGACAGGCGAGCTCACGCAGGAGGTCCCGCTCGTGGGCGCCCTCGTTGAGGCGGTGGACGCGAGCGGCGGGGTGCACTTCACGGCGACGACCAACAGCGATGGGGCGTTCACGATGACGGTCAGCGGCACACCGCTGAGCTACCGCGCGTTGAAGACCGGCTACCAGACGGTGTACTGGAACAACCAGCTCCAGCTCGCGACGTCCAACGCCTTCAGCGCGACGCTTGGTAACCAGTCTCCGCTCTCATTCGTCCTCTCGCATCTCGTCTCTGTTTCGGGCACGACGGCGGCGGGCACGCGCGTGCAGCTGTGGAGCGGCACCGTGCTGATAAGCGAAGTCGTCGCGACGACGGGCACGTACTCGTTTACCAACCTCGCACCTGCCGACTACCGCCTCGTCTTCATCGCCCCGGATGGTGGGACCACCGGGACCACGGTCACGGTGCCCGCGGACGGCAGCACGCCCACGGTGCCGCCCGCACCCGAGGTCATCAACTTCGTTCCAAAGAATGACAGCTGGATGCAGGCGAAGGACATCAGCGCCCAACTGACAACAGCAAACGGCGCGCCGGTGACGATCGTCGAGAACCTCTCGGGCCTGAACGAGTCGCGCTGGTTCAAGTTCAAGGGCACGCCGGGTGGCTCGGCGTTCGTCTGGCTGTCGAACCTGGACGTGAACCTCGATGAATCGTTCTACCGCGACATCGCGGCGACGTATGGCGCCCACCGTGGGCGATGCGCCAACGGTGGGTGACGCGCCAACGGTGGGTGACGCGCCAACGGTCGGCGATGCGCCAACGGTCGGTGACGCGCCAACGGTCGGTGACGCCCCCACAGTGGGCGATGCGCCAACAGTCGGTGACGCGCCAACGGTCGGCGACGCGCCAACGGTCGGCGATGCGCCAACAGTCGGTGACGCGCCAACGGTCGGCGACGCCACGTACGCGTACGTGCAGGCGCAGCTGCGCTCCTTCATAGGGATCTCGGCGAACGGCGGTACCGCCAACGAGTTCATCAGCGCCAACACGTGGAGCGATGGTTTCTACTACATCCGGATCCACGGGCGTAGGGGTGCCTTCAGCCTGACGAAGCCGTTCAATCTGACCATCATCAAGACGCCCGGCCCCTGCGAGAATGTGCACGCGCTCACCGCCGCTTCGGGCGGCGCGACGCAGATCGTGACGGGATACACGGGTCCGATCCGCACCGTGATCGCCGTCGACTTCGCCAAGATGCCGGGCACGGCCGCCGAGATCGACGTGCTGAGGCAGAAGCTGATCGCGTTCGCCCTCCGTCCCGAGGTCGGCGGCGTCATCGTGAACGTCGGCAGCGATGCGCGCGTGGCTGAGGCGAACGCGCAGGCCGACAACGTAGCGAACCTCAAGTGCCCGTACGCGAAGAACCTCGTGGCCAACGAGATCAAGCGCGTGATCACGTCCTTCCGCACGCCCGACACGCAGTACGTCGAGCTCGTCGGCGGCGACCGAGTCATCCCGTTCTTCCGCATGCTCGACCAGGCGCAGGCCGCGAATGAGCGCGACTACGACCCGTCGGTCCTGCCGAACACGCCGTCGCAGGCGAGCCTCAAGCTCGGGTTCGTCCTGGGGCAGGACGGCTACGGCACCAACGTCGAGCTGCTGCGAGGCGACCAGGTGCTGCCGGTGTTCGACATGCCCGTCGGCCGGCTTATCGAGACCGCGGCAGAGGCCAGCGCCGTCCTCGATGCATACATGGCTCTTCCGGGCGGTGTTCTCCACGTGACGACCGATCCCGTCGTGACGGGCTATGACGACATGGCCGACGGCGCCCTCGCGATCAGCCAGGAGCTGATGGCGGGCACCGGCAAGACGCCGGTCAAGGCCGTGACCGTTGCCGGGCAGGCGTACGACCTCATCACGTGCAAGTCACCGTGCGCGCCTGAGACGACCACGCCACCATGGACCGCCGACGCGCTACGCGCCGCGGTCCTCGGAGACCGCCATCAAGTCATGTACCTCGGCGGCCACTTCGACCAAGGTCGCGCACGCGCGGCGGACGACCTCACGCTCATGCTCGCGCCCGAGCTCGCGCAGTCCTCCGTCGACCTTCGCGGCGCGCTCATCTTCGGCCAGGGATGTCACCTCGCGTACAACACGGTCGACCAGGACCGTGCCGCGCTCACCCTGCACCCGGACTGGGCCCAGGCATCGGCGCGAAAGGGAGTCGTCGGGTTCATCGGCGGCACCGGCTACCAGTACTTCGGCGTGCGCGAGGCGACCGACACGGCGGCCGTTATCGAGTTCGGTGAGCGGATCTACCTGGACTTCTCCCGCAACCTGCGGACTCGGCCGCTCGCCGGACGCGATCCGCTTGGGACCGGCGAAAACTCGATCGGCCACGCGCTCATCGACGCGAAGCGATCGTTCGTGCCGCTCTCACTCGTGGGGATCAACCTCGCGGGCATCGGCGAGAAGCAGCTCTTCGAGACGACGCTCTTCGGCATCCCACACGTCCGCGTGCAGACGATCAACAAGCTCACCGCACCGACCGAGACATCGATCGTCCCGCCCGCGACGGTGCAGAGCGCTGACGTGTCGCTGCCGGCGTTCACGCTCCTCGATCAGGGCGGCTACCTCTCCGGACCCGACGGCACGACCGCGCGTCCATTCACGCCGGTGCTGCCGCTCGTCGTGGAGAACGCGAGCGTCCCGAACCGGCAGCTCGTCGGCGTGGGATTCCTCGGCGGCACGTACGTCGACACCGGGAACGTGACTCCGACACTTCGGCTCGCGGCGACGGAGACGGGATCCTCCGCTGGTGGTTCCTTCAGCAGCCGCGTGTTCTGGCCACAGCGCCTCACGACCGTCGATCACTACACGCCACTTACCGGCGGACCGACGCAGCTCCTCGTGACGCCGGCTCAGTTCCGCTCGACCTTGGCGGGTTCGGCGAGCGGGACGGAGCGCAAGTTCACGGCACTGTCCTTCCGCCTCTTCTACATGGCACAGGGCACGTCGCCGTCGGCGCTTCCCGCGACGATCAGCGATGTCACGACGGAGGTGACTGGCGCCGCGCTGGACGAGCTGGTGTTCACGGTGCACGTCACGGGGCCGGCATCGCGGGTCTGGCTGACGTATACGCTCGCGAACGGCGCCGAGTGGCGATCGTTCGATCTCCTGCAAGCGAGCCCCGGCGTGTGGAGCGCGTCGTCGACGCTGGCCTCGCTCGGAGCGGCTTCTCCCGCGGATGTCATCTTCCTCGTGCAGGCCGCCAACACCGACGGCATCGTCACGTTCGAAGCGAACGGCGGCGCCTTCTTCAGCGGTCAACCGGTCGTCGCAACGACCACCGCTCCGCTCAGGACGACGAGGCTCACGCTGACGGTCGGGGCGGCGCCGGCCGGCATCCTACCGTGCACCGGCGCAAGCACGCCGTGCGGGCGCTACGGCGACTCGCGGAGCTTCTCGGCCCTCCTTGAGGAGCGGGTCGGCGACACCTGGCGGCCGTTCGGAGGCGAGTCGGTGCTCTTCACGCTGGGGCGGCAGCGGGTGCAGGCCAGCACGGGTCCCGACGGCCGCGCCACCGTCACGATCCCACTCGAGCAAGGCGAGGGCACGTACGCCCTTGCGGCATCCTTCAGTGCCGAGGACAGCCAGACGCACCTCGGCTCCGGCTCCGCGGCCGCGACGTTCACGATCGAGAAGGCCCCGACGACCCTCACGTTGACGGCGCCGGCGACGGGCACGTACGGCATGCAGTGGTCACCGACCGCGACGCTGCGGCGCGCGAGCGACGGCACGCCGATCGCTGATCAGTCGATCTTCCTCGTCGCGACGGGCGTGGCTCCCACGACCGGGACGTTCGCTGCCGTCGGCACGACCAACGGCGCGGGTGTCGCGCAGTTCGCAGGTCCCGCGCTGGTTCCTGGCACGTACGCATTCCGCGCCTACTTCGGCCAGGTCGTGACGCTGCCCGGTGGCAACGTCGACGGACGGAGCGCCATCTACGGCGGCCAGCAGAGCGCCTCGGCGACGCAGACGATCGGAAGGGCCCCGCTCACGATCAGGGCGAACGACGCGTCGCGGCCATTCGGCGCCGCGAACCCAACGTTCACGGGGACGATCACCGGGCTCGTCTTCGGCGACAACATCACCGCGACCTACGCGACGACCGCGACGCCGACCAGCCCACTGGGCACGTACGACATCACGCCGACGCCTATCGATCCCGACGGAAAGCTCGGCAACTACACCCTCACGATCGTCAAGGGCAAGCTGACGGTGACGCCGGCGGCGATCGTGTTCGCGACCAATCGCGACGGCAACAACGAGATCTACGTGATGAGCGCCGACG
>VBJD01000124.1 GCA_005887995.1 Chloroflexota bacterium
AGCGCAGCGAGCTCGCTCGCGTCGCGCGCGGCCTTCTCGACACCTTCGCGATCGAGCCGGTCCGTCGAGATGAGCGCGACGCGCTTGCCCTTCACCGCGCGTACACGGACACCAGCCTCGGTCGAGACCACGTTCTGATGGATGTACGCGTTCGCGTAGCGAGTGAGCGCGTTCGTCCGAGCCATGAGGAAGACCTCGGTCTCGTCGGCCGTGCTCGCCTGCATCGCGGCGTCCGCGAGCGCGCGCAACCCCTTCTCTCCTCTTAGTACGCCGCTCATGTCAACCGCTCGTTGTCACTCGCGAGGTGGACTCGCTCCTCGCGAGTAAATTGCTCGTCGCTCGTCTCCTTCAACGCACCACTCCCACGCGCACGTTGCGGAAGCGGGCAGGTGCGGCGCCGTGGCCGGTGTGCCCGGACTGGACAGGCTGACCCTTCCCGCAGTTCGGCGTGCCCCAGACGCTCCACTCGGACTTGGAGCAGATCGCGTCGCACGATCCCCAGAACTCCGGCGTGATGCCGGTGTACGTGGGGTTGCGCACCATCTCGGTGCGCTTGCCGCCCTTGATGAGCCAGCCGATCTGCGTGCCGAACTGGAAGTTGAAGCGCTTGTCGTCGATCGACCACGAGCGATTCGTGTCCATGTAGATGCCGTCGTCGGTGTCGGCGATGAGATCCTCGAGCGTGCCCGCGTTCCCGGGCATGAGCGAGACGTTCGTCATGCGGATGATCGGCAGCCGTGACCAGCCATCGGCGCGCATCGTCCCGTTCGATTCGCGGCCGATCGTCGCGGCGGTCTCGCGACTCATGAGGTAACCGACGAAGGTCCCGTCCTTCACCGCCCAGCCCTCGGACGCTGGTACGCCCTCGTCGTCGAAGCCGAACGTGCCGAGGCCGCCCGGCGTCGTCGAGTCGATGCGCATGTTCACGATCTCGCTGCCGTAGCGGTACGAGCCGAGCGCGTCGGCGGTGAGGAACGACGTGCCCGCGAACGCGGCCTCGGTGCCGAGCGCGCGATCGTGTTCGATCGGATGTCCGCACGACTCGTGCGTCTGCAGCATCACCTGGTTCGCCGACAGGATCACGGTCGTGCGGATGTCCTGCGGGCACTGCGTCGCGGTGAGCAGCGCCATCGCTTCATCTGCGACGCGCGGCGCGTTGCCTGCGAGATCCCACCGCTGCGCGAACTCCCAGCCTGCCTTGTTCTGATTGCGGCCGCCGGAGGCCGGATAGGAGCGGATCTGCTGCTCGCCATCGCCCACGGACTCGGCGGAGATCGAGCAGCCCGTCTCGGTGAGGCGCTGCGCGATGTCCGCGCCCTCGCTCGAGAGGAAGAGCTTGTCCTCGCGCCAGATCTCATAGGACGCTCGCGTCGTGCGGAGCTTCGGCTGCTGCGCGCGCATCGCGGTGTCCGCATCGAACAGCAGCTTCAACCGGTCGTCGAACGACAGCGACCACGGATCGATCTCGACCGCGGTCTCGTACGTCGCGGTGACCGGCTTCACCGACGCGAGCCGCACGTCGCTGATCTTCGTGAGCGCGGACGCCCTCGCGACGTCGACCGCGAGCGCCGCGATACGATCCGCTTCCGCGTTCGTGAGGACGCTCGACGCGGCGAAGCCCCATGAGCCGTCGGCGATCGCGCGCACGCTGAAGCCGAGCGTGTCCGTGCGATCGACCATCTCGAGCGCGCCGTTCTTCACCTGCGCGTCCTCGACCTGCCTTCGCACGAAACGCACGTCGCTGTACGTCGCGCCGCGCGAGCGCGCGGTGTCGAGCGCGCGTCGCGCGAGGTCACGCTCTGACGAGAACGCGGGAACGGTCATCGATCGCTTTATACCGCCGCTACGCAGCCGCCGCTGTGCTCGCTCTCTCGCCGAACCGCCACTCGTGGTCGACGTTCTTCATCAGGAGCGCGCAGTCGAGCTCGATCGAGCCTTCGGGGAACAGCGTGCGGTCGCCGAAGTAGCGTGACTCCGCGATCTCGACCAGGAGGGGTCGGACCTCCCACCGCGCGGTCTCAAGCCGCAGCGCATCAAGCCTCGTCCCGTCGCGTCGCGGCGAATACCCGACCGCAGCGCTGCGGAAGTACTCCGAGGCGCCTTCGAGCGACCCGAACGCCGACGATCGAGGCAGGTCCATCGCGCGGCGGACGCGTACCCGTGCCGCCCATTCGCCCTCGGCCGAAAGCGCGAGGTCGATAACCTCATCGTCCTCGCTCACGCTGATGTGCGCGGGATGGTGCACCGTCGGGACGAGCCGACCACCAAGTGTGGTGTTGAGCCGTGAGCTCGAGTGCCGTCGCGCGATGTACACGCAGTCCTCGCGTGCGCCGCGGTCCATGCGGAAAGCGGCGTAGCGGTGCGCGGCGTTCTCGCTGGCGATCCCGAGCGCGCGCGGCGCGCCGGGCGGTCGCACATGCTCGAGCCGGATGAGGCAGATCCCGCCGATCGCGTACCCGTTAGCCAGCTTCGGCGTGAAGCCCGGCGGTAGATGCGCGGCCGCGACCACTGGATCGATGCGGTAGTTCAACAGGATCCGGCGCGCGATCGTGCCGCGGGCGCGGCCGATCATGCCGCGGCCGGAGCGCGACTCATCGCCGTGCGCTCGGACAGCTCGCGAGCGGCCTCCGGCCACGTCGCGAAGTCGAAGACGAAGCCGCTCTGCAGGAGGCTACCGGGCACGACGCGCCGGCTCTTGAGGACGAGCTCGGTCTCGGTGCGCATGAAGAACGCACCGATCTCGAGCATCCAGTTCGTGGGAGCGATCCCGAAGGGCACGCGCTCCGCGTCGCGGATCGCACGCATGAACTCCGTGTACGGCAGCGGATTCGGAGAGGCGACGTTCACGACACCGTCGAGATCGTCGCGCGCGATGAGCCACTCGATAGCCCGGATGAAGTCGTGCTCGTGTATCCAGGACACGAACTGCCGGCCGTCGCCAGCGGCGCCGCCAAGTCCTAGATGCACGAATCGCCGTTTGATATCGAATACGCCGCCCGCAGCGGTGCTCATCACCATCGCGGAGCGAAGCGCGACCTTGCGCGTCGATGGTGTGATCGCCTCCCAGAACGTCCTTTCCCATGCGCGCGCGACGTCGATGCTGAACTTCCAGGTAGCCGGCGCGTCTGGCTCGGTCCCGCCGAGAATCCCGGTGCGCTCGTCGTTCGGCGCGTCGTAGCGGTGGGCGTAGATCGTCGCGGTGCTCATCTGCAGCCACACGCGTGGCGGACGCTGCGAACGCGCAACGGCTTGACCGACCAGCCGCGTCGAACGTACGCGAGACTCGATCATCTCGCGCCGGTTCTTCTCGTAGTAACGGCAATTCACGCTTCGACCTGCGAGATTGATAACGACAGCGGCGCCGTCGACCTCTTTGGTCCAATCGCCGAGAGACGTGCCGTCCCAGTAAACCGAACGCCAGGCGCCGGCGCGCGGTCTTCGACTCAGCACGACGACCTCGTCTCCGCGCTCGCTGAATGCGCGAGCCAGGATCGTGCCGATGATCCCCGAGCCACCCGGGATCACGATCTTCATGACGCTCCCCTGGCGACGGTTGCGGACGCAGCCCATCTGCCGTATATATCGATAAACGTGTTCATGGAAATTGTCAAGGAGGCGCCGCGTACGAGGAAAGGCCCAGGACGCCCACCGGGCCCGACGCCCGAGGGGATCGAGACGCGTCAACGGCTGTACGAGACCGCGATCGAACTCATCGCCGAGCGCGGCTTCGAGGAGACGACGCTGCGCGACGTCGCCAAACGCGCGCGCGTGAGCCCCGGCTTGCTCTACCGCTACTTCCCGAGCAAGCGCGCCGTCGTGCTCAGCCTGTACGACGATCTCTCGGCCGAATACGCGGCGCAGGCCGCTCTGCCGAAAGGGCGATGGCGCGATCGCGCGATGGCGGCGCTGCGCTCGAGCCTGCGCGTGCTCGGCCCGCACCGCGGAACGCTCTCTGCTCTCGTGCCGGTGCTCGTCGGCGACAAGGAGGAGGGCCTCTTCGCGCCGGGTACAGCGCGCTCACGGATCCGCGTGCAGTCGGTGTTCGCCGAGGCGGTGTCAGGCGCGAGCGACGCGCCGAAGCCGGAACTGGCAAGCGCGCTAGGACGCCTGCTCTACCTCATTCACCTTGCGGTGCTGCTCTGGTGGCTGCTCGACAAAAGCCCGCGTCAGCGCGCGACGACCGCCCTCGTGTCGCTCCTCGAGCGCACGATGCCACTCGCGGCGCTCGCGCTTCGTGTCGGCCCGGTCCGATCGATCGTGATCAACGGGGACGCGCTCTTCCGCGACGCGCTCTTTGACAACGCCCAGGTGGCGCGTGCGTAGCAATCAGGGACCTCCGGGTCCCTGTCTCGTCCTCGCTAGGCGGTAATTAGGCGGTTCGACGGTGATCTGCACGTCGTGCGGGTGCGACTCGCGCAGCCCCGCACCACTGATGCGCACGAAGCGCGCCTTCGTGCGCAGGTCCTCGATCGTCGCGGCGCCGGCGTACTTCATCCCCGCGCGCAGGCCGCCGACGAGCTGGTACACGAACGGCTCGAGCGGACCGGCCGCGCGCACCTGACCTTCGACACCTTCGGGGACGATCTTCGAGAACTCGGCGACCTCGCCCTGTCCATAGCGGTCGCCGGCCTTCCGTTGCGCCATCGCGCCCATCGACCCCATGCCGCGGTACTTCTTGAACCGCCCCTCGCTCGTCTCGACGACCTCGCCCGGCGCCTCGTCGACGCCCGCGAGCAGGCCGCCGAGCATCACCGTGTGTGCGCCGGCGCCGATCGCCTTCGCGATGTCGCCGGACTCCTGGATGCCGCCGTCGGCGCACACCGGGATTCCCGCCTTCGCCGCGGCGTTCGCGCTGTCGAAGATCGCGGTGATCTGCGGCATCCCCGCGCCCGCCACGACGCGCGTGGTGCAGATCGCGCCGGGACCGACGCCGATCTTCACGCCGTCGGCGCCCGCGGCGATGAGCTCCTCGGTGCCTTCCGCGGTCACGACGTTCCCAGCGACGACCTGCACGCGATGACGGGTCTTGATTTTCTCGACCATGCGGACGACGCCGGCCGAGTGTCCGTGCGCGACGTCGATGACGACCACGTCGGCGCCCGCGGCGACAAGCGCCGCGACGCGCTCATCGGCGTCGCCCGACACGCCGACCGCCGCGCCGACGCGCACACCGGCAGCCTTGCACGCCTTCACCTGCGCGGCCTGCTCGTCAACGCTCAGGTTGCGGTGGAGCACGCCGAGGCCGCCGAGCCGTCCGAGCGCGATCGCCAAGCGTGACTCGGTGACCGTGTCCATGGCCGCGGAGAGGATCGGAATGTCGAGCGCGAGCTCGCGCGTCAGGAAGGTGCGCGTCGAGACCTGGCTCGGGAGGACATCACCGCGGGCGGGGATGAGGAGGACGTCGTCGAAGGCCAATCCTTCGGTTCCGAACTTCTCCTCCGGGGTCAAACCGCCGCCCTCACCCCGAGAAGTCTAGCGACCTTCCATGAGGCGACGGTCCTTCAGCGTGAGCACGACGAACCCGATGAGGACGAGGCCGGTGACGACGAGGCCTATCGCCTGCGCGAGAGGGAACGCGAGATAGCGCCAGACGATCTCGTAGTAGATCAGGGCAAGAAGGACGAAGAAGCCTTGTCCAACTCGCGCCGCGAAGTGTCTTGGCTGTGCATCGATGGCACGGAACACGGGACGAAACACGAGGGCGAACGGGACACCACCCGCAAGAACGAGAACGGGCATCACGACGGCGAGGTAGCCCAGCGCGAGCACTGTCGCCGCGCTGCGCGCCCGATCGGCGTCCGCCGCGAAGCGATCCGGAAGATAGGGCACGAGATTCGGCCCAACGAATACGTCCCAGATGAGTCGAAGACCCGCGAACACAAGAGCGATCACTACGAGCTTTGCGCCAAGGGTGTCGGGAGGCGGGAACAAGCGTCGCGACCATTTCGGTGGGAACACGCGACGAGCGTAAGGATGGGTGTCCAGCGGCGCGGTGGACTACTTCGCCTTCGTCGGACCCCCGATGTTGCTGTCCGCGCTCTCGTTGCCCGCATTGTCGACCGTGTGTAGGTACATGCAGTACTTCTGCCCTGATGTGAGCCCGGTGAGGACCAGCGGCACGGCCGGCGGATTGCCCGCGAAATACTGCGACGCGCCATACGGAGCCGCAGGGCAGATCGTCGCCAAGACGTAGTAGACGCGATAGCCGGCGACTCCCGAGAGCGCGTCAGTCCCGGCGGTGGTTCCGCTGACGTTGATCTGTCCCGATGACGATCCGGTCGATGCGGTGATGCCGCCCGGCGCAGTCGGGGCCGTGAGGTCGATCTTCACTGTCTGCGTCGCGCTCGAGCTCACGTTGCCCGCTGCGTCGGTCGTGAAGTACGCGACGCTGTGGCTCGCGCTCTCGCCGCTCACGTTGAACGTCGCCGAGGCGCCGGCGGTCGAGGTCTGACCCGCACCGTCGACGTTGCGCGTGACCGAGCCCATGCCTGTGCCGCCATCGGTGCCGCTCACCGTCACCGAGACGGTCGCGTTGAACCAGCCGGCGCAGCTGCCGCCGCTGCAGGTGATCGACTTCGTCGGCGCGGTCCGGTCCGAGAGCCCGCTCTTGGCCGCGCTGTTGCCGCTGGTGAAGATGCCACCACCGGTGACCTGCGTCTGGATGACGTATTCGTATGTACCATCCGACGACGGTGTGTCGCTGTACGAGAGCGATGACGTCGAGCCGATCGTCGAGTACGGCCCACCCACCGCACCGCGCATGACGATGTAGGTCAGCGTGTGGCCCGCGCCGGGCGCGGTCGGCGTCGCGGTCCACGAGAGGTTGACCACGCCGGCCGCCGACGAGGTCGGGTTGTTCTGCGAGGCCGGCGGCTGCACATCCAGCGTGCGCAGCGTGTTGCTCGGGTTGCTCGACGAACCGGTGAAGCTCGCGGCGGTCTCCTGTGAGACGAGCCCCGCGAGCGCGACGGTGACCATGAACACGAACGCGATCGCCAGCAGGCGATCGACGTTCGGTGTGGCGCGCCGCCTCTTCATCACGCGAGCCCGACGCGCCGCATCTGCGATCGCTCGAGCCAGCGCACGTGGTTGCGCCACGCCTCGTCGGGATCGACGGTGACGAGGACCGGTCGCATACGCACTGGACGTACCAGCGCGAGCGCGGTCTCCTTGCGGAAGACGAGTGTGCTCGCGCATCCGAAGAACACGACGGCCGCAGCGAGGGTGAGCACGAGACGCCAGTAGGCCTGCACGCCCGCCGCGACGTACCCGGCGAGCGGGACGCTCGCGCGGACGACGCCGACCGCGCCGACGAAGGTCTTGTCCTCGGGGTCGGCGACGACGTTCGCGTCGCCCTTCGTGTGGAAGACGAGGCCGCGCGCATCGCGCGTGATCGCGGTGACGCGGTGGGTCGTCGTCTGGTCGTACTGCTGGAACGTGATGGCGTCGCCGATCTTCACCTCGCCGGGCGTGACGGGCTGCACGAGCACGAGCGATCCCTTCGCGACGTTCGGCTCCATCGAGCCACCCGTGACGATGTACGTGCCCAGACCGGCGAGACGGATCGTGACGAACGCGAGGCAGAGGAGGAAGAGCCCGGCGAAGGCTGCTGTGGAGAGGATGTTCTCGAGGTTCTTCGTCATCGCCGTGCTCCTTTTTTTCTTTCCGCTTCTTTGGAGGACCGGGCCGGCCCTTCCCAGGTGGACCGCCCGATCAGAGGGCACTCCCGTGCGTTACCGGGCCGCGCCCGCGAGCTGCGTCGCGGTGTAGGTGACGGTGAGGTCCTGGCTGAGGTTCTGGAACGAGTTGCCCGCCGAGCTCGGGAAGCTGAAGTCGTACGTGAGCGTGTCCGTGCCGCCCGCGGCGATCGTGCCAGAGGACGTGAGGCTCATGTTCTTGAGGGCGCCGGTGTAGACGACGACCGCGCCGCGCTTGACCGTGACCTGCAGACCGTTCGTCGTGTCAGACCACAGGAGCGTGTTCGCCGAGGCGCTGACCGACGCGCTGTACGTGAAGCCGGTGTTGCCGCTGTTGCTGATCGTGACCGCGCGGTTCGCCGTGTCACCGGGAACGAGGTTCGTGATGTTCACGAGGTCGTTCGCGTTCGGCTTGTCGTTGCTCATCGCGAGCGTCGCCGACTGGAAGGTGTTGCCCGGGTTCGTGCTGGTCGCCGTGAAGTTCGCGGAGGTCTTGTCGGCGGTCGCGGTCAGGCCGAGAAGGACCATGCCCGCGAGCGCCATGCCCGCCAGAAGATTGAGCTTGCGCATCTGCGTTGTCCCTTTCCTTTTCCGCATCCGCCGGTCGTTCCGTCTCGGCCGCGGTTCGTTGTGCCGTCACTCTCCGGCGTGGCGAGACATCGCAAATCGCAAGTCAGGGGGAGGAAGTGGCCCCATTGGTAGTACGACCAGCGCCGCGCGGCCAAAGTCCACTCGGAGGTCGTACGCGAGGTATTAGCTGGGCATGACCCGTAGGTCGCAGGGAGGTATGAGGTCGCGGGTTACTTCTGGGTCGTGCGCGTCTTCGCGACGTTCTCGCCGAACGAGGTGCCGCCGCCGGCCCAGAGGTTGAGCATCTCGACGCGCTGCTTCGTCCACTGGCGCGCGCGCCACCAGAACACGATCGAGGCCGAGAGCGCGATGAGGCACGCACCCGGCAGGATCACCTCCTGCAGCTCGAGGAACAGGTCCATGCGGCCCGCGACGACGCCGAGCGCGACGAGTACGAGGGCTTCCACCTCGAGGATGATCACGATGAAGATGAGCGCGAACGAGGCCGCGCCGAAGTTCTTCTTCTGCCGGTAGGGGAACGCGATATCGAGTAGCGACACTGGCGGCGACTATAACAACGTGGCCGAGCGTTCCGGCCCTATTCCGACCATGCCGATGGGCGCGCCGACGCTCGCTTCGATCTTCGCGAGGTAGTCACGTGCGGCCTTCGGAAGGTGATCGCGATCCGATACGCCCGCCAGGGCGCCGCACCAGCCGACGCACGTCTCGTACACCGGCGTGGCGCGTTCGAGCACCGCGGTCGGCGGCATGTCGGTCGTCGTTCGGCCATCGAGGCGATACGCGACGCAGAACGGGATCTCGCGATACGCACCCAGCACGTCGAGCTTGGTCACCGCGAGCTCGGTGAACGCGTTGAGGCGATGCGCGTGCCGCGCCGCGACCGCGTCGAACCACCCGACCCGGCGCGGGCGGCCCGTAGTCGCGCCGTACTCGTTGGCCATCTCGCGGAGCGCGTCGCCCTCTTTCCCATGCATCTCGGTCGGGAACGGCCCCTCGCCCACCGCCGTCGAGTAGGCCTTCACGACGCCGATGACACGGGTGATGTAGCGCGGCGGGATGCCCGCGCCCACGGCGGCACCGCCGGCCAGCGGGTTCGACGAGGTCACGTACGGGTAGATGCCCCAGTCCAGGTCGCGCATCGCGCCGAGCTGTCCCTCGAGTAGGACGCGCGCGTCGGTCCGCACCGCGTCCTCGACGAGCGGCAGCGTGTCGACGATGCGATCGCCGAGCGTGGCCGCGGCCGAGAGCACCTCGTCCGCGACCTGCTTCGCGTCGAGCGGCTTGTCGCCAAAGCGCTCGATGACCTTGTTCTTCGTCTCGAGCTCGTGCGCGACGTGCGCGCGGAACCGCTTGGGGTCGCGCACCTCGTAGACCTGGATCCCATGTCGCGCCACCTTGTCCGCGTACGCGGGGCCGACGCCCTGTCCCGTCGTGCCGAGCTTCTGCCGCCCACGCTCACGCTCGTCGAGCCGGTCGAGGAGCGTGTGGTACGGCATGAGCAAGTGCGCGCGATCGGAGACGCGCAGATTCGCCGTGCTGATGCCGTGCGCCTCGAGATTGCGGAGCTCCTCGCACAGCACCTTCAGATCGACGACCGTGCCTGGCCCGACGATGCAAAGCGCGTTCGGATTGAAGATCCCCGATGGCACGAGATGCAGCTTGAACGTCCCGTGCTGGTTCACGACGGTGTGCCCGGCGTTGTTGCCACCCTGGTACCGGATGACCACATCCGCCTCCTGCGCGAGGAGGTCGGTGATCTTCCCTTTGCCCTCGTCGCCCCACTGGGCACCGACGACGGCCGTCACGGGCACGTGAATGAATGTTATGGCCGCGCGCGCTGCCGCGCGAGAGTCAGCGAGCGCTACTCAGGATCACTGAGCCGAGCTTCGCGAGCTCGAGCAGCGTCTGCGAGCGCATCGGCTCGTGCTGCCACCAAAGCACGGCGTTCCACTGCGAGTCACGTGCAGGGTAGTTGCGCAGCTTGATCGCGTGCGGCTCGAACGCGCGCGAGAACTCGATCGACGCCCGCCGCTGGTGCCACGGGCTGGTGACAACGATCGCGGAGCCGAGCTTTCGCTGCGTCATGAGCTTTGCGACCTCCGTCGCGTTCTCCTCGGTGGTCGTGGAGCTGGGCTCGATGAACGTGGCGTTCTCGGGTACGCCCTGGCGAACCGCCTCGCGCCGCATGATCTCGGCCGAGCTCACCGATTCGGGGTCGATCGCGGCGCCGGAGAAGATGATCACCGGCGCCCATCCGTCCTTCCACAGCCTGACCGCGGTGTCGGTGCGCGCGCCGGTGTCGCCGGAGATCGCCACGATCGCGTCCGATTTCGCGAGTGGATCCTCCACGCGCCCGACGCTCGTTCTTCGCGCGCCTCCTTCTCCGGGTTACTCCTCTCGCTCGCTGCTGGCTACTGCGGCGTGGGCCGAAGGCGACACGCCAAGCAGCCGGCGAAGGCGAAGCCGAGCCGTACGACGGCAGTGCGTGCCGGCTGGGCGCAGATGCTCGCTCGAGGAGTACCCATCGCGGAGGCGCGCGAAGAATCGGGTGGTCGCTTAGGCGGGACGCTGCGCCGTGCGCTTCTCCTCGAAGCATTCGGAGCAGAACACCGGACGATCCGTCCGCGGCTCGAACGGGACCTGCGCGGCCTTGCCGCAGTTGCTGCAGGTGATGTCGTGCATGTTCGCGGCGCGCGCTGCGCGACGCTCTTCCTTCGCGCGCTTGCGGCAGTCGGGGCAGCGCTGCGGCTCGTGAACGAGGCCCTTCTGCTGATAGAACTCCTGCTCGCCCGCGCTCCACACGAAGGCGTTCCCGCATTCGCGGCAGGTGAGCGTCTTGTCAGCGAAGGCCATCCCCGCGTCTCCCCGGCGCGCATCCTAGCGCACGGTCGAGCGAGCGCTTCCCTTTAGGCAGCGAGCGTCAGGCGCAGCCCATCGGCGAGCGTGGTCTTCGGCCGCCAGAGCCCGGTCTGCGTCGCCTTCGAGGAGTCCAGGCATGACCGGTCGAGCTCGACGCCGCCGGCGCGCGCCGCGGTGTAGAAGACTTGCGGCGGCGGACCGAGTACTTCGGCCATGACCCTGATGAGCATCTTCACGCTCGTCGCGACGCCGGTGCCCACGTTGAACACGCCGGTCCACGTGCCGGCGAACGCGCTCGTGATCGCGTCGACGGCGTCCCCGACGTAGACGTAGTCGCGCTGGTCCTCGCCGTCGCCGAACACGGTGAGCGGCTGGCCCCGCTTCCACGCCGCGGCGAAGATGGCCACGACGCCGCCCTCGAGGTCGGTGCGCTGGCGCGGGCCATAGATGTTCCCGAGCCGCAGCGAGATGGTCGGGATCGGCGCCTCCGCCGCGAGGCGCTCGGCCTCGAGCTTGAACTTGCCGTAGTTCGACGGCGGCTCGGTCTTCGTCTCCTCGGTCGCGCAGATCGGCGTCTCGCCGTAGATCGCGCCGCCGGTCGAGATGTTCACGAGCATCCTCGCGCGCCGGTCCCGGGCGAGCGCGAGGACGTTGCGCGTCCCGTCAACGATGACACGCCGATAGAGCTCGGGCTTCTCCATCGACTCGACGACCTTCGTCTTCGACGCGCAGTGGACGATCACCTCGAACTCCTGCCCTGTCACGGCCTGGTAGAGCGCCGCCTCGTTCGATACGTCGGCAACACGCAGCGTGACGCCGGGCTTGAGGTTGGTTCGGCTACCCGTCGACAGGTCGTCGAGCGCGATCGCTGTGTCGCCACGCGCGACGAGGGCGTCGACGAGATTGCTGCCGAGGAATCCGGCGCCGCCGGTCACCAGGACGCGCATCTACGGGCTCTAACTCCGCTTTTCCACGAAGTTATGAGTTGTGAACGTTGACAGTTTGTGCACCAGCGTTTGACGCCGCACTCACTCTGACAACCGCGGACCGATCGTGCGACTCGCGCGAGCAAGTCCGATCCGAACGGCGAATGAAAGGTTCCCCGCCATCCTTGACACTAGTGAACATCTGTTCTATATGAAGCTGTGACCCTCCAGACGAGGACCGACCGGCAGGTCCCCTTCGACGAGCCTGCCGAGCAACAGGTGCTCGGCGCGCTGCTCATCGATCGCGACGCGATCTTCAAGATCGCGGACGTCCTCGCGACCGACGACTTCTACGTCGCGCGCCATCAGCGGATCTATGGCGCGATCTACGAATTGCTCCAGCGCCGCGAGCGCATCGACACGCTCACCGTGCAGGTCGAGCTCGCGCGTCGTGAGGAGCTCGACCGTGTCGGCGGCGCCGCGTACCTCGCGGATCTCGTGGCACGGGTCGCGACCGCGATGGAGATCGAACGTCACGCGCACGTCGTGCGCGACAAGGCGATCCTGCGCCGTCTCCTCGGCGCGGCGACGCAGATCGCGGCGGACGCGTACAGCGAGCCGACGGACATGCCGATCACGCTCGACAAGGCGGAGCAGCGGCTCTTCGCGCTCCGAGACGACACCGCGAACACCCAGCTGCGCCACATCCAGACCGCGCTTCAGGACAACTTCCAACACCTATCCGACCGCATGGATCGCCCCTATGAGGTGTCGGGTATCCCGAGCGGCTTCCGCGAGCTCGACTTCTACACCGAGGGCTTCACGCAAGGTGATCTCGTGGTCTTGGGGGCTCGGCCGTCTGTCGGCAAGACGAGCCTTGCGCTCGCACTGGCGTTCAACATCGCGAAACACGGTCACCCCACGCTGATCTTCTCGCTCGAGATGGACACGAAGCAGATCGTCTCGCGCTTCCTCGCGATGAACAGCCGCAGCGATCTCCTCGCGCTGCGCACCGGCAATGTCTTCGACACGGAGGCCGCGAGCTCTCTTGCCGGTCTGCCCATCCTCATCGACGACACACCGGGCATCTCGATCATGGAGCTGCGCACGAAAGCGCGCCGCGCGAGCACCAACGATCGGCTCGAGGTCATCGTCGTCGACTACATCCAGCTCATGCGGACCGGCGAAGACGAGGAGAACCGCGTGCAGGAGATCTCGACGATCACGCGCAATCTCAAGTCGCTGGCCCGCGAGCTCAACGTCGTCGTCATCGGTCTCTCACAGCTCTCCCGCGCCGCCGGCGATTCCGGCCTCGAGCCGAAGCTCTCGACCCTTCGCGAAAGTGGCGGCCTCGAGCAGGATTCCGACATCGTCCTCATGCTCTGGAGGGACAAAGAGGACACGCCGCCCGGCGCCCCGCGCCTCATCCATGGCAGCGTCGCGAAGAACCGCAACGGCCCGACGGGCCCGTTCTCGCTACTGTTCGCGTCCGAACAAGCGCGGTTCTTCAGCAAGGCGCCGGATACGGACATGCCGGTATGACGCTCGATCTCGTGCGCACTGGTCCCAAACCGCCCCCGGAGAAGCCCGAGGCCGAGGCAAGCCTCATCGGCGCGATCCTCATCGACGCGCGCGTCTACGAGGAGACCGTGCGCGGCCGCATCGCACCGGCCGAGCTCTCGCGTGAGCCGCATCGGCTCATCCTCGGCGCGATCGAGCGCGTGTGGGAGCGCGGCGAGCCGCTCGGGTTCCAGACGGTGCAGGCCGAGCTCGCGGCGCGCGGCGAGCTCGACAACATCGGTGGCGCGCAGTTCCTCGTCGGCCTCATGCAGAACGTGCCGACGGTCGCCCACGCGGAGACGTACGCGACGATCGTCGAGCGCACAGCTCTCCTGCGCCGTCTCATCGGAGCGGCGAACGAGATCGCGCATCTCGCGCTCACGCGCGAAGACGCGAAGAGCGCGGTCGTAGATGCGCAGGAGCTGCTCTTCGCGGTGTCCGAGTCGAACCTTCACCGCGATGTCGTCCCGCTCGAGATCGCGCTTCGTCGATTCGCCGATCAGATCACGCAGCGCGCCGACGACCAGCATGTCGGTGTGCCGACCGGCTTCACATCGCTGGACGCGAAGACCGGCGGCCTACAGCCGTCCGACCTCATCCTCCTCGCGGGACGTCCCGGCCTCGGCAAGACGAGTTTCGCGCTCAACATCGTCTGGCAGGCCGCGGCGGTCGAACGCAAGACGTGCGCGGTGTTCTCCCTCGAGATGAGCGAGATGCAGATCGTGCAGCGCCTCATCTCGATGACGAGCGAGATCGACGGCAACCGCATGCGCCGCGGCCGTCTCTCGCCGGCGGAGTTCGTCTCGATCTCGGACGCGTCGGCCCGCCTCCAGAAAGCGCCCATCTTTGTCGAGGAGTCGAGCCAGCTCACGGTGACCGACATCCTTGCGAAGTCGCGGCGCCTTCAAGCCGAGCGCGGCCTCGACCTGCTCGTTGTCGACTACCTCCAGCTCATCGAGGGCGCGGGCGACGATGAGGGGCGGGTGCAGGAGGTCGCACGCATCAGTCGAGCGCTCAAGGCGATCGCGCGCGAGCTGCAGGTGCCGGTCCTCGCGCTCTCGCAGCTCTCGCGCCAGATCGAGACGCGCGGCACCGAGCCGATGCTCTCGGATCTTCGGGAATCCGGAGCGCTCGAGGCCGATGCGGACCTCGTCATGTTCCTCTGGCAGAAGGACCGCAAGGATCGCGACGAGAACGTCGTGCGCCTGAAGCTCGCGAAACATCGGAACGGCCCGACGGGCGACTTCGATCTGCACTTCCAGTCCGAGCTCACGCGCTTCCGCGATCTCGGGGAGACGCGCGCCGAGGTCTAGGCGACGGCGCTCGCGGTCACGACGCGGTTGCGGCCCGCCTGCTTCGCCGCGTAGAGCGATCCATCGGCCGCGCGGAAGAGCTCGTCGCCGCTCATGCCGTCTTGCGGCGAGCTCGCGACGCCGACGCTCACCGTCGCGCGCATCGGCTCGCCCCACGAGGTGCGGAAGAGGTGCGTCGCGACGGCTTGGCGCAGCCGCTCGGCGACGTTCAGCGCGTCGCGCGAGCACGTGCGCGGAAGGACGATCGTGAACTCGTCGCCGCCGAACCGTCCGAGCACGTCGGTCACGCGAAGCGCCGAGCGCATCACATCCGTGAGCTCGGCGATGAGACGGTTGCCCTCGGCATGCCCGAACTGGTCGTTCACCTGCTTCATGCAGTCGCCGTCGATGACGAGCAGCGAGACGCAGTCCTTGTGGCGGCGGCCGAACTCGAGCTCCTCGCGCAGGCGCTGCATGACGTGACGGGTGTTGTACGCGCCGGTGAGCTCGTCGGTCACCGACAGGCGGCGGATCTCCTCGTGCGCCTCGGCGGCCGCTATCGCGAGCGCGGCCTGCGACGCGAGCGTCTGCGCGAAACGGAAGTGATCGTCGGTGTACGAGCGCACGCCCATCTTCACGGCGCGCGCGACGCCCACGAGCTTGCCTTCGACCACGAGCGGGATGACGATCGCGGACTTCTTCCCGAGCGGGATGCCCTTGATGGCGAGCGCGCGTCCGTCAGCGGCGACATCGTCGATGCGGATCGCCTCACGATGCAGCGCGGCCCAGCCGATCATGCCCTCACCGAGGATCAGCGGCTGCGCGCGTACAAGCTGCTCGTACTCAGTGGGGTAGAGCTCGGGATCGAACGAGAGCGCCGATGCGCTGAGTCGCTCGAGGCGGGCGTCCCACAGGTAGACGGCGACCGAGTCTGACGTCGTGAGGCGACGGAACGAATCGCAGACCGAGGAGAGCGTCGCCGAGAGGTCGAGCGCTGCGGCGCGCCTCGCGACCTCGCTCACGGCCTGCAGCTCCGCGATGTCCTTGTGACGCGCCTGGTGCGTGCGCGCGTGCACGAGACCCATCGCGAGGAAACGGGCGAACGTCTGAAGGAACCGCTCGTCGTCGCTCGAGAACGCGGCAGCCTTGTCCGATGTCAAGCCGAGGATGCCGAGGGTCTGATCGCCCGCGACGATCGGCACGCAGATCTCGGAGCGGCACGACGGCAGCACTTCGATGTAGCGAGCGTCCGCGCGCACATCCGCGACGTTCACGACCTGCCGGCTGAGGAAGCAGGCGCCGTTGAGGCCGACGGCCTCCGGCGCGCGATAGGCGCGGGCTCGCTCGTCGTCGGAGTACTCGCCTGACGAGCCGCCCATGTAGAGCTCATGGCGTTTGGGGTCGTGGAGCATCACGTAGCGCGCGCCGTAGCCGTACTGCCCACCGAGGAGCTCAGTCGCGAGCGCGAGCAGCTTGGACTCGTCGGTCGCGACGAGCAGCATCTCCTCCGCGCTCCGCATGAGGAGGTCGAGGTCAGAACGCTTCGCGCTGTCGATCACGAGCGAAAGACTGCGGCCGCGGCGCACGCGCGCCTATCGCTCGATGGTCCCCCCTCGCGCGCGCGTAACGGGCGGACCTTGGGCTATCCGGGAATGCGTGAAGTGCTACCCCGCTCGCCGTATCACCCGGGGGAGTTCAGGCGGGCTCGACCGCGACCGTCACCTTCGCGCGCACATCAGGCAGCAGTCGGATCTCGACCGCGTGCGGGCCGAGCGAGCGCAGCGGCTCGGGGACGTGGATCTTCGCCCGGTCGACGGACACCCCGTGCTCGCGCTGAAGCGCCTCGGCGATGTCCTTGTTCGTCACCGATCCGAAGGTCTTGCCCTGCCCGCCCGCCTTCAGGCGGAAGACGAGCGTGAGCGTCGAAAGGCGTGCCGCGAGCTGTTCGGCGTCGGCGTGCGCCCGGTCCTTCTTCACCTTGCTCGCCTCGCGCTCCTGCGCGAGGTGCTTCAGCTCCCCCGCCGTCGCCTCGATCGCAAGCCCGCGCGGGAGGAGGAAGTTCTGCGCGTAGCCGTCCGCGACGTCCTTCACCTCACCGGGGCGGCCGAGACCGCGGACCTCGCGCCTCAGGATGACGCGCACGGGCAGGACTAGGAGCTGGGAGGGGTCGTGGGCTCGGTGAGCGCGCCGTTCTGTTCGCTCTTGCGCAGCTCCATCTCCCATGCGAGGACGGACGCCGCGACGGCGATGATGCCCATGAGCGTTAGCGCACCGATGATCGCGAGCAGCGCCTCGATCGCGCCAAAGAAGCCGCCGCCTTCATCGCGCTGGCTCATTGCTGACCGTCTCCCCCTTCACGCTCGCGCGACATGATGCGGTCAAGAGTAGCGCGCACTTCCTTCGCGCGATCCTCGAGCAGACCGCCAGCCTTCTCGAGATCTCTCGAGAGCGTGTCCTCGTGACGCGCGATCCTCGCCATGTGCTCGTCGACGACCTCCGGAGGCGCGTTGCGGATGAACCAGTCGAGGCCGAGCACGAGCACCGCGAGATCGTCGAGCTCGCCGAGCACCGGGATGAAGTCCGGGATGAGATCGATCGGGAACGCAAGATACGCGGCGATCCCAGCGAGCACCGCCTTCTGCTGCACGGGCACGCGCGGATCGCGCGCGAGGCCCCAGATGAGACGTGCGTACGTGGGCATCTTTCGCGCCGTCTCGAACGCCTCGCCCCAGTTGCGTGGACGGAAGCTGCGACTAGGCACCGTGGACCTCCCCTTGCGGGAACTGTGCCCGCAGAACACTTATCGCAGCGGATGCCGCGGCGTCGCGGTCGGCCGCCCAGAAAGCGACGAGGTAGTGCGCCTTGCCTTCGCTGACGCTGCGTAGTTCGACCGTCGGCTTGGGCTCCGGTGCGACGCTCGGCACCTTCGCGAGCTCCTCGCGTATCGCATCGGCACCGATGGGCTTCTGCGCGTCGTCCAGAATGAGCCACACGGTCGCGCGCCGCGTCGGGAACCGCGTGATGTTCGTGACCGCGCTCGTCATGAAGACGGCGTTCGGGACGATGACCTCGCGGCCGTCGGCCGTCTTCAGCATCGTCGTGCGGAACGCTATCTCCTCGACGGTCCCACTCTCGCCCATGACGCTGATGGTGTCGCCGATGCGGAACGGCCGCTCGACGAGGACCCACACGCCGGCGAAGAAGTTCTTGAGGATGTCCTGCAACGAAAGGCCGACGACGAGACCGATGACGCTGAACGACGTGAGGATCCAGCCGAACGCGTCGCGGGTGTAGATCGCGAGGACGCCCAGGATGCCGAGCACGATGACGAGCACCTGAGCGAGGTTACCGAGGAGGATGGTGACATTCGCCTGCGCACGGCCTCGGGCGAGCATTCGCATCGTCGCGCGGCGCACCGCGCGGGCGACCAGGAGCGCCGCGACGACGACGAGGAGCGCCCAGATCGTGCGTGTCGCGTAGTCGATGACGAGAGCCGATTCGACGGGCATCGGCGCGATTCTGCGGCCACGCTTGACATCAGAACATCCGTTCGGTATGGTCCATGGCGCATGACCAAGCAGGACCAGCAGCGGGCGGAGCGGATCCTCGACTTCATCCGCGAGCGAATAAGCGAGCGTGGCTACCCGCCGACCGTGCGCGAGATCGCCGCGGCGGTCGGCCTCGCGTCGACGTCGGCGGTCCACCACCACCTCCTAAAGCTCGAGCGCGAGGGGAAGCTTCAAAAGGACGCCACCCGCTCGCGCGCGCTCTCGATCCCCGGCTCGTTCGGTGGTCGCGTCGTCCAGGCGCCGATCGTCGGCGAGATCGCCGCGGGCGAGCCGATCTACGCATACGAGGACAAGAGCGAATCGCTCTCGATCCCCGGTGAGCTCGCGGCGAAGGGCCGCGACACGTTCGTCCTTCGCGTGCGCGGGAAATCGATGATCGAGGACCACATCGACGACGGCGACTACGTCGTCGTGCAGTCGCAGAACACCGCGCGCGACGGCGACATCGTCGTCGCGCTGCTCGAGGACAGCCGCGCGACCCTGAAGCGCTTCTTCCGCGAGAAAGACCGCATCCGCCTGCAGCCGGCGAACGGGCAGATGCAGCCGATCTACACGCGCGACATCCAGATCCAAGGCAAGGTCATCGGCGTCATCAGACGCCTCACCTAGCATCGGGCCATGCCCGCGCGCGCCATTCCGGCATTCCCCACGCTCACACTTCGTGAGCTGAACCGCGCCCTTCTCGCGCGCCAGATGCTGCTCGAGCGGCAAAGGGTCGGCGTCGTCGACGCGGTGGAGCGGCTCGGCGGCCTGCAGGCACAGTGGGCGCCCGCGCCGTACGTCGCGCTCTGGACGCGACTCAAAGGATTCGAGCGCGATCAACTCACGAAGGCGATCGACAACGGCGAGCTCATCAAGGCCACGCTCATGCGTGCGACGCTCCACCTCGTGTCGCGCCGTGAGTTCGCGGCGTACTCGCTCGCGACGATGGACGGGCGCTTCGGTGCGTGGCGTCCGCCCGGCGGACCGCTCCTTGCGGACCTCGAACGGATGCATGCCGATGTGATGAAGTTCGCGGCGAAGACGCCACGCACGCGCGAGGAGATCCGCGATCACATCGCCGAGCACATGCCGAAGAGCGCCGCGAAGGACGAGCGCCTGCGCAGCTGGTTCGTGTGGGCGGCACTCGCGACGAGCGGTCTCATCTGGCATGCAGACGGAGCGCACTTCGAGCACCGGCAGCTCGCGCGGCACGTCGCGCCGCCCGCCGCGCTGCGCAAGGCGCCGAAGGCGGACGCCGCGTACGACATCGTCGTGCGGCATCACCTCGCGGCCTTCGGGCCGGCGAGCGTCGCCGACATCGCCACCTGGAGCAGCGTGCGAGTGCCACATATCCGCGGAGCGCTCGCGCGGATCAAGGACCTCGTTCGCTTCCGCGATGAGAAGGGACGCGAGCTGTTCGACGTCCGGCGAGCCCCGCGGCCACCGGCTGAGACACCCGCGGCCCCGAAGTACCTCGCGCGCTTCGACGCCACGATCCTCGGCCACGATTCCGCCGAGAGGACGCGGATCCTCCCGGCCGAGTACAAGAAGAAGGTCATCTTCTCGGCCGAGGTGTGGCAGACATTCCTCGTCGACGGCTTCGTCTCTGGTCGCTACCGATTGAGCGCGACCAAGAAGGAGGCGATCGTCGCGCTCGAGCCCTTCAAACCGCTGAAGAAGGCGGACAAGGTGGTCCTCACGGAGGAGGGCGAGAGACTCGCGCACTTCTACTACCCCGACGCGAGGATCCACGGGGTGCGCGCGTGAGCCCCGCGACCCGCGCGCCCGCGCCGCAGCGCACGCTCACGCTGCGTGAGCTCAACCGGGCGATGCTCGCGCGCCAGATGCTCCTCGCACGAGAGAAGCTGACTGTCGTCAGCGCGATCGAGCGGCTCGTCGCGCTCCAGGCGCAGTGGTCGCCGTCCCCGTACGTCGCGCTGTGGTCGCGGGTCCGGGACTTCAAGCGCGAGGCCCTGTGGGAGGCGATCGAGAAGAAGCGCACCGTCGTGCGCGCGCGCCTCATGCGCGGGACGCTGCATCTCGTCTCGTCCCGCGACTTCTACGCGTTCGCGGTCGCGACGCAGGATCTCCAGCGCGGCGCGTGGAACCGGCTGCAGATCGGCCACGGCGTCGATCCGAAGGTCGTCGCGCGCCTCGCCGTGTCGTACGCGCGGACGCCTCGACAGAAGGACGACGTCGTCGCGCACATCACGAAGACGGTCGGCGCGCTGGGCGGACCGTACAACTGGCTGATCTGGCGATTCATCAGCGCGCACGCGGACCTCGTTGCCGCGCCGCCGTCCGGCCGCTGGGACCACGGCGGCACCGATCACCCATACGTCGCGGCGCGCTACTGGATAAAGAACGGGTCGCGGCCGAGCGAGGACGCGGCGCTCGAGCGCCTCGTCACGCGATACCTCGCCGCGTTCGGACCTGCTTCGCTCGCGGACATCGCGAAGTTCAGCGGTCAGGTCCCGGCCCGCGTCCGTCCCGTCTTGGAGCGCCTCCGTCCGAAGCTCGCGACGTTCGCCGATGAGAAGAGGCGTGTGCTCTACGACCTGGCTCGCGCGCCGCTTCCCAGCGCGGACGTCAACGCGCCGGTGCGGTACCTGCCGCGCTGGGACGAGGCGCTCATCGCGTACCAGGACCGCGACCGGATCACACCGAAGAAGCACCTGCCGGCGCTCTACGCGAAGAACGGGATCATCGAAGCCTCCCTCCTCGTTGACGGCTTCGTCTCAGGGATCTGGGCGCTCGAACGGACGAAGACCGACGCGACCATCCGCGTGCGAACGTTCATGCGGCTGTCGCCGCGCGATCGCGCATCCGCCGAATCCGAGGGGGAGCGGCTCGCGCGCTTCCTCGCGCCCGAGGCGAAGACGGTCGGGGTCCGTTTCGCATGAGCCCCTCCGTCATCGGCCGCGGCAAGCCGGGCGACCCCACGCAGACCGAGCGCCGTGCGATCCTGCACTGCGACCTCGACGCGTTCTATGCGTCGGTCGAGCAGCGCGACCATCCGGAATACCGGGGCAGGCCGGTGATCGTCGGTGGACACAAGGGCGACCGCGGCGTCGTTGCCGCCGCTTCCTACGAGGCGCGCACGTTCGGCATCCGGTCGGCGATGCCGCTGCAGACCGCATCTCGGCTGTGCCCCGACGGCATCTTCGTGCCGGGTGATCACGAGGCGTACGGCAAGGCGTCGGATGCGGTGATGGCGCTATTCGAGGAGCGCACGCCGCTCGTCGAGCCGATCTCCCTCGACGAGGCGTTCCTCGATGTGACGGCGACCGAGCATCTCTTCGGCGGCGCCGAGCAGATCGCGCGAGACCTCAAGGCCGACGTACGCGCGAAGTGCGGCCTCGTGCTCTCGGTCGGCGTCGCGGCGAACAAGCTCTGCGCGAAGGTCGGGTCGGATCTGCGAAAACCGGACGGCCTCGTCGTCGTGCTACCTGGCACGGAGGCCCAATTCCTCGCGCCGCTCGAACTGCAGCGGCTCTGGGGCGTCGGCCCGAAGACCCGCGAGTTCCTCGAGGGTTGGGGCATGCGGACGATCGGCGATCTCGCCCGCTACGACCTAGCGCAGCTCGAGGCGCGACTGGGCGAGCACGGGCGCGCGATCTGGGAACGCGCGAACGGGATCGATGAAGGGACCGTCGAGTCGTGGATGGCGCCGAAGTCGGTCGGCCATGAGCACACCTTCGACCGCAACACGCTGGATCCCACCGTGCTCGAATCGATGCTCCTCCGTCTCTGCGAGCACGTCGGTGAACGGCTGCGTGCCGGCGAGCATCGCGGGAAGACGATCACGTTGAAATTGCGCGTCGCGCCGTTCGAGACGCGCACACGGCAGCGCACGCTCGCGGTCGGCACCGACGACGATCTGTCTGTCTATCGCGTCGGAAGACAACTGTTGCGCGACGCGCTACGCGAGGATCGTGAGAACGGACGATCGAGCCCGGTCCGCCTCATCGGCATCTCGGTCTCCGGGCTCGAGGCCGGACGGCAGCTCGGTCTCTTCGATCACGCGCGCACAGTGCGATTGAACGCGGCTCTTGACGCTGTCCGCGCGCGCTTCGGTGACGGCGCGCTCGATCGCGCGAGCGCGCGCGACGTCCGTGAAGGACGGAAGTTCGGCGGCGGTTTCATGCGGAGACCGCGATGACGTCACGTAAGCGACTGTCGATAACTTTGTGGATAACGAGCACGCGCGACTGTGGACGAACTTGTGGACTGTTCCGTGGACAACATTCTTGTGATCGCGGGGTGTGCCGCCGATGATGCGCCGGTCATCAATCGGGGAGGGCGTGGGGTTGTCGGACGAGCGCATCGCCCAAGTGGCGATCGACTTCATCCAGTTCTGCTTCGAACGGCGCGGCGCCGGATGGCCTTCCCTCTACGACGAGATGTGCTTCGTGGCGGGCAACCGCCTGTATCGCGGGCTTGGGTACGAGGAGCTTCGGGAAGCGGGACTGGACTTCACGCTTGGTGGTCTTGGGAAGACCAGTCGCCTGGTGAATGAGGTAACGCGGCGCACGCGCCCGGGAGCGTTCGCGGCCGCCATCTAGCGATCTGACATCGGCCACACCGGCGGGGCGGGGAGTGAAAGGAAGCGCACTCCCCGCCTCTTTTTTTGCGTGCGCGGCCATCAACCACCCGACGTCGCGTCGCGCTCCGCCGCATGGCGCTTCGCGGCACTCGTCTGTCGCTCGCCTAACAGGCCACGCCAGCGCCCCCTCGAAGGTCGTACCTAAAACCAAGGCGCTGGCGGGCCTGGGGCTCGCTCGAGACGAATGCCTTGCGCGCCGCGGCGGAGCGCGCCGCTGTGCCACGCCATCGTGCCGCGCACGCCAAACCACGAGCCGGTCCTGCCCCAACAAGGGGCGTCTGTCACAATGAATCTGCGAGGGGAGCGCGCGAAATCGCGCGTTTCTGAGCGATGGTCCCGTGGTGCAGCGGCCTAGCATACGTCCCTGTCAAGGACGAGATCGCCGGTTCGAATCCGGTCGGGACCGCAGTATCGAACTTCTCAATGCGAACAGCGGCGCGACCGAAGGTTTCGGCCGCACACTCACAATTCTTCCCTCGCGGATTCCAGTGACCTCGAGTGCCGTTGTCGTTGCAGGCGGCGCGCTCTTATGACTGGGAAAGAGTTCGCGAAGAAAGTCCGTTCTTGGCGGCCGGCGGGACTCTGGCGGCACCACGATTTCGTGCGGCTGTGGACCGCCGCAGGGATCAGCGCTGCGGGCACTCAGGTGACCCTGCTTGCGCTCCCGCTGACGGCGATCCTGGTGCTTCACGCGAGCGCATTCGAGGTCGCCGCGTTGGCGACGGCAGCAACGGTCCCGAACCTTGCGCTCGGGATCGCGGCCGGTATCTGGCTCGATCGTGTGCAGCGGCGTCCTGTGATGGTCGCCGCGGACTTCGGCCGAGCTGTCGTGCTTGCGTCCGTGCCGGTCGCGTATGTGTTCGGCGTGCTCAGTCTCCCGCAGCTCTATCTGGTCGCGCTTATCGGTGGCTCGCTCAGCGTTCTCTTCGAGATCTCATCCGGCGCCTATTTGCCCTCGGTCGTGCCGCGTGCGCAACTGGTCGAGGCGAATGCGAAACTGCAGGCGGCCACCGTCGCGGCGCAGGCGGCGGGCCCGAGCATCGGCGGTGCCCTTGTGACGCTTCTCAGCGCGCCGATGGCGATCGTGGTCGACGCCGCCTCGTTCCTCATCTCTGGATCGCTCATCGCCTCAGCCAACGCGCGCGACCAGGTCCGGCGCGAGCCGCAGCCGAAGATGACACCGCTGCGAACCGGACTTCGCGAGGCTGCAAGGTACCTGCTCTCCGACCCATATCTGCGGCCACTCCTGGTCGGGCACGCTCTTGCGAACCTCGCTTTGGGTCTTCTGTGGGCGATCGTGATTGTCTACGCGGTGCGAGTGCTCGGGCTGATGCCGGGCACCCTCGGCGTCATTCTCTCGCTCGGACAAGTCGGCGGAGTGATTGGCGCGGCGTTCGCCCACAGGCTCGCTGAGCGCGCCGGGGTGGGGCGCGTTGTCGTCGCGTCCTTCTTCCTGTTCGGCCCGGCGACCTTCCTGATGGCCACCGCCACCGGAGAGACCGCGATCGCGTTCGTCACCGTGGGCTGGACCCTCGAGAGTCTCGCGCGCTCGCTCTATGGCGTGTCAGCGACGAGCGTCAGGCAAGCTCTTGTACCGGACCGGCTGCAAGGACGCGTTATCGGCCTGACCACAACCGCCGGGACCGGCGCATTCCCGCTCGGAACACTCCTCGGCGGCGCACTCGCTGGAGCATTCGGCCTGCGCGAAGCGATGTTCTTCGCTGCCAGCGCCGCTGTGCTGCCGTTCATCGCCGTGGCGGCGTCGCCTATCCGATCTCTCCGCGACACGTGGACCGCGAACTCATGACATCTGACGAAACC
>VBJD01000125.1 GCA_005887995.1 Chloroflexota bacterium
CGGGTTCACGGTGAACGAGCCCGTTCCGCCCGTCGCCGCGAGCACCGCGTCGGAGGGCAGGTTCACGCCGACAAGCTGTTCGCGCACCTTGACCGTCACCTTTGAGGTGTTCGAGACGGTCCAGGTCGCCGAGCCTACGGCCGCGGTCGGAGCGGCCGTCGCCGTCGCGGTCTGTGTCGGCGTCGCCGTCGGCACCGGCGTAGGACTGGCGGTCGTCGCGGCTCCGCCACACGCGATCGCGACGAGTGACACCAGGGCGATGAACGGATATGCGATCTTCAAGCGGTCCTCCCGTTGGTGACCAGCGTGAGGCACGCCCCGGCGCGGTTCATGAGAGACGTCTGAGGAAACGCTGAAGAACGCCTAAGGAGGATCCTTAGACGACGTTCAGCTCTTCGTTGCGACGGCGACCGCGACGGCGCGAAGACGCTGCCGGCTGCGAGAAGGGGGTTGCGCCGGGCAGCGGCGTTGCGACGTGCTGGTAGTTGTGGACCTCCAGCTCGTGCGCGTTGCGTCGATCGATAGCCTCGCGGAGCGCGTCCATCGAGTCCTGGTGCGCGACGGTAAAGACCGCTTCGCAGTCAGGGTTGGCGCGGCAAGGCAGTCCAGAACGGTCCATACAACTCCTACAACGCTGTGGGGCTCATGTTTCATTCCCCCACAAGCGCTCATTCGCTTGCTCTGCGGACGATCCGGCGCATCAGCCGACGAGAGCTGATCCGCCGTCGGAGACGAGAGGATACCCGATTTCGGGTCGTTTTTGGAGGGTAAGAAGCGGCCCCGGCGAGCCACCGACCGGGGCCGCGCTGGACAGGAGACCGCGTCGGTCAGCGGCAGTGCAGCTGGATGTTCCCGCCGCCCAGCGGCCCGCCCTCGCCGTAGCCGCCGGTCGAGAGCCGGATGAGGAAGGTGTCGTCGCGGCCCGGCTCGCCGTTGTCCGCGACGTCGACCTGGTAGGTGCCAGGTGAGCCGTTGATCTCCGCGGTGCCTTCGATGTGCCGTGAGTTCGGTCCCGTCCAGACGTACCTTGTGACCCCCGTTCCCTTCGCCTTCACGCCGCCGTGGTCGTTGTATTGGAGGTGGCCCCAGCCCGCGCGCGTGCCTGCGGCGACAGCGAAGTTCGCCCTCGTGCCCGAGGACGTGGTGATCCATCCGCCGCCGGTCACGAAGTCCTGATTCGCGCACTCGCCACCGGCGCCGCAGCTGATGTCGGCGTGCGCCGAGGCGACGGTGACGTCCGTCGTCGTATGGGCCACGGGATCCGTGAGCATGATGTGCAGCGCGTTCACCGTGATGTCGCCCTGGTTCGCGGACGCGCCGCCGACCTGCTCGTTGATGATGATCGCGCCGATGCCGAAGAGCGTGATGGTCTGGCCGACGCCGCCGCTGATTTCGACCGTCCGCCCATTCAGGGTGAGGCCGACGATCTCGGAGCTGCCGGACACCGACGCGGTGTTCCCGTTGCATTTCGCGTCGGCGCGCGACGCGAGGAAGGTCGCGCCGATCTGCTGACCAGCCGCGGTCAGCGCGAAGTCCGCGACGGTCGCCTCGGCGTGACTCTTGTTCCCGCGCGCATGTACCGCCGCATGGAGCACCGTCGCGTGCAGAGCATTGTCGAGTGGATCGATGACGCCGGGGATCGGGTAGTCGAGAAGCGACGCCTCAAGCTCGCCACCCGAGCTGCTCACCGGCCCTGTGTCGGCGAGCGGCTCAAAGCGGATGTCCGCGACCTGTCCCTTCACGACCGTCGCCTGCCCGCTGAACGTGGTGTCCGCCGCCGCGAGCGTGCGCTGGCCGAGCGGCCACGCGACGATGCTCGCGACGAGCAGCGCCGCTGCCATCCCGAACACGAACTGATGTCTCTTCATTGCTCAGCCTCCGCCGGTCCCCCGGTACGAAATTCCTTTAGGCGACCTGCCGAACGGATGCCCGGAAGGCGACGATTGGGCCAGAGCCAGCGGTTATGCGGGGCCGTAAATTCTGCGGGTCGAGCAGAGGAGGATGCCCCCGCATGCACCTGTCGCCGCGTGAGATCGAGATCCTCGGACACGTCGCGGTCGGCGAAACTTCGAAGGAGATCGCGACTCGTCTCGGCATCCGCGAGCGGACGGTCAATTGGCACCTCGGGCGAATCTTCCTCAAGCTCCGCGCGGGGAGCCGGGCCGAGGCCGTCGCCATCGCGATGGAGGAGGGCATCGTGCGGCGCCCGCACGACACGCAAACGACGCCCTGACCCGCCGCGGCCGTAGCCTTACTGCGACCTGGGGGAGGTCGAAGGAGTGACCTATGACCGAGGCGAACGCACCGCAGAGCTATCCCGCGCGGCTGACGATCGATCGTCCTGACACGCTCGATCGCCTGACCACGCTACTGCGCTTCATCTGGATCATCCCGATCGCCGTCATCATCACGCTCATCTCAGGCGACCGCACGACGTACGTGACCTCAAGCCAAACGGGCGAGACCGTTCGGAACACCGGAACGTCGATCACCTTCTCGATCGCGGTCGCGACGGCGCTCATGCTCCTCTTCCGGCAGCGATACCCGCGCTGGTGGTTCGATTTTCAGCTCGCGCTCGCGAGGTTCTCGACCCGCGTCGCCGCGTACGCCCTGCTGCTACGAGACGAATACCCGTCGACCGAGGATGAACAGGCGGTCCACCTCGATATCGACTATCCCGACGTGAAGCTGCTCAGCAACTGGATGCCGCTCGTGAAATGGATCCTCGCGATCCCGCATTACATCGTTCTCTTCTTCTTGCTCTTGGGCATGATCGCGGCGGTCGTCATCGCGTGGTTCGCGATCCTGCTCACGGGCCGCTATCCGCGAACGCTCTTCGACTATGTCGTGGGGGTCGTGCGGTGGGTCCTTCGTGTGCAGGCCTATGCCTTCGTGCTCGTGACCGATCGCTACCCACCGTTCAGCTTGAGTTAGCCAAGGCGAGGCCGGCGGCTCTGATGTGCCGCCGGCTCTCGCGCAATCCCTCGGATCGCCAGGTCTATCGCAGAGGTCGTCGTACTAGCGTCGTGAGCCAGCAGGCTCCGGCGCCTTCTCGGGCACGATGCCGAGCTGGCGGAGGATGGTCCCAACGTCGTAGTAGCGGCGCTCCTCGATGATCTCGCCGCGCTCGTTCAGCCGGACGAACGCTCCACCCTTGAGGTCGACACGCTTGTTCGTCGGCGGGACTTCGTCGCCCGTTGGCGTCTCGAGTGGGCCCGTGTGGGTACCGGTCAGTCGCATCTCACCCGCGCCGTTCCGATCATCCTTCTCGAAGATCGAGACGATCTCGAACCGCAGGTCCGGGAATCCTCTAAGGAACGTCGCAGCGTCCTTCTTGATTGCGGCGCGGCCGCGTAGTGGCTCGGGATACATCGGGTCGTATGCGACAGCGTCCGCCGCGTAGACGTTCGCCAGTCCTTCGAGATCGTGCCTTGAGAATGTGTCCGCGAGCCTTCGCGAGGTCTCTTCGAACTTGCCCATGTGTTCCGCCTCCCCTGGGTATTCCCCTGGCCACCCTACGCCTGGCGCGAAGAGACAGGCAGGCGTGCAACACGCCATGCGCTTGCGGGGTCGTGCCGAAGAGCTCCGCCTGGAGCGCTGCCACCGCCGTAGGTCGCGAAGCTACGTGCGCCAGCTCTTCACGTAGAGAGACTCGGCGATGCCGGCGCGAACGTAACCGCCAAGGTCCCCGACGTGCGTGTAGCCGTGACGCTCATAGAAGGAGCGCGCGCGCCGGTTCGTCTTCGTCACGAGCATCACGACGTGGCGGCAGCGTGCTCCGCGCGACAGTCGTTCGCCGCGGGCCAGCAGCGCGGCGCCGACGCCGCGTGACTGATGCGCGTTGGCGACGAGCAGGAGGCGCAGGTACGCGGCGCGGTCGAGCGCTCGGGTTGGGACGAGCCACGCGAGTCCCACGACCGCGTCGCCCTCGACCGCGGTGAGAAGGATGTCGCGCGCGCGCAGGGCCGACAGGAGGTTCCTCCTCGCGCCGCGCTCGGTGACGCGGTAGCGCCGTAGGAGCGGCGACGCTGCCATGAGCCGCGCCAGCGGGGGCACGTGCTGCAGGGTCGCGTGGACGATCCTCATCGGCGCTGCGGGTCCAGCGCGTCGCGCAGTCCGTCGCCGAGCAAGTTGAACCCGAGCACGGCGCCCATGATCGCGAGGCCCGGAAAGATCGCGAGGTGCGTCGCGAACTCGAGGTACTGACGCCCTTCGTTGAGCATGACGCCCCACGATGCAGCGGGCGGTTGCGCTGACAGTCCGAGGAAAGACAGCGCGCCTTCGGTGAGCACCGCCCACGAGAGCGCGAGGCTCACCTGCACGATGAGCGTCGAGAGAAGGTTGGGCACGATGTGCCGGACGACGATGCGCATGCGCGTGGCGCCGATCGCGCGCGCCGCGTCGACGAACTCACGCGCCTTCAACGCCAGCACCGGTCCGCGAACGACGCGCATGAAGATCGGTGTGTAGACCACGGCGATCGCGATGATCACGTTCGCGGGATCCGGCCCGAGCGCGGCGACGATCCCGAGCGCGAGGAGGATCGCCGGGAAGGCGAAGAACACGTCCATCACACGACCGATCGCCAGATCCACGATGCCGCCGAGATAGCCGGACACGAGGCCAAGAACACCGCCCGCGATCGTCGCGCCCGCGACCGACAGCACCGCGACCTCCATCGAAAGTCGCGCGCCGAAGAGGACGCGACTGAAGAGGTCGCGCCCGAGCGGATCTGTGCCGAACGGAAATGCCGCGCTCGGCGCGGCGAGACGGTCGGCGGAGATCTGCAGCGGGTCGCGCAGCGGTAGAAAACCGACACCGAGGGCGATACCGGCATAGAGCGCGACGAGCACGAGGCCGACGAGCGCGACCGGTTCGCGCACGATGGCCGCGAGCGTGCGGCTACGGCCAAGGCCGGTCGCGCCGAGCGCGCTACGCGAGGCGGATTCGGGGATCCAGGTAGCCATACAGCAGGTCCACGAAGATGTTGAGCGCGACGAAGAGGATCGCGATGGCGAGGACGCCGCCCTGCACGAGCGCGTAATCGCGCTGCACGATGGCGGCGAGGAGCATGCGGCCGACACCGGGGACGGTGAATATCTCTTCGACGACGACGGCACCGCCGAGGAGCTGACCGACCTGAATCCCGAGGAGCGTCACGACGACGATCAACCCGTTCTTGAGGACGTGGCGCCGGAGGACGAGACCGGGCCGCAGCCCCTTCGCGCGCGCGGTGCGCACGTAGTCGGCGCTCAGCACGTCGAGCATCGCGGAGCGCGTCATACGCATCGTCGCCGCCGCGAGCGCGAGGCCGAGCGTGATCGCGGGGAAGATCTGGAGCTTCAGATTGCCGAGCGGATCGTGGACGAAATCGACGTACCCACCGGTGTTCGGGAGCCAGCGCAGGTAGAGCGAGAAGAGGACGATGATCAACGTCCCGAGCCAGAAGCTCGGCAGGGACAGGCCGACGAGGCCGCCGACGCGCGCAGCGACGTCGACGCGCGAGCGCGGGCGGACCGCCGACAGCAATCCGAGCGGTATGCCGAGGGCGATCGCGATGAGCGCGGCGGCCGCGGCGAGCTCGAGCGTCGCGGGGAGGCGCTCGGTGATCTCGACGAGGACGGGACGTCCGGTGCGGATCGAGTACCCAGCGTCACCGTGGAGGAGCGAGCTGAGCCAATTCCAGTACTGGATGAGGAGCGGCTGGTCGAGGCCGAAGTACGCACGCAGGCTCGCGAGCTGCTCGGGCGTGAGCGCCGTCGACGTGCCGAGTCGCGCCGCGATGGCGTCGCCGGGGATGAGCCGGATGAAGAGGAACGTGAGGAGCGAGACGCCGATGAGGGTCGGGATCGCGCCGAGCAGTCGCTGCGCGAGATAACGACTCACGCCTCGCGCAGCGAGCGCTCCTTACTTATTTGTCGAGCCAGGTCTGCCGCAGGTAGATCATCGATCCCGTCGGGAGGTGCGTGAAGCCCTTCGTCGTTGGCAGCGTCGCGACGTAGTCCCGCCCGACGTACAGCCAGATGAACGGCACGCCGTTCACGAGCTCCTTCTGGGCCGTTGCGTAGAGATCCTTGCGCTTCGCCACGTCCGTCGTCGCGCGCGCCTGTTTGATCGCGTCGCTCGACGTCGGGTTCTTGTAGCTCGTGACGAAGTTCAGGTTGCCGTCGTCCGTGAAGTAGCGGAAGACGTAGAAGTCAGGATCGGGGCCGCCGCCGTTCAGGCCCGGCGCCATGTCGAAGTCCGCTTTGAGCCAACGGTCGACCCACTGCGTGAACTCGAGCGTCTCGATCTTCATCTCCACGCCGATGTCGGCGAGCTGCGCTTTTACAAGCTGCGCGATGTCCTTCGCGTAGGCGGGCTCGGTCGTCTGCGTGAGCATGGTGAACGAGACCGGGCCGGCGTTCGCCTCCTGCAGCAGCTGCTTCGCCTTGTTCACGTCGCGCGTGTACAGCGGGTACTGCGAGGTCGGCAGCGCGTAGTTCGTCAGCGCCGGCGCGATCGGGCCGGTGATCTCGCCCTCGCCGAACGCCACCGCATCGATGATCGCCTTGCGGTCGATGGCATACGCGATCGCCTGCCGGACCTTGATGTTGTCGAACGGCTTGCGCTTGGTGTTCACGAACAGGAGGTTGTAGCTGAGGCTCGGCTTCGCATCGAGCGTGACGCCGCTCTCGCTGCGTAGCGTGCGGGCGACCTTCGCGTCGGTGATGATCGCCATATCGGCGGCCTTCGTGCGGAGCGCCGCGGTGAGGCCGGACTCATCGGGCACGACGTTGATGCGGATGCCGTCGAGGTACGGCTGGCCCGCGACGTAGTAGTCCTTGTTCTTCTCGAAGCGCATGAAGTTGTCCGGGACCCACTCCGCGAGCTTGAAGGGCCCGCTGCCGATGGCCGTCTCCTTCTTCGAGAGATCCGCGTTCGCATCGCCGATCTTCTTCGAGACGATGCCCGTGTTCGGATGCGCCATGTACGCGATGAGCGCCGCGTTCGGGTTCTTGAGGTTGAAGACGACCGTCGTCGGGTCGGGCGTGGTGATCGTGTCCACGTCCGTGAAGAACGATCGCGCCACGGCCGCGGTCTTCGTGTCGAGGATGCGGTCGAATGTGTACTTCACGTCGGCGCTGGTGAGCGGGTCGCCGTTGTGGAACTTCACACCGCTCCGGATCTTCACGGTGACGGTCTTGCCGTCGCTCGAGGTCGTCGGCATGGAGTCGGCCAGATCCGGTTGCACGCCGAGGCCCTCGTCCAAGCGCATGAGGTAGCTGTAGACGAGCTCGAAGACACGAGCCGAGGTGAACGCCGGGACCTTGTGCGGATCGAGGTTCGTGACCTCGCCGGCTCGCGCGAGGATGAGCGTCCCGCCTGTCTTTGGACCCGCGGCGGCGGTCGCTGGCGGCCCACCCGGAGTCGTCGACGGCGCGCATGCGGTGAGGACGGTCGCGAGGATCAGGGTCGCAGCGGATAGAGATCGCATCATCGGAATTCCCTCCCCGGACGCTTCCCGCGACATTAGCACCGGGGATTCAGCCGTCGGTGCGCTGCATGCCCACGGCCTCGACGGAGAGAAGCAGACAGCCTTTCGGGACGGCCGCGCGATGCCGTTCGCCGGCGGCGATGTGGATCGCCTCGCCCGGTCCGGCGATGAGCGGACCCGCTTCGAACTCGACGACGAGTTCGCCCTCGAGAACGAGCAGGAACTCGTCGCTCGTCTGACGATGCCATCGTCCGTCGAGCGTCCCTGATCCGGCGTGCAGCACGGAAACGCCATTGACCGTCCCGAGCTCGGTGTTCATCCACGCCGGCGGTGCGCGCAGCGGTGCTGGATCGGATCTGAGCGCGTCGCGGAGACTGATCTTCTTAGCCATCCGCCGATTGTCGGTTTCAGATTCGCGCAGTGCACGAACGCAGGAAAGCCCGGGTCGGGAACCGGCAGCGTCGACGCGATGACGTTCCCTCACGGGAACCCCGCCGTTGAATCGCTCTTGAATCGCTCTTGGCATCACCTTGAGAGGAGCGCGATGAGCGCCGCGCTTCAACCGGAGCGCGATGAAACGGCCAAGACCCTCTCAACGAGCGACTGCTCGAATTTATCCACCCACTGTCTCTCCCGAGTTGGAAAGGTAAGTCACGACTGAGTAACTACCTGGAGCGCGACGGTGACCTGGCCGAGATCGAGATCGATGACGCCGATGTTTCGTCGCTCGAAATCTCGGCTGATGGCGATGGCCACTCCGCAGATCTGGCCACGGCGCGGCGCGCCAGTGTCGGGAGCGCAAGACCTCCTCCGGTAGCGATGCGCCTCGGGATCTTCGGAACCGGTTACGCCGGGCTCGTCACATCGGTCTGTCTTGCTCAGCTTGGCCACACCGTGACTGCCATGGACACGGACGCGGGGATCGTCGCGCGCCTGTCACAGGGCCTGGTGACCATACACGAGCCAGGCCTGGCGGAACTGCTCGGGGCCAACCTGGATGCAGGCAGGATCCGGTTCACCACGCGGGCCGAGGAGGCGATCGCGGGCTCCGACATCATCTTCGTCTGCGTCGGGACGCCGCCAAGAAGCGACGGCCGGGCCGATCTTTGCCAGGTCGAAGAGGTCGCCCGCACGATCGCGCAGCAGCTCGACGGCTACAAGCTCATCGTTGAGAAGAGCACGGTCCCGGCCCGCACGGCCCGGTGGATCACGTGGACGATCCGACGGCTCGCCGGTCCGGAACACGAGTTCGATGTGGCCAGCAATCCGGAGTTCCTTCGTGAGGGTTCGGCGGTGCACGATTTCATGCGACCCGACCGGATCGTCATCGGCGCCGATAGCCAGCGCGCGCGATCGCTGCTGCTCGACCTATACAAGCCCAGCTTCGAGTGTCCGATCGTGGTCACGAGTGTGACGACGGCGGAATTCATCAAGCAGACGGCGAACGCGTTCCTCGCCGCGAAGATCTCGTTCATCAATGTGATGTCCGACCTGTGCGAAGCGCTCGGCGTCGACGTACGGACCGTAGCGCAGAGCATCGGTATGGACCCCCGCATCGGCGCCGACTTCTTGAACGCGGGTCTCGGCTTCGGTGGGGCTTGCCTGCCTAAAGACCTGAGCGCGCTCATCAGCGTCGCTGAGGAAAACGGCGTGGACATCCGGATGCTCCAAGAGGTGGAGCGCATCAACAGCGCGCGGGTCGACCGGTTGCTCACCAAGATCGAGCGAGCGTTATGGATCGTGCGCCACAAAGTCGTGGCGGTGCTGGGCGTGTCCTTCAAAGGGAACACCGACGATATCCGCGGTGCCCCGAGCCTCACGGTCGTCCCGCGGCTTCATGACGCGGGTGCAAGTCTCCGCATCTACGACCCGGCAGCCATGCCGAAGCTGCAGGCCATGTATCCGCCCGATGACCGACTCGTCTACGCCGAATCGGCGATGGACGCGGCCCGCGACGCGAACGCGTTGGTCATCCTCACCGACTGGGAGGAGTTCCGGCGCCTCGACCTCGACCGTCTCCGTTCGGTCATGCGCAGCCCGATCATCATCGACGGGCGGAACCTCTTCAGGCCGGCGCAGTTGGAGGCTGCCGGCTTCGAGTACTACAGCCTCGGCCGCGGTGATGTCACGCCGGGCTCGAACGGGCACCGCGGATCCACATGAACACGGAGTTTCGATCGTCGCCGCAGGTGCTCATCACCGGGGCGGCCGGGTTCCTCGGCTCGCACCTCTGCGATCGCTTCCTTTCGCAGGAGTGGCGTGTCGTCGGGATCGACAATCTCCTCACCGGGGTGGCAGGGAATCTGGACCACCTTCTTGGAGATGATCGATTCCGATTCAGGCAGCAAGACGTCACGACGCCCTTCACCGTCGAGGATCGCCTTGATCTGATCCTGCACTTCGCGTCTCCCGCCAGCCCGCGCGACTATTTGAACCATCCGATCGAGACGCTCGAGGTCGACAGCGTCGGGACGCTCAAGACGCTCGCGCTTGCCGACGCGCACCACGCTCGTTATGTGCTCGCGTCCACCAGTGAGGTGTATGGAGACCCTCAGGTCCATCCACAAACCGAGTCCTATTGGGGACACGTGAACCCGACGGGTCCGCGAAGCGTGTACGACGAGGCCAAGCGTTTCGCCGAGGCCCTCACGATGGCGTACCACCGATCGCGTGGTCTGGATGCCCGGATCGTCAGGATCTTCAACACGTACGGTCCGCGCATGCGCGCGACCGACGGTCGTGTCATACCGCAATTCATCACGTACGCGCTGTCGGGCGCTCCGCTTCCGGTGCACGGCGATGGTCAGCAAACGCGGAGTTTCTGCTTCGTCGACGATCTGGTGGAGGGCATCTACCGCCTCGCCACGTATGACGGCCTCGCGGGAGAGGTCATCAACTTGGGGAACCCGGAGGAGGTCAGCCTTCTCGAGCTGATCGATAACGTCGCGTCGCTGCTGGGATGCGAGCCGGAATTGGTCCATTTGCCGCTGCCCGAGGACGATCCTGCGCGGCGGCGGCCGGACATAACGAAGGCAGAGGCGGCGCTCGGATGGACTCCGACCGTGACGCTGCGCGATGGACTGCGGCGGACGATCGAGTGGTTCGCCGACGCCGGCGTTCCCGATTCTCGGGCCCTGACCTAGGCGATCGATGTCGATCCTCGAACGGGAGTCAGGCGCGCCGGTCGCGCCTGCGCCCTCAGAGATCGTCAGGTCCCGTCTCGCGAGGACCTTTCTCAGGCCGGAGGTGCGCGGCAAGTTCATCTTCATTGGCGACGACAAGTTCTTCGTGCGCGGTGTCACCTATGGGGCGTTTCGCCCAGATCGTGACGACCGCGAGTACCACGACTCCGCCATCATCGAGTCGGACTTCGCGCAGATGGCCGCGAGTGGCATCAACGCAGTCCGCATCCCGCACACGATGCCTCCACGCTCCCTGCTCGACGTCGCACGTCAGCACGGCCTCCGCGTCATGGTGGGCCTGTCCGCCGAGCAATACCTCGGCCTGCTGATCGACAGGAAGAACTCGCTCGCCGACATCGAGTCGCTCGTCCGCGCGAAGGTCCGGGTGTGCGCTGGTCATCCCGCGTTGCTTTCCTATGCGCTCGGGAACGAGATCGCTGCGCCGATGGCGCGCTGGCTGGGTCGAGCCAGGATCGAGCGCTATCTGGGGAGGCTCGCACATGCCGTCAAGACCGAAGATCCGGGCGGCCTCGTCACGTACGTGAACTACCCCACGACGGAATACCTCGAGCTGCCCTTCCTGGATCTCATCTGCTTCAACGTCTACCTCGAGTCCCAGGCGCGGTTCGAGGCGTACCTCGGCCGCCTCCAGAACATCGCGGGCGAGCGTCCGCTCGTCATGAGTGAGCTCGGCCTCGACGGCCTGCGCAACGGCGAGGAAGCTCAGGCGCATGCGGTGGACTGGCAAGTGCGCACGGCCTTCGCCGGTGGATGCGCGGGCGCCTTCGTGTTCTCGTGGACCGACGAGTGGTACCGGCAGGGCCACGACGTTGAGGATTGGGGCTTCGGGCTCACGCGCGCCGACCGCTCGCCGAAGCCGGCGCTCGACGCGGTGCGGAACGCGTTCGCTGAGGTGCCGTTCGCGCCGACGCGTCCCTGGCCGCGGATCTCGGTCGTCGTGTGCAGCTACAACGGAGCGCGGACCATCCGCGATTGCCTCGAGGCGCTCGAGCGGATCACCTACCCCGACTTCGAGGTCATCGTGGTCGACGATGGATCAACCGACGCGACGGCCGCCATCGCGGCCCGGTACGACTGCCGGCTCATCCAGACCGAGAACCGCGGCCTGGCCAGTGCCCGCAACACCGGCCTCGAGGCGGCGACCGGCGAGATCGTCGCCTACACCGACGACGACGCCTACCCCGATCCGGATTGGCTCACGTATCTCGCGTCGACCTTTCTGACCACGACACATGCGGGAGTGGGTGGACCGAATCTCGCGCCTCCCGGGGACGGCGCGATCGCGGACTGCGTCGCTCGCGCGCCCGGCGGTCCGATCCACGTGCTGCTCTCGGATCGCGAAGCGGAACACATCCCTGGCTGCAATATGGCGTTCCGCGCTGCCTCGCTTCGCGCGATCGGTGGCTTCGATCCCCAATTTCGGATCGCGGGCGATGACGTCGATGTGTGCTGGCGGCTCCAGGCATCCGGCGCAAGCCTCGGCTTCGCTCATGCTGCGGTCGTCTGGCATCACCGCCGCAATTCGGTCCGCGCGTATTGGAGGCAGCAGCTTCACTACGGTCGGGCCGAGGCCATGCTCGAGCGCAAGTGGCCGGAGAAGTACAACGGCGCGGGCCACGTCAGCTGGTCGGGCCGCCTCTACGGCCAGGGGCTGCCACAGGTTCTAAGCCGCGGCCGCATCTACCACGGGGCCTGGGGCAGCGCTCCCTTCCAGTCGCTCTACCAACCCACGCCGGGGACGCTCTGGTCGCTGGCCGGGACACCGGAGTGGGTTCTCGTGATCGCCGCTCTCGCCGGACTGTCGCTCTTGGGTCTGGTCTGGCGTCCTCTGCTGCTCGCACTGGTGCCGCTCGCGATCGCGGCGCTGCTGCCCCTGCTCCATGCCGGTCTCGGCGCCGCCCGGGCGACGTTTCCGCTCTCGCCCTCGCCCCGCGAGCGGCTCGGGCTGCGCCTCCGCACCGCGTTCCTCTACCTCATCCAGCCGCTCGCGCGCCTGCGAGGACGGCTTCAGCTGGGACTCACGCCGTGGCGCGAGCGGCGAACGGCCGGACTCGCGCCACCTTTGCCGCGGACGATGTCGCTCTGGAGCGAGCGCTGGCAGGATCTCGACCAGCGGCTGCGAGCAGTCGAGGCAACGCTAAAAGCGGGCGGCGCCGCGACTCGTCGCGGCGGCGACTACGAGCGCTGGGACCTCGAAGTTCGCGGCGGACTTCTCGGAGCGGCCCGCCTGTTGGCCGCGGCCGAGGACCACGGCGGCGGCGCCCAGCTGGTCCGGTTTCGTTGGTGGCCGCGCTTGTCGTATATCGCGATCGCCCTCGCGTTGCTGTTCGCGGCGCTCACCGGCGGCGCGACGTTCGCCCAGGACTGGACGGCCGCGGCGTTCTTCGGCGCGGTGACCGCGCTGCTCGTTCTCCGCGCAGTGCTGGAGTGCGCAGGCGCGTCGGCCAGCATCTCGCGCGCGGTCCGGCCCGGAAGCGTCGCCTAAGCGATGGCCGCCTCTTCGGACGTCCTCGTCTTCAAGCGGGTGCTCCGCGAGGCGCGCCCCTGCTGGCCATTCATCGGCGGCCTATTCCTGCTGAGCCTGCTCGCGAGCCCGCTGGCGCTGCTCGCGCCGCTTCCCTTGAAGATCGCGGTCGACAGCGTGATCGGCGCGCGCCCGCTGCCCGGTGTCGTCGCGGCGTTCGTGCCCGATGGGATCGCGCATTCCCCCGACCTCTTACTGGCGTTCGTCGTCGGCCTCCTCCTGATCGTCGTGCTGCTCAGTCAGCTTCAGGCGCTCGCCGTCGCGGTGCTCGGCGCCTTCATCAACGAGAGGCTCGTGCTGGCCTTCCGGAGTCGGCTGTTCCAACACGTTCAACGTATCTCGCTCGCTTACCACGACACGCGAGGCACCGCTGACACGACCTACCGGATCCACCACGACGCACCCGCGATCCAGAACATCGTGACCGACGGCGTGATCCCGTTCATCGCGGCGGCCGCGACGTTCGTCGGGATGGTCTACGTGATGGCGCGGATCGACTGGCCCATCGCCGTGATCGCCCTCGGCATCTCACCTGGACTGATCATCGCGGCACGGCTCTTCCGCCCACGCCTGCGCCGCCAGTCGCGAGCGCTGAAGAAGCTCGACAGCCACGCGCTCGGGATCGTGCAGGAGATCTTGGGTGCGCTGCGCGTCGTCAAAGCGTTCGGACAAGAGGAGCGCGAGGAGCAACGCTTCGTGCGGCGTTCTCGAGAGGCGATGCGCGCCAAGCTGCGCCTCGCCGGCCTCGAAGGGACACACCAGCTCGTCGTGGGAATGACCGCGGCGGTCGGCACGGCCGCGGTGCTGCTCATCGGCATCAGCCATGTCCTGTCGGGCGTGCTCACCCTCGGCGAGCTGCTGCTCGTGATGGGGTACCTCACCCAGCTGTACGAGCCGCTCCGGACGATCAGCAGGAAGGCAGCCTCGCTGCAGCTGCACATCGCGAGCGCCGAGCGCGCGTTCGCGCTTCTCGACGAACCGTTGGACGTCGAAGAGCGGCCGCGGGCACGGGCGGTGTCGCGTGCCAGCGGCGCGGTCGCCTTTCACCACGTCTCGTTCGCGTACGGTCCCGGACGTCCCGTCCTGCACGACGTCTCATTCGCCATCGAACCCGGCACTCGGCTCGGCATCGTGGGCGCGTCCGGCGCGGGCAAGACCACGCTGATCAGCCTGCTCACGCGGTTCTACGACCCGACAGCCGGACACATCGAGCTCGACGGGGCCGACCTGCGTGAGCTTCGTCTCGCCGACCTCCGCCGGCAGTTCGCCGTCGTCCAGCAGGACCCCGTCCTCTTCTCCACCACGATCGCCGAGAA
>VBJD01000030.1 GCA_005887995.1 Chloroflexota bacterium
CGTTCACAGCTCGCCCATGTCGCGCCCATAAAATCGCCGCGTGATCTCGGTCGAGGCGCTGGTGAAGCGCTACAAGAAGGCTGATCGGAACGCCGTCGACGGCATCACTTTCGACGTGCAGGCCGGCGAGTTCTTCGCACTTCTCGGCCCGAATGGGGCGGGGAAGACGACGACGATCTCCATCCTCACAACGACCCTTGCTCCAACTGCGGGTGCAGCGCGAATAGACGGGCGCGACATCGCACGTGAGTCGAGCGCGGTGCGGCGGATCGTCGGGATCATCTTCCAGCGCCCGAGCCTCGACATGAACCTCACCGCCGAGGAGAACGTGCGCTTCCACGCGATCCTCTACAAGCTGTACCCCTACGCGCCGACGTACTCGCTCATGCCCGCGGCGTACCGGGCGCAGGTGACCAAGCTCGCCGAGCTCCTCGGTATCGCCGGCGACCTCGGCAAGCCGATCAAGACGTTCTCCAGCGGCATGCGGCGCAAGCTCGAGATCGTCCGCAGCCTCATCCACAACCCGAAGGTGCTGTTCCTCGACGAGCCGACGGCGGGTCTCGACGTCCCCAGCCGGCGCACGCTCTGGGAGTACCTCAGCACGATCCGCCGCGAGTCGGGCACGACTATCTTCCTCACGACGCACTACCTCGAGGAAGCCGAGGAGGCCGACCACATCTGCATCCTCGACAAGGGCAAGATCGTCACGTTCGGCACGCCCGAGGAGATCAAGCGCGACCTCGTGCAGGAATACGTGCTCGTCGACGCCGACGATCGCCGCCGGCTGCGCGATGAGCTCGCGCGTCTCGAGCTGCCCGTCGAGGGTGCCGGCCCGTTCAAGATCCTGCTCGGCGGTCGCGGCGTGCACGCGATCCTCAAGGCCATTGACACGCCACTCACCGTCGTGCGCACGCACGCGCCGACGCTCGAGGACGCCTACCTCGAGATCGTGAAGCCGGGGGAAGAAGCGGTGGCGACGCCATGATGAGCGAGTTGTCGGCGGTGTTCACGCTCGCGCACCGCGATCTCGTCAAGCTCCTGCGCGACCGCACGCGCATCATCGCGGACTTCTCGTTCCCGCTCATCTTCATCGGCATCCTCGGCCCGATGCTGCAGGCGGGCTTCGGCGACCGCGCCGGCATCAACCTCACGCATTTCATCTTCACCGGCGCGCTCGCGCAGACGATCTGGCAGTCGACGGCGCTCGGCATGATCTTCCTGCTCATCGATCGCGAACAGGACTTCAGTCAAGAGATCTTCGTCTCGCCGATCTCGCGCTACTCGATCATCTTCGGAAAGATCCTCGGCGAATCGCTCGTCGCGCTCCCGCAAGCGGTCGCGATCGTCGCTCTCGGCGTCGTCCTCGGCGTGCCATTCACACCGCAGAGCCTCGCCGCGCTCGCGCTCGCCACGCTGATCGTCGCGCTCTTCGGCGGTGCGTTCGGCGTCTTCGTGCTGTCGCGCCTTCAGAACCAGCGCCAGGCGAACCAGATCTTCCCGTTCGTGATGCTGCCGCAGTTCTTCCTCGCCGGCGTCTTCAACCCGATCTCAAACCTCCCGCTCCCGCTCGACATCCTCTCGAAGATCTCGCCGATGCGTTACGCCGTCGACCTCATGCGCGACGTGTACTACGGCAGCGGGTCGGGGATCCCGGCGTTCGACCTGCCGACAAACCTCGCGATCATCGCCGCGGAGTTCGCGCTCTTCATGGTCATCGGGACGGCCGGCTTCGTGCGCGCGGAGCGGAACCGCTAGCCGACCTGCCTAGAATCGAACGGTGCCCGTACGCAAGATCGCGAAGATCGTCGGCGCGGCGTTCAAAGATGGCGCCGCCGCGCGTCGCGCGGCGCAGAGCCCGAAGTGGGCGCGCGAGCAGCAGAAGGATCGCCGCGGGACGCTGCGCAAGTTCGAGACGGTCGAGCAAACGATCCGGGAACGCGACGCTCAGAAGAAGTCGAAGAAGAAGTAGCGCTCAGACCGCCGCGCCCGTCAGGAAGAAGAGCACCCGCGCGCTGATCTCGCCGGCGAGCGCGGTGCCGAGCCCGACGTAGAGCAGCCCGGTCGACGACTGCGTGTTCATGCGCGCCGTCCACCATCCAGCGAGCGCGACCGCGAACGTCATGGCGATCCCGACGCCGATGCGCAGCCCCGCCGCGACCATCAGGCCGACCTGGTCCGCGGCGCCGACGAGCTCGCCCCGCGCGATCGTCGCCGCGACGACCGCTCCCTGCAGCGCCACGGCTGCGACGACGATGAGCGCGGCGTTCTGCAGCGGCGCCGGGCTGAGCTTCGGCGTCACGAGGTACCAGTGCCCGAGGAGCATTGCCGCGTCGCTCCCGCCGAGCGCGAGCGCGCCGAGCGGCAGAACGGCGTAGGCGAGGACGTCGAATGCGGGCAGGGGTTGCAGCGAGATCGTTGCGATCTCGAGCGTGCCGACGCCGACGAGCACCGTGAGCGCGCCGGCGACCGCGCGCAGGTCGCGCGACGGGAAGAACGTCGCCATGAGCTGGATGACCGCGAGCACAAGTAGGACGGCCAGCGCCTGACCGAACGAGCCAAGCGGCGCCGCGTCGAGCCCGACGTTCGACGCGAGCTCGCGGGGGATGATCGTCGGGATGAGCCCGACGGCCGCCGCCACGCAGACCGCATCGACGCCCGCCGTCAGCTTCAGGAAACCGCCGGGCGCGATCCCGCGGCGATCGAGGAACCACAGGACGAACGCGCCGCCGGTCGCGATCTCGACGAGGACGACGGCGAGCACGAGCGGCAGCGTCACGATCGGATTTCCCTGCGCGGCGATCGGCGCGGTCACGCGGTCACGTTAGCGTCTAGATGCCGTGAGTCCAGACGACGCGCCACGCGTCGAGCACGATGCGCAGATCGAGGCGATGTTCGACCGCGTCGCGCCACGCTACGACTTCCTCAACCGTGTGCTCTCGCTCGGCAACGACATCGGCTGGCGTCGCCGCGCCGTCGCGAGCGCTCGCCTGGGTGACGGCGAGCGCGCACTCGACATCGGCACCGGCACCGGCGATCTCGCGTTCGATCTGCTCGGCGCGTCAGACCCCACGTCCCGCGTGGCCGGCGTCGACCTCTCGACGGCGATGCTCGAACGGGCGCGACACCGCGCGGCGCGTCGGGGGCTCGCGGCGCGGTACGAGACCGCGCGCGCCGACGGTCAACGGTTGCCGTACCCCAATGCGTCGTTCGACCGTGTCGTCGCGAGCTTCACCGTCCGAAACTTCGGAGATCTCGGCGCAGGGCTGCGCGAGATGCGACGGGTGCTCCGTCCCGGCGGGCGTGCGGTGATCCTCGAACTCTCGACGCCTCGGAACCCGCTCGTACGCGCCACTTACCGCGCGTACTTCGGTGGGCTCGTCCCGCGTCTTGCGGTGCTCCTGGGCGGAGACCGCGACGCGTATCGCTACCTCCCGCGATCCGTCGCCGCGTTCCCGTCGCCCGAGCGCCTCGCGGCACTGCTGCGCGAGGCCGGTTTCGCCCGAGTCCGCTTCGAGCGGCTCACGCTCGGAGCGGCGACCTTACACGTCGCTGAGACGTGACGGCGGCATATCCTCTGCCTAGGGACCGGGCAAGGAGTAGTGCGATGGCCAAGCGGCTGAAGGTCGTAGCGAAAGACACGGCGCCGATGCCGGGCCGTCCTTGGACGCGCCACTACGACCCCGGCGTCCCGGCGACGCTCACCTATCCCGACGTGACGCTGCACGCCTTCCTCGACGACGCGGTCGAGTCGTATCCGAACTCGACGGCGACGATCTTCTTCAACGCGAAACGGACGTACCGGTCCATCTCGGACGACGCGTGGCGCTTCGCGAATGGTCTGAAGCGGCTCGGGGTGAAGAAGGGCGACCGCGTCGGCGTGATGCTGCCGAACACGCCACAGTTCGTGATCGCCTTCTACGGCGCGCTCCGTGCGGGCGCGATCGTCGTCCCTTGCAATCCGCTGTACACGATCCCCGAGCTGCGGCACCAGCTGCAGGACTCGGGCGCCGAGACGCTCGTCGTCCTCTCGCGCCTGTACCCCGTCGCGAAAGCGGCACGCGAGGGCACGAACGTCAAGCACGTGATCGTCACGAACATCAAAGAGGAGATGCCGCCCCTCCTCCGCACGCTCTTCACGGTCGCGAAGGAGAAGAAGGACGGCCATCGGCAGCACTTCGAGAACGATCCTGGCGCGGTCGCCTTCCGAGAGCTGCTGAAAGCGCCGGCCACGCCGTTCGACGCCGGAGTGAAGAAGGACGACATCGCGGTCCTGCAGTACACCGGCGGGACGACCGGCGTGTCGAAGGGAGCGATGCTGTCGCACCGCGCGCTCGTTGCCAACACGCTGCAGTCTCGCGCGTGGCACGTGAACACGACAGACGGCGAGGGGATAGCCATGGGGATCATGCCGTTGTTCCACGTCTACGGGCTCACTGTCGTGATGGGCCAGGCGATCCAGTCCGCGAGCGCGATGCTGCTCGAGCCGCAGTTCGAGCTCGAGCGAGTCCTGAAGGACATGCAGAAATACAAGCCGCGTACGTTCCCCGGCGCACCGCGGATCTACAACGCGATCATCAACTCGCCGCTCGCGACGAAGTACGACCTCAAGGGCGTCGAGGCGTGTCTCAGCGGCTCGGCGCCGCTCATGGTCGAGACGCACAAGAAGTTCACGGAGCTCACCGGCGCGAAGCTCGTCGAGGGCTACGGACTCACCGAGGCCGCGCCGGTCACCCATGTCAACCCGCTCTACGGCCAGGGGAAACAGAAGATCGGGACGATCGGCATCCCGTATCCCGACACGGAGTCGAAGCTCGTCGACATCGAGACCGGCGACCGTGAAGTGCCCCAGGGCGAACCCGGCGAACTCATCCTCCGCGGGCCGCAGCTCATGGACGGCTACTGGAACCGACCTGATGAGACCGCGATTGCGCTTCGGAACGGCTGGCTCTACACCGGCGACATCGCGACCGTCGACGCAGACGGCTATTACTCGATCGTCGACCGCAAGAAGGAGATGATCATCGTCTCCGGCTTCAACGTGTATCCGCGCGAGGTCGAGGAAGCGCTTGCGACGCATCCGGCGGTCATGGACAGCGCGGCGATCGGCAAACCGCACCCGATCAAGGGCGAAGAGGTGAAGGCCTTCGTCGTGCTGAAGCCGGGGCAGACCGCGACGGCGGAGGAGCTCATCGCGCACACCCGCACGCAGCTCGCGCCGTTCAAGGTGCCGCACGAGATCGAGTTCCGTCAGGCACTGCCGAAGACATTGATCGGCAAGACGCTGAGACGTCAGCTGGCGGATGAGGACAAGAAGAAGCGAGAGTCAGAGAAGGTCGCGACGCCCGCGTGACCGCCGTCTAGGAGAGACGCGCTCCCGCGTTCACGGCGTCCTGCTGCTCGAACAGCGCGGCGCAGATCTCCTCGAGCGACCGGTACGAGACCCGCAGGAGCACGGTCACGTTCGCGTCCGCCGCGGGGGCGATCACTTGTGCTGACCAGACCATCGGTCGGATGTCGTCGATGCGCATGTCGTCCATGCGCGGAACTTTGTTCTTCTTGAGCGCTCGTGCCATCGCGCTGCGAGGGGAAGTCGACTCGCGCGGAATGGTGAAACTCGATGCACGCTTCATGGGGGAGTCTTGTCACCCGCTCAGGCGACACGCAGCCGCCGCGTATACATTCCGGACGTGCCCGTCGCTTCGCGCCCAGGGGCCCCTCCCCCTGAGCCGGACGTCGTGGTGATCGCCGCCGGCGACGCCCTCCTCGAAGATCCGCCGCGCACGCATCACGTGAATGTCTTCGCCATTGCCAAGCGTCCCGTCACCAATAGCGAGTTCGCCGAGTTCGTGAAAGTGACATCGCATCGCGCGGAGCGCTGGACCGAGGGACCCGCGGATCACCCGGCCGAGGGGATCTCGTGGCCGGACGCCGTCGTCTATTGCCGCTGGCTCTCGACCGCGACCGCGCGCATCTACCGCCTGCCTGACGAGCGTGAGTGGGAGAAGGCCGCGCGCGGAGGGAAGGGACAACGCTGGCCGTGGGGCGACTCGGAGGACCCGACGCGGGCGAACACGCGCGAATCGGGCCTCCGTGGGACGTCGCCCGTCGGTGCGTATCCGGCCGGCGCGTCCGCGGATGGTGTGCTCGACCTCATCGGCAACGTGCGCGAGTGGACGAACACCTGGGCCGACGGTCGCGTCATGCGTGGCGGGTCGTACCTCGACCCGATGGCGGAGTGCATCCCCTCGCGGCGCATGCGGCTGAGCGCGGATCTTCGCGGGCACGGCTTTCGCGTCGTGCGCAGCATGACTGGAAGATGAGCGAGGAGTGGCTCTGCCACCCAAGACGAGTCCGCGCGCGCGAGTGACGCCGATCATCGTCGCGAGCGGGAACGGGGCGAAGGCGCTGCCGGATGGCATCCGCATCCTCAGGCGCGGCGGCAGCGCCCTCGATGCGGTCGAGGCGTGCGCGCGCTACGTCGAGGCGGACGTGAGTGATGTGAGCGTCGGTCGCGGCGGCCTCCCGAACATCCTCGGGGTCGTCGAGCTCGACGCCTCGATCGTCGACGGGACGACGCATCGCGCTGGTGCGGTCGCGGCGCTCGTCGGCTTCCACCACCCGATCTCGGTCGCGCGCCGAGTCATGGACACGCCGCACATGCTGCTCGTCGGCGACGGCGCCGCGCGCTTCGCGGCGGAGATCGGCGCCGAGAAGATACAGAACCTCACGCCGTCGACACGCAAGCTGTGGATCGAGGCGCTCGCGGCGGTTGGCGCGACGCCGGCGAGCGTCCGGCGCGCGAAGAAGCTGCTGCCCATCGTGAAGCGCGTGATCGCGAAGCGGCTCGGCACGGTGAACTTCATCGCGCTCGATCGGAAGGGGAACATCGCGTCGGCGGTGACGACGAGCGGCTGGGGCTACAAGTACCCGGGCCGCGTCGGCGACTCGCCGATCGTCGGGGCGGGCAACTACTGCGACACGATCGCCGGCGGAGCGTGCTGCACCGGCTATGGCGAGCTCGCGATGCGCAACCTCACCGCGAAGACCGCCGTCGACCGGCTCGCCGAGGGGATGCGCCCGGCGAGCGTCGCGCGCGAGGCGATCATGGATGCGAACGCGCTCGATCCGGCGCCGTTCAACATCGTCGTACTCGCCGCCGATGGGACGCACGCGTCGGCTACGAATCGCGCCGGCCGTCAGTACGCGTTCATGGATACGTCGATGACGGAAACCGCGACCAAGGCGCGGCTCGTCGCGCGCGAGTGACGCGCGTCAACGTCACGTGACGCCCCAGCGCCGCTTCGCCGCCGGCGAGGTGGTGGCGTGGCGAAACTGCCCGCGCGACGCGAGCGGCAGGCATGGACCGTCTTTCGCGATCGGCATGCGCGTCGTGCGTGACGAGCCAGGTGAGCTCGTCCTCTACCGCGGGCAGGGCTACCCGATGCGCCGCCGTAACTCGGAGCGCGGCACGGTCCCCGGGTTCCGGCATCAACCGGTGCGAAGGCTCCTCGATGGCTGGGCCGTTGTCCCGGAATGGAGTCGCTCGCACGTGCTGTTGGTCATGGATCCGAACGGCAAGCACGCCACGTCGCTCTTCAGCAATGCGACGACCGGCGCGCCGGAGTTCTGGTACGTCGACCTCATCGGACCGGTGGCGCGGCGCGGCGCGTGTCTGGACTTCCTCGAGCACGGCCTGGACGTCGTCATCGAGCTGGATCTGCGTCGCTGGAAGTTCAAGGACGCGGACGAGCTGGAATGGAACGTCACCAACGGCGTGTACAACCGTGCGGAAGCCGATGCGCTCTACGCGGAGGGCGAGGCTGCTGTCGCCGAGCTCATCCGCAGCCGCGCACGCTTCGAACAGTGGCTCGCATGGACGCCAGATCCGTCGTGGGAGCCGCCGCAAATGCCGGCCGGCTGGGACGCCGTCTAACTAGAGCGCCGCGACCGCCGCCTGCAGTTTCGCGGTCGCTTCGGCCGGTGATGTGCCGGCCGCAAAGTACAGAGGATCGCCAAAGACGACCTCGACGTGGCCGCGCCAGCCGTTGACGCGGAACGGCTCCCACTTGCGGTCGATGTGGTCGAGGATCGAGACGTTGCCGATCTTCAGTTTCATCGGCACGACGGGAGTCCGACCTTCGACCGCGATCAATCCCGTGCCGGACTTGAACGGCTGCATCGGCCCGCCGATGGTGAGCTTGCCCTCGGGGTAGATGAGCACCGAGAACTTGCGATCGAGCCGAGCGCCGAGGAGCTCGAGGCTGCGACGGATCGCGCCCTCGCGCGCGAGTGGGAACGCGTTCGCGAGGATCGCCGAGAAGATGCCGTTGAGCTTGTTGCCGAACACGTCATCGGCGGCGGCCGCGACGGCGAGCTTCCATCGCCACGCCACCGGGATCGACGTGAGGATGATCCCGTTGTCCCAGTGCAGGCAGTGGTTCGGCGCGAACATCACCGGTCCGCGAAGACCCTCCAGCTTCTCGGTACCGGTGATCTTCACGCGATAGAAAAGGTGCACGAGCGGCCACAGCAGGAACTGCTGAAGGATGATGCCGATCGATCGCACGAACGGTGAGAGCGGCCAGCCGAAGATGCCGGTGTCGGGCTTGTTGTCGCGCGCCGCGGCGACCATCGTCTCGAGCTCCTTCACGGTGGCGCTCGGCGCGAGCGCGGCGTCGTCGATGTACACGCCGAGCTCCTCCTCGATGACCCCGAGGAGATCGACGCGGCCGAGCGAATCGAGACCGACGTCCGCCGAGAGCTGCGCCTCGGGGAAGATCCTCTCGGGGCCGACGTTCGCGACGCGCGCGACGATCGCCTCGACCTCGGTGAGCTCGCGTTGGGCCGCCGCCGCTGGCCGCGTGACCGGCTCGTCCTTGCCCATGGTGAGGATGCGGTCGATGACCTCGCGCTTCTTCACCTTCTGCGTCGGCGTCGTCGGGAACTGCTCGTCGGGCCAGATCGTCCAGCCGCGGATCTGCTGCGCGCCGGAGAGCTTCTCGTTGCTCGCGCGCACGATCGACGCGACCTCCTCCGGATCCTTCGGCTCGACGAAGACCGCATGGACGTGCATGTTCTCGCCGGGCCGTTCGAGTCCGACCACGACAGCGACGGTCGGCCGCTGCGCGGTCGCGATCTCCTGGATCTTCGGATGCGCGGCGATGACGTTCTCCACGTCCTCGGGGTAGACCTTCTGCCCGTCGGGCAGCGCGATCATGTCCTTCTTCCGGCCATGCAGCCAGAGGAACCCATCGTCGTCGAACTTCCCGAGGTCGCCGGTGTGGAACCACTCGCCGTCGAGCGCGGCGCGCGTGGCCTCGTCGTTCTCCCAGTAGCCGATGAAGACGTTCGGCCCCTTCGCGAGCACCTCGCCGTCGTCGGCGATCTTGATCTGGACGCCCGGCACGGGCACGCCGACCGAGCCGAAGCGGTTGCGGTCGAGGCGGTTGAATGTGAGCGCCGGCGCGGTCTCGCTGAGGCCGTAGCCCTGGAGCACATCGACGCCGAGCTCGCGCCACGCCTCGCCGATCGCGGGGTCGAGCGCGGCGCCACCCGAGACGATGTAGCGGAAGCGCCCGCCGAACTGGCTGTGGACGCTCGTGAAGAGGATGCGTCGAAGTCCGAGCGGTAGACGTCGCGCGACGCGGCGGAGCTTCGCGAAGAGCTCGCCCTTGCCGTCCTGCTCCGCCTTGCGCTCGATCGCGATGAACAGCGAACGCACCGCGGCCGGCGTGATGAGGATCATCGAGACCTTGCGCTCCTTGAACGTCCGCCGCACGACCGCGGGCTGACGGCTGGTCGGATAGACGACGGATGCGCCGGCGACGAGCACGCAGAGGAAGCCGGGGCCCTGCTCGAAGATATGCGAGAGCGGAATAAAGGAGAGCAGCCGCTGCGACGGGCCGATCGGGAAGATCTGCGTCGCGGCGATCGCGCTCGCGAGAAGGTTGCGGTGCGTGAGCATCGTGCCCTTCGGCTCGCCCGTCGTGCCCGAGGTGAACATCACCTCGGCGAGATCGCCAGGGTCGACGTCGGGCTTCGGCAGCGGCTGCTTGTCGCGTGCTTTGTCCGGCAGGAGCTCCATCTCGTGGATCGGCAGCCCCAGCGCTGCGGCGCGCTCCTTCGTCTGCGCGGTGACGAGCACCGCCGACGCACGCGTGCGCTGCGCGATCTTCTTCACGAAATCGACGGTCGAATTCACGTCGAGCGGCACGATCACCGCGCCGGCGCGGAGCGCCGCGAGGACCGCGATCCCGTACTCGGGCCGGTTCACGCCGAACGTGATGACGCGGTCTTCCTTCTTGATGCCCGACTCGGCGAGATGGCGCGCGATGCGCGGCACGATGTCGGCGAGGTCGCGATAAGTCCAGGCGCGTGTGCGGAAGCCCGGCTTGATGATGAGCGCGTCCTTGTCGCCGAACTTCGCGGCGGACTCCTCGATGATGTCGTTCAGCGTGTCGAGGCTCATGCGCAGAGCCTCCGGAGCGCGTCGCGCGCGCCCTCACGCAGGGCGGGGTAGTGCGAGAAGAGGATCGTGTCGATGTCGAGATCCGCGAGACGGGCGATCGAGCGGCGCGCCGCACTCATGTCGTCGGTGAAGACGTAGTTCGGCAACGTCACGACGCCGCGCATGCGCTGAAGGATGTCCCCGACGATCACGAGCCGGCGTGTCGGCGAATACAAACAGATGCTGCCCGGCGTGTGCCCTGGCGTGTGGATGACGCGGAGCCCGCCGAGCACCGGCAGCTCGTCGCCGTCCGCCAGCGGGTCGGCCGATTCGGGTGCCTGGGTGAGGTAGGCGATGATCGCGCCGGGCATCGGCCGACCGCTGAACACCTCGCGGAAGCGGATGCGCAGTCGCTCCATGTCCGCTGGGTGCATGAGGACGCGCGCACCGGATGCGCGGGCGATCTCGTGCACGCCGCCGATGTGATCGGGGTGGCCGTGCGTGCAGACGATGCGCGTGATGTCGCGCACGTCGCGGCCGATGCTCTCGAGGTAGCGGCGCAGGATGCGTATCGAGCCGCGATGGCCCGCGTCGACCAGCGTGAGCTCGTCCTCCGCGACGAGGAACGCGTTGGCGCCGATGAGCCGCACGGCGTGCAGCCCTTCCCCGACCTCCACCGGTCCAATCCTACGAGCGGTGTCATGCTGCCAGGCGTGGCGGCGGAGGTGGAACGTCCCTAGTTCGCGATGAACGAACGCCAGATCAGGTTGGCCACCGAGAGCACGAGGAGCACCACGATCAGCCGCCGAAAGAGCGCCGCGTCGAGCCGGCCGCGAAAGAAGATGCCCGCCAGCAAGCCGAGCAGCGTTGGCACGAGGCCGATGACGCCGATCGCGACGATCTCCGGCGTGTACAGGTGCTGCAGCGAGTACCCGATGAGCTGCACGACGCTGTTCAGCTCGAAGATCGCGGCGAGCACGAAGACGAAGTCGGCAGGTGACAGGCGCCGCGCGTGGAAGTACGAGCCGACGAGCGGACTCGCGATGGAGGTCGTGCCCTGGAGCACGCCGCCGACGAAGCACACGAGCGGACCGAGGATGCGCGCGCGAAGCGCCGCGGGATCGTCGCCGAGCAGCCGATCGCCGCGCGCGAGGAAGAGCGCGACCATCCCGGAGATGAGGAGCGCGAACGTGCGCTGATCGAGCTGCGCGAGCAGCAGTGTGCCGATGGCCGTGCCGACGATCGACGCCGCGATGAGCGAGCCGAGACCGCGCAGTAGGTCGCGTCGTCGGAAACCTTGCGTGAGCAGGAGCGAGTTCGCCGCGAAGACGGGGATCGTGGCGATCGCCACCGCCGTGCGCGGGCCGAACACGCCGGCGAGGATCGGCGTCATGATGAGCGGCAGTCCCATTCCCGCGAGCCCTTTGGCGAGCCCCGCGATGGCGAGGCCCACGATGAGGATCGCTAGCTCGAGCGGACCCAATCCCCGTCCGGCACGAGCGCTCGCCAGTCGACGACGTGTAGCCGCTCGCTCTTCGTGTAGCGGCGGCCGGTCTTCGCGAGCGGCTTGCCGTTCACGCGAACGATGTCCGCGGTGTGGTCGAATCCCGATCCTGAGACGAGCGCGGATCCCACGCCGTACACGTCGACCGGAACGCCGAGCTCCTCGAAGCGGCGGATCTTCGCGGCGTCGAAGCCGCCCGACGCGACGACACGTACGTGTCCGTAGCCCGCGTCGTCCAGCGCACGGCGCAGGAGGAAGACGAGGCGTGGCGTGACGCCGCGTACGCCACCGTCGCGCACGAGACCGTCCGCGGCCTGGATCTCCGCGAGCACCGACTTGTCGATGAGCGTCTCACTCGTGTCGACGCGCACGCCCCAGAGGCGCTGTCCGAGCGCGTGCGCGAGGCCGAGCGACGTGTTCACGACGTCGTTGCGGAAGTCGACGAGCGCGGTGACGTTCACGTGTCCCTCAGGTGTGCCCTTCGCGGTGAGATGTCCGACCGCGTCGCGCGCGCGGTTGATGAACTCGTCGAACTTCAGCGTCGCCACGGTCGTGTCGCCGCCGTACACGGCGATCAGCGCGTGGGGCACCGTGCCGAGCCCGGTCGAGCCCCACCACTCGCCCTGCTCGTCGGTGGACACACCGACCGCGCCGCCGACGTAGGCGGCGTAGCCCGATCCCGCCTGCGCCTCGTGGCCCTGATGGCGCGCCCCGAACATGATCACCGGCTTGGCGCGCGCCGCGGCGACGACATCGCGCGTATTCGTCGCGACGCGTGTACCCTCCGAGAGCGCGCCGAGATAGAGCGTCTCAAGGTGCGCGAACGCGGCGTAGTCGCCCTCGATGTGCATGACCGGCTCGCGCGGTGCCGCGATCTCACCGTCGTACAGCGACGAGACCGCGAGGTCCTGCCACGCCGGCTCCCACAGCGTCGCAAGCTCGTTCGAGAGCTCGTAGACCTCGCGCGCGACCGGCTCGTACGTCTCCCATGAGCCGCGCGGCAGCGCGAGCCAGTGCGCGTACAGGCGTCGCTCGGCGTCGAGATAGCGCGCGAAGAGCGTCTCCGACTTCGCACGATCGTGGTAGGCGCCCGCCCCGACGTGGAGGAGCGCGAGCGTCTGGTCCGTACCGACGATGACCGCGTCGGGATGCTTTTGGAAGACCTGCATGGTGACGCGGTCATGCCGCTGGTCCCGCTCGAGGATCAGCTTGGTTCGCGCGAAGTAGATGTCCGACTTGTAGCCCGCACGGATCTTCTCGATCGGCAGGCGGAAGACCTGCGGACGCAGCCGCTCGCTGACGATCATCGGTATCGCTGATGGAAGCGGTGCATGCGACTAGAGTGCCACGCCTTCCATCAGTGGAAAGTGGACCGGAGAGCGATGATGCGGTCGAGCACGTCCGGGAGCTGCCGCATCCGTGAGCGTCCGACCGTGAGGCCGATGCGGTCGCCATCGACGACCAGCCTTCCGTTCTTCGCGTGCTCGAGCATCCACTCGCGCGTGCGTAATGGCAACGCGGCCCTTGCTGCGTCGGTGTCCGGCGCGTAGATCTGGAACCGTCGGTCGAACGCGCTGAGATTCGTCTCGCCTAGCCGCCGTCGCAGGTATTCCTTCGCCCCGAGCGGCTCGATGAGCATCGACGGCAGCGCCCGGTCGATCGTGGTTGTCGCGCACGTGATCTCGATGATGGCGGGGTCTTCGCTGATGTCCGCGTAGCGGTAGGTGAACGCAGCGACGCGTATGCCGCGCCAGGTGCCCGAGACGACGTTGACGCAGCGTCCGCGATCGTCGGCCAGCCTCGACCCGAGACCCGCATAGGTCTGGTCGTCTTTCGAGAAGCACAGGCCGAGCTCGCCGGCGAAGCGCTCAAGCCGGTCGCAATGATCGCGGTACAGGCGCAACGACCGCAGTCCGAAAACGAGCCCACCAGTGACGAGCCCAGCCAGAGCTGCGCGCGCGATGGCCTCATTTATCGCGATGTAGGCCGCGAACATTCCGAGCAACGCCACGGGCAGCAGCCAGTTGAGATAGATCTCGTCCCGCGCGAACCACAGGTGCAGCATGCCGACGACCGCGAACGCGATCGCCGCTGCGAGCAGGACGTCCGTACTCACGGACGTGGGAAGGCGAGAATTAGGAATACGGCCAACGCCAGCGCGAGGCGGTACGCCACGAACCAATTGAGCGAATGCGTCCGCACGAACCGCACGAGGAACGCGACCGCGGCGAGCCCCGATAGGAAGGAGACGACGAATCCCGCCGCGAGCACGTCAGGCGTCGCGAACAGCTCCGAGGCCTTCCTCGCGTCGAGCAGCGTCTTCAGGCCGGCGCCGAGGATGACCGGCGTCGCGAGCAGGAAGGAGAAGCGCGTCGCGTCCTCGCGCGTGACACCGCGAAGGAGCCCCGCGGAGATCGTGATGCCGGAGCGGCTGATGCCAGGAAGCAGCGCGATCGCCTGCGCCGCGCCCATGACGATCGAGTCCGCGAACGAGAGCTGCGGCATCTGCTGACGCTGCGTCGCGAGCCGCTCGGCGACGACGAAGACGATCGAGCCCGCGATAAGGCCGACCACGATCCAGATCGGCGCGCGCAGCGTTCGCTCGACGGTGCTCTCGAGCAGGAGGCCCGCGACAGCCGCGGGGAGCGTGCCGACGACGACGAGCGCGGGCATGTGCCACCGACCGCGGAGAAGGTCGACGACAATGCCGATCCACGTGCGCGCGAAGTAGAGGAGCACCGCGAGCGCGGTGCCCAGATGCAGCGCGACGTCAAAGGACAGCCCGAACTTTTCGGGATCGAGTCCGAGCGCGCCGGAGACCAGGATGAGGTGCGCCGTCGAGCTCACGGGGAGGAACTCGGTGAGGCCCTGGACGAGTCCGAGGATGACCGCCGCCGCCAGGTCGCTCACGCTCAATGGAGCGCGTCTTTCGCCGCGGCGAGCGCCGCGTGCGCTTCGCGTTCCAGCCCGATGATGGCGTCGAGCTGCTTCGCCCACGCACGGCGACTGCCAACGTCAAGGAAGCGCATCGCGACCGAACCGTCGAACGGACCGGTGCCGACCTTCGCGCACGCGTCGGCGACGTAGCCGTACGACTCGGCAGCGCGCAGGATGTCGGCGCCGGGCGACGACGAGAAGATGCTGCGCACGCTGCGCAAGAACCGCGCCGCGCCGCGGCGCTTGTCTGCGAGGATCGTGCGCATCGCGTGATCGCCGAACGCCGCTGCGCCGGCGTGTTTCGTGTCCGACCAGCGCGCGTCGTCGCGCAGTCCCTCGAGCCAATTGCGTAGCGCGTCCTCGTTGTCGCGCGCGGTCGCCACGGCATGTCCGATCGCCTCGCCCGCGACCTTCGCACGATCTGGCGCCGCGCCCCGATCGAGGAACGCGACCAGCCCGTGCTCCGCGTCGGCAAATGCGCTCCAGCCGATCTTCGTGGGCTTGTCCGTCTTGTCGAAGTAGGTCCGCGCGAGGAACGTCGGCCCCTCCTCGTCGTAGCCGACGATGAGGCCGTACTCGGGCGGGCCCGCGATCCCCTTTACGAGGGGCGGCATCTTGGCGTCGATCGCTTCCGCGACGCGATCGAGCACGAGCGCGCGCATCTCATCGTCGAAGGGCGGGCCGACGACGTCCGGCTTCGTCCCCGTCGCCTGCGCGGCGCGCGACAGTGTCGCGTCGTCGAGCGGCGCGGCGGCGAGCGGATCCCACGTCGCGGCGTCGATCGTCGACGTGAACGCCGCGCCCGATACGCCCATCACCCAGTCGTACTCGCTGCCCGTCGCCAGTGCGAGACATGCGGGGAGCGTGCAGTCGCGTCCTTCGCCGAACCGCAGTGGGGGAATGTCCTTCAGGACACGGCTTCGCGCCATCAGGCGTCGGCGGGAAGGATCACGAACGATCCGCCGCCGCGCAGGGGCCGCACGACGCGAAAGTGGCGCTCGTCAAGGGTCAGGAGGCGGGTCGTCCCTGCGCGCGCCGCGATCACGACCACGGCGGCATCGGCAAGACCGAGGCCGAGATCTCGGTACCGCTCGATGATGTCCGTCGCAACTCCGATGTCCTCACCCGCCAGACTCTCCAATTGATATGCGTCGGTCGCGACATCACGAAGCAGCTTTATTTCGGCGTCGACGCCGACGCGCGTCGAGATCATGTAGTCGACCTCGCTGAGGATGATCTCGGGGAGAATGAAGGGTCCCTTATCGCTGTCCACCGTGGCGCGGACGCGCTCGTGCTGCGGCTGGTTATTGTCGATCAGCGCGAGCACGCCACTCGTGTCGAGGACGATCAACGAAGGCCGAAGCCCTTACGCAGCTCCTCGTCTATCCGAGCGGGATCGGACAGGGTGGGATCGCCACTGCTGAAGAGCGGGAATGTAGGCCGCTTCGCCGTGCCCGCGACTACCCGCTCAATGCCATCGCGAATGAGCTCGGCCTCGGAGACGCCGAGCTCCTTTGCTCTGCGCGCGAGACGACGCTTTGTGGACTCATGAAGGTAGACCGTCGTCTTGATCATCCGTGTATGGTAGCACGTATGGTACGGCGGGCAGGTCCGCCGGGCTAGCTGCCATTCTCATCCGGGGAGAAGGCGTGCTTGAGGATCGTGAGCACCTGCAGTGTGACCCACTTCGACGCATCGACGCGCGAGGCCATGCGGTCGGCGTACGGCGCGCGACCCGCCCACCGGCCGCGCGAATCCTGCCGCGCCAGTAGCCACGCGATCGCGGGCTGTGCGCGCGGGTCGTCGATCTCGCCGGCCGCGTCGATCGCGCGCAGCACGAACAGCACGTCCGCCTGGTAGAAGAGCGGGAACGAGAGCTGGCGCCAGAGGTAGCTCGGCTCGCTCGCCGTCGGATAGCGGCCGCGCTCGAGCTTGTACGAGAGCAAGAACTCGACGCCGCGGCGCAGCGTGCGCTCGACATCGCGCGTGCGCGCTGGCTCGGGCAGCGCCGCAAGGCCCCAGATGAGCCGCGAGTAGCCCCAGGCGCACGGGTCGTCGCCGTTGATGACGCACGCCGCGTCGTACTTCTTCGATTCACGCACGAGCCGCTGGACGAGCGGTTCGAGTCTCGCGTCCCCCCCGTATCCGGCCATTGACACGTAGCGCACGACGTTGCCGACGAAGCACGACACGCCGTGATCGCGCTCGAACACCCAGCCCATGCCGGCGTGATCAGGTTGCGAGACGTCCTCGAGGACCCGTCGCGCCGCGCGGCGCACGCGCGGATCGCCGGGGTCGGCCCCGTACTCGATGAGCAGCAGGTTCGACCAATGCGTGCCCTGGTACTTCGGGCCGTACATGTTCGGACCGGGCCAGCTGCCGTCGGTGCGCTGACGCTTGAGCAGCGTCGAGATCGGCGGTGAGGACATCGCGCGTTGCTGCGTCTCGCGCAGGTCGGCATCGCGCGGCCCGCGGTCGAGAAGCTGGCGCAGCGTGAGCGTGCGCACCGCGGGATCGGACTTCTCGAGCAGCCACGGCAGCGGATCGCCGTGCAGCAGCGTCTGCCAGAGCATCAAGTGCCGCCGATCGAGAGCTCGGAGATGAGCAAGGTCGGACTACCGAGGCCGCTTGGTCCGAAGACGAGATCGGTCCCCACACTGACAACCGACGAGAGCAGATCCGTGAGGTTGCCCGCGATGGTGATGCCCTGCACCGGATGCACCGGCGCGCCTTTCTCGAGGAACGTGCCCGTCGCGCCGAGCGAGAACTCCCCGGAGACGGGGTCGATCGTGTGGAGGTTCAGCAGACTGGTGACGGCGAGCGCGCGATCGAGGCGGGCGACCATCGTCTTCGGATCGTCGACGCCCGCCTGAATGTAGAAATTGGACGGTCCGATGCGACTCGGTGATGCGTACGATCCGCGCCGCGCGTTTCCGCTGGACGACGTGCTCATCTTGTTCGCCGTCTTCATGTTCGTCAGGTAGCCGCGCAGCACGCCTTTGTCCACGAGCGTTCGTGTCGTCGTCGGCGTGCCCTCACCATCGAACGGTGCGCTGCGCAGGCCGCCCTTGCGACGCGCGTCGTCGACGATCGTGACGCGCTCGTTCGCCACCTTGCTCCCGACCTTGTTCGCGAAGAGGCTCCGGCCCTTCAGCACGTTGTCCGCGGAGAAGAGGGGCGCGATCGCGCCGAGGAGACTCTGCGCCATCCACGGGTCCAGCACGACCGGTAGCTTCTGCGTCGCGAACGGCTTCGCCCCCAGCTTGTCCGTCGCGCGCTTCGCGGCGCGCGCGCCGATCGCGGCCGGATCGAGGTCCTCGAGCCGTCGCGCGCCTTCGCCGTGGTAGCCGATCTGACGCTCGCCGTTGCTCGTCGCGACCGGGCTCGTCATCGCACCGCAGGTGGTCTCGCGATACGACGCGCGCACGCCCGTCGTCGTCGCGATGATCGTCGTCACCTCGGCGTCGAGGTACGAAGTCTTTCGGAAATGCGTGATCCGCGGATCCGCGCCGCGCGCGGCCTTCTCGACGGCGAGCGCGATCGCGCCGCGGTCCGCGAGCGCCCGCCGCTCGAGACCGGCGTGGTAGATCGCGAGGTCAGCGACGTCGAGCGCGCGGCTCGCGATGCGCAGATCAGCGTCCGGCTCGGTGATGCGCGACATGCGACGCGATTGCTCGACGCACGCCTCGATGCCCGCTGCCGCGAGGTCGGAGGAATGCGCGAAGCCCATCCGTTCGCCATCGAGCACGCGCACGCCAAGTCCGCGTTCGCCGCGAGCGATGACGACCTCGATCTCCCCGTCCTTCGTCTCGACCGTGCCCGACTGCGCCTCACGGAGGAAGACCTCCGCGGTGCGCGCGCCGGCGGAGCGCAGTGCGCTGAGCGCGCGATCGATGACTTCATCATTGCTGAGCCGCTGCGTCACTTGAGCTTGCCGCCCACGACGACCTTCGGGATCCGGAGCGTGGGCTGTGCATCGGCGACCGGCGCGCCCTGGCCATCCTTGCCGCACGTGCCTGTCGAGTAGCCGAGGTCCCAGCCGACCATGTCGATCTCGCTCATGAGCTTCGGTCCCTGACCAACGAGCGTCGCCCCACGCAGCGGCTCGGCGAGCTTGCCGTCGCGGATGCGGAAGCACTCGGTGATCTCGAACGCGAAGTTGCCCGACACCACGTCGACCTGGCCACCGCCCATCTTCTTCACGAAGACGCCGTCCTTCACCGAACTGAGGATCTGGTCGGGGTCGGACTCGCCGCGCTCGATCATCGTGTTCGTCATTCGGCAGATCGGCAGATAGCGGAACGATTCGCGGCGCGCGTTGCCACTCCGTTTGATGCCGAGCTTCTCGGAGTGCCTGCGGTCCGAGAGGTACGTCCTCAGCACGCCCTTTTCGATGAGCACGGTGCGCTGGGTCGGCGTGCCCTCGTCATCCATGGCCGCCGTGCCGCGCTGACCCGGATCGCGCCCATCGTCGACGACCGTGATGAGCTCGCTTGCGACCTTTTCGCCGATCCGGCCGGAATAGACCGACAGGCCCTTTAGGTTCAGGTCGGCCTCGAGGCCGTGCCCTACGGACTCGTGGATGAGGGTGCCGCCGGCCTCGCTCGAGAGGACGACCGTGTACGTGCCCGCCGGCGCCGGCTCCGCGCCCACGTTCTGCACGGCGCGGTGGGCCGCGGTCGTCGCGGCCTCGACGATGACGTCCTCGCCGAGCATCTCGAAGCCGCGCGTCCCGCGCACCGCCTCGAAGCCGGATTCGAGCACCTCGCCCCGCTTCGCGACGACGTTCACCGCGAAGTTCACGCGCACGCGCAGGTCGGTGCGATGCGTGCCGTCCGAGTTCGAGACGAGCACGTCCTGGCAGCTTTCGGCGTACGAGACGGTCGCCTGGATGACACGCGGATCGAACGCCCGTGCGACCTCGTTGGCCTTCTTGAGGAGTGCGACCTTGCGCTCGACGGGCACGCTGCGCGGGTCGATCGCCACGGGGTGCGTGCGCTCGAGCTCGTCGGGCGCGAGGCGCGCAGCCTCGTGGAGCTCTCCGCCGTCCGAGACGCTCCCGGCCGCCCGGCCAGCGAGCGACATGATGTCGTCGACGTCGGTGACGTTCCCGTTCGCGTACGTCGTCCGCTCGCCGTTCGTGACGCGGATCCCGGCGCCCTGGTCGACACCGGTGATCGCGTCCTCGATGCGACCGTCGTCGAGAACGAGCTGCAGCGTTTCGTGTCGTTCCCAGAAGAGCTCTGCGAAGTCACCGCCACGTGAGAGCGCGGTCCGCAGCGCTCGCTCTGCATCGCGCGCGGACAAAGTTGGAGTACGCGTGATGGTCAGCGTGCTGGCGATGCCCTCTCTCCCCTTGCCGCTGTACGCGCGCTTCGCGCGCTAGAGAGGCCCCAGCCCCTCCGGCGACGATGAGGATACGACTCGCTAGTCGCCGATGACAGTAACGATGGCGTGGCGCTCGCGCGGTCCATCGAAATCAGCGAAGTAAACGCCCTGCCATCTCCCGAGCACGAGTTCACCATCACGGATCGCGAGACTCACATCGTTCCCGGTCAACACACTCTTGATGTGCGCGTCCGCATTTCCTTCAGCGTGCGCGAACTCCTCATCACGTGGCACGAGCTTTCCGAGATGTGAGAGCAGGTCCTTCTGCACGGCGGGATCGGCGTTCTCGTTTACGAACACTCCGGCGGTCGTGTGCTGTACGGCGACGACGCAGATCCCGTTCGTCACCTTCGAACGCGTGACCGCGGCTCGCAAACGCGCGGTGATGTCGATGGTCGAGACCTTCGTCCTCGTCTCGACCGTGAGTGTCTCGTGATGGACCGCCATGTCCGCGCTGACGATAGGGTCCGCCTAGGCTTCGCGCCGATGCGCACCTGGGGTGAGGCGCGGAGCTGGGGCATCGCGCGCCTCGTGACGGGCGCTGATCCCGCGACCGCGGCGCTCGACGCCGACGTCCTGCTGGCCTTCACGCTCGGCGGGACGAAGGAGGAGGTCTTCGCGCACCCCGAGCGCCGGCTCTCCGCCGCCGACGACGCCCGTTTCGTATCGCTCGTGGAGCGCCGCCACGCGGGTGAGCCGGTCGCGTACCTGCGCGGATTCAAGGAATTCTTCGGAGTCTCCTTGATGGTCGATTCGCGCGTGCTCATCCCGCGTCCGGAAACGGAAACCCTCGTGGAAGAGGCCCTCCGCTTCATCCGGACTCTCAGGCAGGCGATCGTTGTCGATGTTGGGACTGGTTCCGGTGCGATCGCATGCGCGATCGCAGTTCGCGCGCCGCACGCCCGCGTCATCGCGACCGACGCGTCGGCGGATGCGCTCGCGGTCGCTGAGTCGAACGCACGAGCGCTCGGCGTCGCCGCGCGCGTCGAGCTCCGTCAAGGGGATCTGTTCGCGCCGATCGGCGAACGCGTGGATGTCGTCTGCGCGAACCTTCCGTACCTGCGCGCGGACGACCTCGCATCGCTCGTCGGTGAACGCACCTCGCTCGCGTATGAGCCACGCATCGCCGTCGTCGCCGGAAGTGACGGTCTCGACGTGATCCGTCGCGCGGTCAGCGACACGAATCGCGTGCTCGCGCCCGGCGGCGCGGCGTTCTTCGAGTGCGATCCACCCCAGGCGAAGGCGATCTCGGCCCTTCTCGAGGCGGCGGGGCTGCGGACGCGTGTCGTCCGCGATCTCGCAGGCGCGGAGCGCGTCGTCGCGGGCCGGTCTAGCGGTGAAGGAAGGCGCTGACGCCCGCGGCCTCGATGCTCGCGGTCCAGGCGAGGAGCACGAGCGCACCGGCGAAGCAGGCGAGTTCGCTCGAGCGCAGGCGCAGGTCGGTCCACCCGCGCACTCGTGAGAGCGTGAGGTCGTACCAGCGCCGTGGCTTCCAGAAGTGGATGTTCGCGAGCGCGGCCGCGACGAGGAGGTACGCGAGGATCTCGCGCGCGCCGATGTGCTGCCACATGACGTCGAGGCGCGGCGCGAGCTTCCCGGGGACGGTGAGCACGAATGAGTTCGTGCCGAGCGCGACGCCGTACCCGATGGCCCACCACCACGGCGCGACGTAGCCGAGGGACAGCCGGCCGACCGCGAAGAGGCTGCCGACGACGATCGCACCTACGCCGAAGATCACGTTCCACTGGAAGATCGCCGCGCCGAGCGACGGCCCGGCGAAGAGGACCTGGTCGGGGACGCGGATCGTGAGGATGTCTCGGAAGGACCCCTCGCTGAGGAAGGAGTAGCTCAGCGTCCATGCGGCGAGCCACAGGCCGACAGCGATGAGGCTCGCGGTGATCGTGCGGCGGATCGGACTCTTGTGCGTGAGCGAGCGGAGGATGCTCCCCATAGAAACCCTTCCAACACGGATCGCGAGCTTGTGATGTATTCCAGCACGGCCCGTACGCCGTTCCGCTATCGGGCCGGTAGCGATATCGCGCCTATCATCGGCTCGATGAAGACGCGCCTCCTCCCGGCGGATTCGCCCGGGGCGGTGGAGGACGCGGCGGCGGCGCTGGGGCGTGGCGAGCTCGTCGCCTTTCCCACTGACACCGTGTACGGACTTGGGGCAGGGCATGACCATCTGCGCAAGCTCTACGTCGCGAAGGACCGGCCGAAGGAGAAGCGGATCCCGGTCCTGCTCTCCGACGCCGCGAACCTCGAGGCAAGCGCACAGGTGACGCCGGCGGCACGCGCGCTCGCTGCCGCGTTCTGGCCGGGGCCGCTGACGCTCATCCTCGTCGCGCCTCGGCGGGGCACGATCGCGTTCCGCGTCCCGGACAATCCCGTGGCGCGCCGTCTCATCGCCGCGAGCGGTGGCGGCCTCCCGGTCACGAGCGCGAATCGTTCAGGTCATCCGGACTGCCGCACCGCGGACGAGGTGCTCGAGCAGCTCGACGGACGCGTCGCACTCATTCTCGACGGCGGCCGGACCGCCGGCGACAAGCCATCGACGATCGTCGACTGCACGACGGAGCATCCCGTCATCAAGCGCGAGGGCATGATCTCGGCGGACGAGATCGAGCGCGTGCTGCGCCAGGTGCAGGTCGCATGAGGATCGGCGTCGCGGCCGATCACGCGGGCCAGCGGCTGAAGGACATGCTCGTCGCGCACCTTCGATCGAGGGGCCACGACGTGCGGACATACGGACCACTGTCCGAACCAGAGGATGATTACCCGCTCATCGCGCGCGTGCTGGGGGAAGCGGTGCAGCGCGGCGAGGTGGAGCGCGCGGTCTTCTGCTGCGGCTCGGGCATCGGCCCGGCCGTTGCGCTCAACAAGATGAGCGGCATCCGCGCGGCGGTCGTCGACAACGAGTGGAGCGCGCGCGACGCGGTGAGGCACGTCGACGTGAACGTCCTCACGCTCGGCGAGCGCGTGATCGGCGAAGAGCTCGCGAAGAGCCTCGTGGACGCGTACCTTGGAGCCCAACCCGAAGGCGGACGCCACGACAGACGCCGGAAGCAAATTTCCGAACTGGAACGAGCGACGAGCAGTTCAGGGGCAGGGGCCCCTGTTCAGCGAGCGCAGCGAGCGTGAGCGAGGAGCGAGTCCGCTCGTGGCAGTGACAACGAGCGGTTGAACAGGAGGGGCGTATGAGCTTGTTGTCGCAGTACCTCGAGCGCGTCGGTGACCGGTCGCCGGATCCCGCACCCGCCGCGCTGTACGCGATGCTCGATCACATCGCCACCGTCTCGCCGAGCGTGGCAGCCGCCATCGTGCATGAGTTCAGCGATCAGCGGACGAATCTCAAGCTCATCGCCAGCGAGAACTATTGCTCGCTCGCGACCCAGTTCGCGCAGGGCACGTTGTTCACCGACAAGTACGCCGAGGGCTATCCGGCCCATCGCTTCTACGCGGGTTGCGACAACGTGGACGACGTCGAGAGCGAAGCGGCGCGGCTCGCGTGCGAGCTCTTCGGCGCGGAGCACGCGTACGTGCAACCCCACTCGGGTGCGGATGCGAACCTGCTCGCGTACCTCGCGATCCTCGCAACGCGCGTCGAGGAGCCGCTGCTCGAGAAGATCGGCGTCGAGGATCCCACGAAGGTGTCCAGCGCCGACTGGGCGCGCGTCCGCGAGGCGACGCACAACCAGCGGATGCTCGGACTCGACTACTACTCGGGTGGACACTTGACGCACGGCTACCGCCACAACTATTCGAGCCAGCTCTTCGACGCGTATACGTACACCGTCGATCGCTCGACGATGCTGCTCGACCTGGACGAGATCCGGCGGCAGGCGCGTGAGATCAAGCCACTTGTGCTGCTCGCCGGCTACAGCGCCTACTCGCGGAAGATCGACTTCGCGAAGATGCGAGAGATCGCTGATGAAGTCGGCGCCGTCCTCATGGTCGACATGGCCCACTTCGCGGGCCTGGTCGCGGGTGGGGTCTTCGAAGGGAACTACAACCCTGTGCCATTCGCACACGTCGTCACGACGACGACGCATAAGACGCTGCGCGGTCCGCGCGGCGGCATGATCCTGTGCACGTCCGAGTTCGCGGAGGCCGTGGACAAGGGTTGCCCGATCATCCTGGGCGGACCGTTGCCACACGTGCTCGCGGCGAAAGCGGTCGCGCTGCGGGAGGCGAGCCAGCCGAGCTTCCGCGACTACGCGCGTCGCATCGTCGAGAACGCGCGGGCGCTCGCCGAGGCGTGCGTCTCAGAGGGCATGGACGTCCTCACCGGCGGTACCGACAACCATCTGCTGCTCATCGACGTCCATCGGAGCTTCGGGCTCACCGGACGGCAGGCGGAGTCCGCGATCCGTTCGTGCCACATGACGCTGAACCGCAACGCGCTGCCGTTCGACGCGAATGGGCCCTGGTACACGAGCGGGCTACGCGTGGGGACGCCGGCGGCGACGACGCTCGGGATGACCCCCGCCGACATGCGCGAGATCGCCGCGGTGTTCAAGCTCGTCCTCGCGAACGCGAAGGCCGCGACCGTGCAAAAGGGAGCCGACGCCGGACAACAGAGCCGCGCGCGCTTCGAGCTCGCACCTCGCGCCGCGGAGGCGGCTCGCGAGCGCGTCGCCGCGCTGCTCGGTCGTTATCCCGTCTATCCGGAGATCGATCTCGACCTGCTCGGCGCCGCGGCACGCGACTGGGGCGATACCGCGAGACCGGCGTCTGCGATGAAGGCGGCCGCGGCAGTCCGCTGAGCGCACCGCAGCTCCACGTCTCGACGCACCCGCTGCTGCGGGAGAAGTTGACTCGTCTCCGTGATGAAAAGACCGCGCCGCGTCTCTTCCGCCAGCTCGTCGGAGAGATCGCGACGCTCCTCCTCTATGAGGCGACCGCGGACCTGCCCGTGCAGGAGACGACGGTGAAGACGCCGCTCGCGGATGCGAAGGGCGCGAAACTCGCCGAACCGGTCGGCCTCGTGCCGGTCCTGCGTGCGGGCATCGGCATGGTCGAGGCCGCGCTCGAGCTCATGCCCGACGCGCAGGTCTGGCACATCGGCCTCTTCCGCGACGAGCGCACGCTCCGACCGATCGAGTACTACAACAAGCTGCCCTCATCGGCCACAGTCGCGGTGTGCCTGGTCCTCGATCCGATGCTCGCCACCGGAGGATCGGCCGTCGCGACGATCGACATCCTGAAGAAGTGGGGCGCGAAGCGCGTGAAGTATGTCGGGATCATCGCCGCGCCTGAGGGGGTACGAGCCCTCTCCAGCGCGCACCCTGATGTCCCGATCCACGTCGGCGCGCTCGACGAGCGCCTCAACGAGAAGGGCTACATCGTCCCCGGCCTCGGCGACGCCGGCGACCGGCAGTTCGGGACCGGCTAGATGGGTCGGCCCTAGCCCTGAACGACCGGATGGATCTCGTCCGCGGTGAGCCCGTGCGCCTCTTTGTGCACGCGGTTGGCCGTTTCGGCGTTCGGCGCGTCGACGAGGCAGAAGATCTGGCCGGACTTCTCGTCGAACCAGTAGTTGATGTACTTGACGCCGTATTTCTCCTGCGTCTTCACGTCGGCTATGTGCGCGGCTGCCACGTCCTTCGCCTTCGTCCCCTCCGGCGCCTTCTTGTGAACGTCCATGAATAGCGGCATCTCTCGCTCCTCTCGTTCGGGGTTGCCCCGTGATAGGGCGGTTATAAGCGCGATCGCGTAAGTCCGCTGGCTACGGCCCGAAGTACTGGAAAAAACCGAACGACGCGTAGCGCCCCGAGTGGTCGTAGCTCACCTCGCCGGTGTTCAGCGTGAAACGCTTTGAGCCGACGAGCGCGACCTCCTTCACGAGCAGTCCCTCAGGGAGCGCGAGCCGCGGATGCGTCGTCTCCTTCGTGACGGGGTTGCGGATGTACTCGGTCTCGATCGTCAGCGTGTCCCCACCGCGGACGCGCGGCAGCCGCGTCTCGATATCGACCTCGTACTTCACGACGTGCGGGCCGTGCAGCTCTTTGAACGTCTTACGGAATATCGCAAACGGGCCGCCGGAAGTCCCTCGCACGAGCGAAGCAAGCGCCTCGCGCTGTGCGCCAGCCGCCTTCTCGTCGAGCAGATACGTTGCGACGCCGTTGCCCTCGTGGATCGCTGCCGGCCAATTCGCGTAGAGCCCGAAACACAGGCCATCGAGACTCTCATCGCCGTACTTGCCCTGCTCGATCTGCCAGGTCCACCCGCCTTCGCACTTTCCCGTCGTCGGTCGCCCGTTGACGTTGCACGGACAGCCGTACTCGCAGTTGCAGGCGATGATGAGCGTCCCTTTGATCATCCAAACCGGCGGCTTCGTCTCAGCCATGTGTTTCTCCTCTCACATCCGCGTGCCGACGCCGACGACGAGGTCGGGACGCACGAACACCACGAATGATGCGGCCACGAGTATCGCGCCAATGACGCGACCGAACGCGACGCCGCGCGGGAACAGTTTCTCGATCAGCACCACGACGGCGATCGCGGCGGCCCACGCGATGCTCATCGCGCCGATGCCGACGAAGATCGCCATCAACGCCCAGCAGCAGCCGACGCAGTAGAGACCGTGCTCGATGCCGAGGCGCAGTTGCCCGCCCAGTCCGCGGTACCAGTGCGTCATGAGGAAGTCGGCCGGCGTTCGGCACGCCCGAAGGCATGCTGACTTCAGCGGCGTGAACTGATAGCCGCCCGCGATGAGCAGGAGCACGGCAACGGAGATCGCGCGCTGCTCCTCCGCCATGACCATCTCGCTGATGAACGCCGCCGCCCACACGACGATGCCGACGGCGCCCCAAACAAGCAGATATCCCGCGATGAACGTGCCGGACCAGAGCTGTCGTCGCATGCCACCGTCCGCGCCGAGCCGATGAAGGCGAATCATCGGCATCGCCGACGGCAACATCATCGCGGCCATCATCACCGTCCACGACCCAATGAACGCGGGCATATCCATCGACGGCGCGACAGTCTATTCGTTGTGAACCCACAGACCGTGGAACGCAGGCTGCAACGGGCGGCGCTATCGTGACGGAGCTGGTGGTCTCCGAGGCATTTCCTATGACGGTCGTCCTGTATGTGCTGTCGACGTTCGTGGCGTTCGCGACGGCGGCCGGGCTCACGCCACTCATCGCGCACCTCGCGGGGAGACTCAACATGCTCGACATGCCGGGGGGCAGGCGACAGCACCCCTGGCCGATCCCGCGACCGGGCGGCCTCGCGATCGCACTCGCATTCGGTCTGACGATCTTCCTGTTCTGGGCGATCGACCGCTACATGGGCCGACCGTTCCTCATCCCTGAAGAGGTCCGCACCCCGCGATTCGCGCTCACCGCGCTCGCCGCGTTCCTCGGCATGACGGTCGGGTTCATCGACGACACGTTCGACCTCCGCGCGCGCTGGCAGTTCCTCGGCAACGCGATCGTCGCGTTCATCGTCATCGCCGCAGGCATTCACATCGACTTCGTCGACGACCCGCTCGGCAGCGGACTCATCCAGCTCGCGTTCCCCGTCGCCGTCGCGTTCACGTTCTTCTGGATCGTCGGCATGAACGTCGCGCTGAACTTCATCGACGGTCTCGATGGCCTCGCGGCCGGTGTCTCGGCGATCGCCGCGGCAACGCTCGGGGCGATCGCGCTCTTGCCGCAGGTATCCGAGCCGTTCGTCGCGTGGATGGCGTTCTCGCTCGCCGGCGCGTCGCTCGGCTTCCTCTTGTTCAACTTCCATCCCGCGCGCCTCTTCATGGGCACGAGCGGTGTCGTCTTCGTGGGCACGATGCTCGCCGTCCTCTCGATCTTCGGGACCGCGAAGGTCGCGGCGGCGCTTCTCGTGCTGGGCGTGCCGATCATCGACACCTTCTATGTGCTCGTGCGGCGGCTCCTCCAAAGGCAGCCGCCCTTCGCGCCCGATCGCGGCCACTTCCACCACCGCCTGCTGGACGTCGGCCTCTCCCATTCACAGGCGGTGCTGCTCATCTACGCGCTCACCCTTGGTTTCGGCGCGCTCGCGCTGCTCACCAACGGACGCACCCAGGTCATCGCGTTCGTCGGTGCGTTCGTCGTGTTCGGCGTCGTCGTGCTCGCGCTCGCGCAGCGCGCGCCGAAGGCGACGCACGTCGAGCCCGCGGTCTATGCCGAGGACGGCGACTAAGAAGGACCGCGTCTCAGGCCGGGATAAGGTCCTCATCGGGACGTGTTCTTGGACCGATCCGACTCTCATCGCCTCCGGTTGGTATCCCGAGGACATCGCGAAGAAGCCGGACGAGCGTCTTCGCTATTACGCCGAGCGCTTCCCACTCGTCGAGAACGACGCCTCGTACTACGCGATCCCCGACCAGAAGCAGGCGAAGCTCTGGGTCGAGCGCACCCCCGACCACTTCAAGATGAACTTCAAGGCGTTCGGCACGATCACGACGCATCCGACCGATCCGAAGCGACTGCCAAAAGAGCTGCGCGAGTCGCTCCCCGAAGACGCGCTCGAAAAGCGGCGCCTCTATCCGAAGGACTTCCCCAAGGAGGTCCTCGACGAGGTGCACGCTCGGTTCTGGGTCGGGCTCGAGCCGCTTCGCAAGAGCGGAAAGCTCGGCGCGATCCTCCTGCAGTACCCCGAATGGTTCCCGATCGGCTCCAAGAACAAGGCGGAGATCCTCCGCGCGCGCGAGCTCCTGCCGGACGACACGCTCGCCGTCGAATTCCGCAACCGTACCTGGATGGAGGAGCGCAATCAGGAGGAGACGCTCGCGTTCCTGCGCCAGAACGGGCTTACGTACGTGTCAGTCGACGAGCCGCAGGGCTTCCCCTCGTCGATCCCGCCCGTCGCGGCGGTGACCGCGCCCCTCGCGATCGTGCGCTTCCATGGTCGCAACGCTGAGAACTGGAAGAAGCCGGGTCTCACCGCGGCGGAGCGCTTCGACTACGAGTACAGGCTGCCCGAGCTGAAGGAATGGCTACCGAAGATCAAGCGACTCGAGGAGGAGGCTGATGAGGTTCACCTGCTCATGAACAACTGCTACGGCGACAAGGCTGTGCGCAACGCGGCCGACCTCGGGAAGCTGCTCGCCGCGCGGAACTAGGCGGGCGGGACGGGCCGCGCCGCGGGCGCGGGGACGGCGCTGACCTTCGCCGGCGCCGGTACGCGGAACGCGGTCCACACGGCGATGCCCCAGAACAGCAGCGTGAGTGGATCGTCCTGGATCGTGCTGACCACGAAGTCCCACGCGACGTCGAGCGGAAGGAACATCGGGATCTGCGACGCCGTCGCGCTGCCCTGTTCGACGAGGTACTCGACGACGAAGTGGCGGATGATGAAGTACTCGGCCCCCGCCATGGCCGCGAGCGTCAGAGAAACGCTCAGCAGCTGCAGCCGCACGTTGCGCTTGTTGCCGGAGCCCATGAGCACGCCGGTCCCGACGAGCGCACCGATGATCACCGCGACGAGACCGAGCTCGCGTTCGGTGAGGACGACGATCGCGAACCAGATCGCGGCGCCGATCGCGCCGGCGACGAGACCGTAGAGGAGCGCGCGCGGCATGTTCGCGCCTTCGGCGGCCTCGCGATGCTGTTCGGCCGCGGTGGGGAAGCCTTTGTATTCCATCAGAGGCCGGTATGGGACCGCGCCGACGCGAGGTCAATAGGCGACCCGTACCATCGGGCTATGGCGCGATCCCTCGTGGATTTCCAGCCGCGCGAGCGTTTGGCTGGGGTCCCGCACACGACGCGCCGTTTCGCGTGCCGGTCCGCTCTTGCGCTCAGTCCCGATGGGAGCGCGCTCGCGGTCGTGAGCGACCAGGGCGCGGGCACGTACGAGGCGTTCACGCTCCCCGCGACAGGCGGGACGCCGCAGCGGGCGATCACCGTCGAGGAGCACGCGGTACGCAGCCTCTGCTGGAGCGCGAGCGGCGAGCTCATCGCCGCGGCCGACAAAGGCGGCACGGAGCTGCACCAGCTCTACGTCCGGCACCCCGATGGTCCGTCGTCGCCGCTCTCGGTCGATCCCGCGGGACGCGTGCAGCGGCTGCTCTCGTGGAATGCCGCATCGCCGAGCGGCGATCGCGTCGCATTCTCGAGCAACGCGCGCGCGTCGACGGACATGGATGTCGTGATCGCGGATCTGCGAACGCGCACAGAGCGGCCGCTCCTCACCGCCGCGGCGTGGCACGTCGTCGGTGGCTGGTCACCCGACGGCGCGCGGCTCCTCGTGATGCGCGTGCACGACAACACGACACAGGACCTCTTCGTCGTCGATCCGGACAGCGGCGACGCGCAGGAGATCACGCAGAACTCGGAGGACGTCTCGCACGTGCCCGCGGGCTGGCTCGCCGACGGCCGCATCCTCGAGATCACCGACATCGACGAGGAGCACCTGTGGCTCGCGGCGCTCGATCCGCAGACCGGTGCGCGCGAGTCGATCGATCGCCCCGGCTGGGACATCGAGCTCGCCTGCTCCTCCGCTGACGGCCGCGTGCAGGCGTGGTCCGTCAACGAGGACGGCTATTCGAAGATCCGCTGGCGGGTCGACGGCCGGCCGATGCGCGAGCGTGACGTCAAGGGCGTGTGCGAGGACCTGATCATCTCCGCCGACGGGTCGCGTCTCGCGTTCGGCCGTCTCTCGGCCACCGAGCCGTGGCAGGTGTGGACGCTCGACACCGCGAGCGGTGACGCGCGCATCGCCCTCACCACGAAGACCAACATCGCGTCGTCGGAGCTCGTCGAGCCCGAGCTCATCCGCATTCGCGGTCCGCAGGGCGATATCCCGTGCTTCATCTATCGCCCGAAGCGTGCCCGCGCGCCCTACCCCGCGATCCTGTATCCGCACGGCGGACCCGAGGGACAGTCCCGGCCCGCGTTCACGCCGCAGGCGATGCACCAGCTCGCGCTCATCGATGCGGGCATCGCGATGGTCGTGCCGAACATCCACGGCTCGACCGGGTACGGACGGTCGTGGCAGGCGGCGATCCACAAGGACTGGGGCGGGATCGACCTGCGCGACCTCCGCGCGGTGACGGAGTGGATGACGAAGCAGAAGGAGTTCGATCGGAAGCGGCTTGGCGTGTATGGCGGCTCCTACGGCGGCTTCGCGACGCTCCTCTGCGTCACGCAGATCCCCGACGTCTGGCGCTGCGCGGTCGACGTCTTTGGCGTCGCCAACCTCGTGACAATGCTCGAGAACGCGCAGCCGAACTGGCGTCGCTTCCTCCGGCGCTGGATCGGTGACCTCGAGACCGATCGCGCGAAGCTCGCCCTGCGCTCGCCGATCACGCACATCGAGAACGTGAAGTGCCCGATGCTCATCCTCCAGGGCAGTAACGACCCGCGCGTGCCGCAGGAGGAATCGGACCAGGTCGTCGCGAAGTTGCGTTCGCTCGGGCGTCGTGTGGAATACGTCGTGTACCCCGACGAGGGCCACGGCTTTACGAAGAAGAAGAATGCCGACGACGCCTACGCTCGCGTCGTCGCGTTCCTCACGAGGGAGTTGAACGCGTAGTGCATCGCGGCGCACGCGTCTCGTTCGTCGCGAGCGCCGCGCTTGCGATCGCGGTCCTTGGAACTTCCGCGTTCGCCGCGCTCACACCCAAACCGGTGCCCATCGGCGACCCGGCGCGTATCGCGATCGCGAAGCTGTCGACGCTCAAGGAACGCGAGCCGCAATACGTGCTGGCCTCAGGCCTGAACCGTCTCAAAGCGGAGGCGCGAAAGATACGCAGCACCGCCGGTCCGTATCCACCAATGAGCGCAGCGGTGACGCTGGAGGGCGACCTCGGCGTGTACCTCGTTCGATACGACGGCATGGTGCGGGCGTTCATCGCTGCGGATCCGCGCAACGGCTGTCGACTCAACGTCGACCATCCGGGGATGCGCCTCGCCGACGGCGGCCTCGCCTTCCATGACGTGTGCCACGGTTCGCTCTATGACGTCAACGGCGAGCACATCGGAGGGCCGTCCCCCTGGAACCTCGACGAGCTCCTCGTGAGCGTGGGCGATGGCCTCGTTTACGTCGACCGCAAGGTCGTCATCGCCGGACGTCGCGTCCTGTACTGATCGCCCTGGCGCAGAGTGCTCTTCAACACGATCCCGTTCGCCCAGTAGGAGGCGGTGGCGCCGGCGGGCAGTACATCGAAGGTGAATCCGGCCGTGTAGGGAACTCGGCCTGCCTGCACGACACGTGTTCCGTCAAGCTCGTCGCCAATACGCAGGTCGCCGATCGATCGGCCGTCAGCGGTCGGGTGACCCGGTGAGGCTCGTACCGCACGCCCATCGGCGAGTGCGAGCAGGACGACCTCGTGCGTGTTCGGCACGGGTGTCTTCCCGACCTCGATGAGCGGCGCGGCGACGCGCTCGCCGGACGCCTCGAGCGTCCACACCACGTCGCCGACGCGCAGATCCTGAACGAGTACGTCGCCACGGGGCGTCGCGATCCGCGTGTCCATTGCGAGGCAGATCGGGCATGGGACCGCGCCGGCGGTCACGTTCTTGGTGATGTCGACCTTGCCATTCACATTGACGGAGCCTTCGACCTGGAAGAACGGACCTTGCTTCGGAGCCGGCGACGGACCGGCGTTCTTGCCCGTGGACCGGTAGGCGAAGCTCCAGGATGCCGGCGCGGTCGTGGACAGCGGGGTAAGCCGCAGCGCGTTCAGCGCCTTCCATTCGCGATAGACCGTGAGCACATCGGTGCCGACGCGCGCGGTGATCGCCGCGTACGTCTCGGCATCCTTTTGAATGTCGCCGATGCGGGCCTTCGCGAGCTGATCCTCGTCGGCGCGCGCGATCGGGTAGTAATCCGGGTCGCAGAACTCGACCCGCCCGCCGGCGTCCATCACGCGGTACTTCAGCTCGGCCGCCGGCAGCGGCGACGGCGCGGGCGTCGGGCTCGCGAGGGCATTCCCGCCGCACGCGGCGGCGACCAGCAACAAGCAGAGGAACGCGCGAGCGCTCATATCCCGTACGACGATAGGAAGCCGCGCGATGTTCCCCGCGTCAGACCGGTATGACCTCCGGACCAATCCGTCGTTTCCGATCGGATACAGACGAGCGGCCGTCAGCCGGTCCGGTATGACCCTTGCTTTACCTGGGTCATGGCACGCCAGCCTGATCCGCGGCCCGTCCTCGTCGTCGACGACGACGAGGCGACGCGCCGCGCCGAGCGCGAAGTCCTACACGAGAACGGCTTCCGCGTCGTCGAGGCACGCGACGGTGCCGAGGCGCTCTGGTACATGCAGCACGATCCGCCCGCGGTCGTCATCCTCGATGTGCAGATGCCCGGAATCGACGGACCGTCGTTCGCGCGCGAGCTGCGCATGTCACTGCGCCACGTCCCGCTCGTGCTCCTCACCGGCGCGCCCGATCCGCGACACGAGGCCGACCGCTGCAACGCCGAGGCGTACCTCGCGAAGCCGTTCGATTCGCGCGAGCTCGTGACCGTCGTTCGCCGCTTCGCTTCCTAGCTCCGCGCGTATCCTCGGCCCATGCCTGCGCGCCTTCTCGTCAAAGAGCCGCACGCGGTCACGGATCAGCCGCCGGACCAGCTGTCCGAGATGCGCGGGGAGCATCCGTGCTGGCTCGACATCTCCGATCCGCGCAGCGAGGAGTTCGAGCTCGCCGCGACGGAGCTGAACCTCCATCCGCTCGCCGTCGAGGACGCCCAGAACCGCCACCAGCGCCCGAAGATCGACGAGTACGACGACCATTACTTCATCGTCGTGTACGCGCTCGAAGAGCCGAGCCCCGACGTCATCAACCAGGTGGAGCTCAGCATCTTCTTCAAGCACAACGCGATCGTCACGGTCCACGAGGGTTCGCTTGCCGCGCTCCAGAAGGTCGAGAAGCGCTTCCGTGACGGAAAGATCGGGAGCGCGGGCCTGCTGCTGCACGCGATCCTCGACACGATCGTCGACACCTACTTCGACATCCTCGACGGGCTCGGTGACCGCGTCGAACTCATCGAGGCGATGGTCATCGACGGCGACCCGCGCGACTCGCACACCTCGATCCGCGAGCTCTTCCGGCTCAAGCGCGACCTGCTCGCGATCCGCCGGGTCATCGCGCCGGAACGCGACGTCGCGGCCGCGCTCGTCCGCGGCGACATCCGCGATCTCCGCGAGCCGGGACGTCGCGCGTACTTCCAGGATCTCTACGACCACATCATCCGCGTGACCGACGAGGTGGATACGTTCCGCGATCTCGTGTCGAACGTCGTCGACGCGCACCTCGCCGCGGTGTCGAACCGGCTCAACGAGGTGATGAAGGTCCTGACGAGCGTCGCGACCGTCCTGCTCATCTTGAACGTGGTGACCGGCTTCTTCGGCCAGAACTGGGACTTCATCCCGTATGGATCCCAGGGGCTCTTCTGGCTCTCGATGGTCGTGATGATCGTCGGCACGGTCGGCGCCGCGTGGTACTTCAAGCGCAAGGGCTGGCTCTAGCACCGCGATTCGCGGGAGGCTCGTTTTGCCAATAGACTTCGCCTCGCCTTGGCCGCATCCCATCCCCCGGGTGGAGCGCGCTCGAACGCGGCGATCCTGGGCCAGGTCGGATTCATCATCGCGGTCCCGATCGCCGTAGGCGCGTGGCTCGGTCTGCAGATCGACGGAGCCGCGGGCACCTCGCCGATCGGGCTGCTGGGTCTGATCTTCGTGGGCATGGTCATCGCGGGGGTCGGAGTGGGCGTGCTGATCAAGCGCTACGCAGACGAGAATCCGATCGAGCCTTCGACGGAGCGCGCGCGCGAGGCAGGCAGACGCTGGGAGGCGGAGATCCGCGAGAAAGAGCGGCGAAAGGAGGCCGGCGAGGATGAGGACCGCTAGGGGACGAAGCTCGTAGATGGACTTCCTCTTCCCGCACGGCTTCAAGTACCCGCCGGATTTCCACATCCCGACGCCGACCGGCGAGGAGCTCTTCCGCATCGGCCCCGTCGGCTACACCAACGCTCATCTCACCATGGCGATCGTCATCGTGTTGCTCGCCGGGATCTCGTTCCTCGCGACGCGCAACATGCGCGAGCGTCCGGCAGGACTCCAGAACGCCGTCGAGCTCCTCGCGCAGGGACTCGCGGACTTCGTCGCCTCGATCGGCGGCCAGAACGCGCTCAAGTACCTTCCGCTCTTTGGCACGCTCTTCCTCTTCATCGTGACGTCGAACTGGCTCTCCGTCGTCCCACTCATCGGCCAGGTGAAGTTCCTGCACTCGCCGACCGCCGACTACCACACCAACTTCGCGATGGCGGTGCTCGCGTTCTTCGCCTACCAGACCGAGGGGTTCCGGCACCTGCGCCTCGCCTATCCGAAGCGGTGGTTCAACTTCTCGGGCTTTAAGGACGGCCCGGCCATCGGCGTGATCTTCGTCCTCGTGGGGTTCATCGAGCTCTTCAGCGAGCTCTTTCGCATGCTCACGCTCACGCTCCGTCTCTGGGGCAATGTCTTCGGCGGCGAGATCATGCTCGTCGTGATGAGCGGGCTACTCCTGCTCCCGGGCCTTGCACTCCCGTTCGTCGGTCTCGAGGTCTTCATCGGGCTCGTGCAGGGCCTCGTCTTCGCGCTCCTGGTGCTGATGTACTTCATCCTCGCGATCGAATCACACGACGAAGAACATGAGGAGGGATCCCAGGCAGACACCGACCGCGTCCCTTCCCCCGAGATGCATCCGCGCCCCGCGGCCTCGACCTGACCGCAAAACATCGATAGGAGAGAAACATGGAGGCAGCCATCGGCGCCGGAATCGCGATCGGCTTCGGCGTCATCGGTCCCGGCATCGGCATCGGCATCCTGACCGGATTCTCGTCGGAGGCGATCGGCCGCAATCCCGACGCCGCCGGAGCGGTCCGCACGAACATGATCCTCGGTGCGGCGCTCGCCGAAGGTCTCGGCATCCTGTCCTTCGTACTGGGCATCCTGCTCTGGACGCGGATCGGCTAGTCGATGTTCGGCAGTCCGCTCGCCGCGGAGCCCGCGTTCTCACTCACGGTGGATCCGTATTGGATCCTCGTCTCGCTCGTCCAGTTCCTCATCCTTTATTGGCTTCTGCGCCGGTTCCTCTGGGTGCCGGTCACGAAAGCGCTCGAGACGCGCGCCGCGAAGATCCGTGAAGGCCTCGAGCTGGCCGAAGAGGCGAGGCTCGATCGCGAGCGGCTGAAGCAGGAGGTCGAAACGCTACTGGCCCAGGCGCGTGCGGAAGCAAACGCGATCGCCGACCGCACAGCGCAGGCGGCCGAGGCGGCTGCGGCCGCGACGCGCGCCGAGGCGAAGACCGAGGCCGATCGCCTGCGCGAGCGCGGGAGGCTCGACGCGCGACAGCTCCACGATCAGGCGCTCGCGCAGCTCCGCGGCGAGCTCGCGTCGATGGTCGTCCTCGCGGCGAGTCGGCTCCTCGGGCGAGAGATCAGCGCCGAGCAACATCGCGCGCTGATCGAACAGTCGCTCAGCGAGGCGGGATCGGAGCTGCGGAAGAACTAACGTGAGCGACGAGCGATTCATTCGCGAGGAGCGAACTCCACGAGCGGTGTCGAGGCGGCGAGGCGCAAGCCGCCGCAGGCAGGCCAAGCCGAGCGCGAGGAAGAAGAACTAGATGGCAGCCGGCTCGGGCGCGCGGCGTTACGCGGAGGCGCTCCTCGACATCGCGACCGAGGAGCGTGCTGTGGCGGCGTATCGCGAGTCGCTCGATGCGTTCGCGACGGGTCTCGACCCCGAGAACATCCGCGGACTGCGTGACCAGCGCGTGCCTTTCGACCGGCGCCGCGCGGCGCTGGATGCCGCGACCGCGCGCGAACCGAAGGCGATACGCGCCCTCATGGCGATCCTGCTGGAACGCGATCGGATCGAGATCGTGCCCGGGATCGCGCGCGCATTCGGTGAGCTCGTCGACCGCCGCGAGGGCATCGTCAAGGCGAAGATCACGACGCCGGTCGAGATCGCCGCGTCAGAGCGTGACGAGCTGGTGCGCCGCCTCGAGCAGGCCAGCGGGAAGAAGATCCGCGCGACGTTCCAGGTGGATCCCGCGCTCATCGGCGGCGCAAGAGTGCAGCTGGGGGATCGGCTCATCGACGCGTCCCTTCAAACGCGGCTTGAGCACCTCGCGCGCGAGATGGCGAGCAGCTAGGAGAGAACGCATGGCAGGAAGATCGTCCGAGATCACGGACATCATCAAGGCGCAGATCAAGAAGTTCGAAGGCAAGGCGGAGTCCGTCGACGTCGGCACCGTCGTCGAGATCGGTGACGGCATCGCGCGGATCCACGGTCTCGCCGGCTGTCTCGCCTCCGAGCTGCTCGACTTCGGCCACGACACGTTCGGCCTCGCGTTCAACCTCGAGGAGGACACCGTCTCGGCGATCATCCTCGGTGACTACCAGCAGATCAAAGAGGGCGATGAGGTCAAGACGACCGGTCGCATCATCGAGACGCCGGCGGGTCCGGAGCTCATCGGCCGCGTCGTCGACCCGCTCGGGCGGCCGCTCGATGGCAAGGGTCCGATCAACGCGAAGCACTTCCAGCGCGTCGACGTCGTCGCGCCGGGTGTGATCGCGCGGCAGAACGTCGACACGCCGGTGCAGACGGGCATCAAGTCGATCGACGCGATGTTCCCGATCGGCCGCGGTCAGCGTGAGCTGATCATCGGCGACCGCGCGACCGGGAAGACCGCGATCGCTGTCGACACGATCATCAACCAGAAGGGCCAGGACCTCGTCTGCATCTACGTCGCGATCGGCCAGAAGGAGTCGACGGTCGCGAAGATCGTGGCCACGCTCGAGGAGCACGGCGCGATGGAGCACACCATCGTCGTGATCGCGGGCGCATCCGACTCCGCCACGCTCCAGTACCTCGCGCCGTTCGGTGGCTGCGCGATGGGCGAGTACTTCCGTGACAAGGGCGAGGACGCGCTCGTCGTCTACGACGACCTCACGAAGCACGCCTGGGCATATCGCCAGGTCTCGCTCCTAGTGCGCAGACCTCCGGGACGCGAGGCATATCCCGGCGATGTCTTCTACCTGCACAGCCGCCTGCTCGAGCGCGCGGCCCGCATGAACAAAGCCCAAGGCGGCGGCTCGCTCACGGCGCTTCCGGTGATCGAGACGCAGGCGAACGACATCTCGGCCTACATCCCGACGAACGTCATCTCGATCACCGACGGCCAGCTCTTCATGGAGCCGGACCTCTTTAACGCGGGCTTCCGCCCCGCGATCAACCCGGGCCTCTCAGTCTCCCGCGTCGGCGGCGACGCGCAGCGGAAGATCATGAGCCGCGCGACACGCGGCATGAAACTCCAGCTCCAGCAGTACCGCGAGCTCGCCGCCTTCACGCAGTTCGGCGCGTCGGACCTCGACAAGGCGACGCTGCAGCTGCTGCGGCGCGGCGAGCGCATCAGCGAGGTGCTGAAGCAACCGCAGTACTCACCGATCCGTCTCGACCACGAGGTCGCGATCCTCTTCGCCGCGAACCGTGGCTATCTCGACGATGTGCCGAAGGAGAAGTGCGCGGATTTCGAGCGCGATCTTCGCCGCTACATGGACGGGCAGGGCAAGCAGCTGTCGGAACAGCTCCTCGCGAAGCCGAACGAATGGAACGACGACATCGAGAACGCGCTGAAGAAGGTCATCGAGGACTTCAAGAAGGCGCATTCGTACGGCGAGCAGCCGAAGCCTGCGCAGCCCGTGGCCGCGGGAGCGCGCTAGCTCATGCGCGCTGAGGCGAGGGTCTAGTGGCCACCGAACGCGAGATCAAGCTGCGCGTCCGGAGCGTCCGGAACATCCAGCAGGTGACGAAGGCGCAGCAGACGATCTCGGCGTCGAAGATGCGCCGCGCGCAGGATGCCGTGCTCGCGTCGCGCCCGTTCGAACAGCGGCTCCGCGAGGTGCTCAACGATCTCGCGCCGTACGCCGACCCCGAGGCGAGCCCGCTCCTTGTGAAACGTCCGGTGAAGCGCGCGCTCATCGTGCTCGTCACGAGCGATCGCGGCTTTGTCGGCGGCATGAATACGAACAACGTGCGCAACGCGCTGCGGCACGCCGAGTCGCTCCCCGCGACAGGGTGGATCCCGGTCGGCCGCAAGGGCATCGGGCAGCTCCGCCGCTTCACGCAGCCGGTGGTCGCGGAGTTCTCCGGCCTGGGCGACCGGCCCACGACGGCGGACACGAATGCCGTCGTGAAGGTGCTGGTCGAAGAGTTCCTCGCGGCCCGCGTGGATGAGGTCTATCTGTCGTTCACGCGCTTCGTGAACACGCTGCGCCAGACGCCGACGGTCCGGCGGATCCTGCCGCTCGTACCGGAGGAAGAGGACATCGACGAACGCGCGCCGAGCCTGCAGTACATCTTCGAGCCGGATCCCGAGACCGTGCTCGGCGCCGTGCTGCCGCGTCTCCTCGAGGTCGCGGTCTATCAGGCCGTCCTCGAGAGCCTCGCCTCCGAGCACTCCGCGCGGCTCATCGCGATGCGCAACGCGACCGACGCGGCCGGTGACCTCATCTCCGAGCTCACCCTGCAGGCCAACAAGGCGCGCCAATGGCGCATCACCAAGGAAATGCTCGAGATCGCTTCTGGGGCGGAGGCAATGTCTAAGTAGATGAAATCGACCGGGATGGCGGGATGGTGCTCTTCGAGCGCTATCCGCGAATAGGAGAAAGTACTCAGATGGCTACGACGACGAAGGCCAACACCGGCGAGATCGTGCAGATCATCGGACCCGTCCTGGACGTGCAGTTCGCGGAGGGCCATCTGCCCGAGATCTTCGGCGCTCTGCGGGTGAAGCATCAGGACGGCACGCCGGTCATCGCGGAAGTGCAGCAGCACCTCGGCAACAACTGGGTGCGTGCCGTCGCGATGTCGTCGACCGACGGCCTGCGGCGCGGCCTGCCGGTGGAGGACCTGGGCGCTCCGATCACCGCGCCGGTCGGCCTCGGCACCCTCGGGCGCCTCTTCAACGTGACCGGCGATCCGATCGACGGCAAGGGCGAGGTGAAGAACATCACCCGCCGCGATCCGATACACCGCGCGCCGCCGTCCTTTGAGGATCAGACCTCCTCGGCCGAGATCCTCGAGACCGGCATGAAGGTCATCGATCTCATCTGCCCGTTCCTCAAGGGCGGCAAGGCCGCGGTGCTCGGCGGCGCCGGCGTCGGCAAGACCGTCGTCATCCAGGAGCTCATCCGCAACATCGGGATCGAGCACTCGGGCTACTCGGTGTTCTGCGGCGTGGGCGAGCGGTCGCGCGAGGGCACGCAGCTGCTCGGTGAGATGGAGGAGGCCGGCGTCATCGAGAAGATGTCGATGGTCTTCGGTCAGATGAACGAGCCGCCGGGCGCGCGCCTGCGCGTCGGGCTCACCGGCCTCACGATCGCGGAGTACTTCCGCGACGACGAGCGCAAGGATGTCCTCCTCTTCATCGACAACATCTTCCGCTTCACGCAGGCCGGCTCTGAGGTCTCGGCGCTGCTCGGTCGCATGCCGAGCGCCGTCGGCTACCAGCCGACGCTCGCTACCGAGATGGGCGAGCTCCAGGAGCGCATCACCTCCACGAAGAAGGGCTCGATCACGTCGCTGCAGGCCGTGTTCATCCCGGCCGACGACTACACGGATCCGGCTCCCGTCACCACGTTCGCGCACCTCGACTCGGTCATCCGCCTCGAGCGCGCGCTCTTCGAGCTTGGCCTCTTCCCGACCGCGGACCCACTCACGTCGACGAGCCGGGCCATCGATCCCGCGATCGTGGGCGAGGAGCACTACCGCACCGCGCGCGAGGTGCAGCGCGTGCTTCAGCGCTACAAGGACCTGCAAGACATCATCGCGATCCTGGGGATCGACGAGCTCAGTGACGAGGACAAACTGCTCGTCGCTCGCGCTCGCAAGCTGCAGAAGTTCTTCGGCCAGGCGATGCACGTGGCCGAGAAGTTCACCGGGCTTTCCGGCGACTACGTGAAGGTCTCCGACACCGTTGCCTCGGTCCGCGAGATCCTCGACGGGAAAGCCGACGACCTCAACGAGCAGGCGCTCTACATGATCGGCACGATCGACGACGCTCGTAAAAAGGCAAGGGAGATGGCTGCCAGCTGATGCCCCTTCATCTCGAGGTCATCACGCCCGAGCGCAAGGTCTACGAGGACGACGTGGACATGGTCATCGCACCCGGCAGCGAGGGCTACCTCGGGATCCTGCCGCATCACGCGCCGCTCCTCACGGCGCTCGGGCCGGGCGAATTCCGCGTGAAGAAGGGCGGCGTCGAAGAGGTGCTGGCCGTCTTCGGCGGGTTCATGGAGGTGCGGCCCGATCGCGTCGTCGTGCTCACCGAGGCGGCCGAGCCGGCCGAGGAGATCGATACGGCCCGCGCCCAGGCCGCTCGGGCGCGTGCGCAGGAGACGCTTTCACAGGCCGCAACGCTCTCGGCGGCCGACGAGGCGCGCGCTCGCGCGGAGCTCCAGCGCGCGCTGGTGCGGCTCCGCGTCAGCGAGCGGAGGCGTCCGCGGCGCACCTAGCAGACAAGGGAGCGCAGGGCTAGAGTTGTCGCGCGAACAGGGGCGGGGATCCCTGTTCAGCGAGCGGAGCGAACGTCAAGACGCGACGCTCGGCATGGCGGGTGGAGAGTGTGAGTCGACCGGGGGTACTGCTTGCGGGCGCGATCCTCCTCGCCGCATGCGCGCGTCCCGGCCTTGCCCCAGCCGCCTCGTCCGAGTTTCCGGTCCCCGAAGCACTCGCCGCGGCCACGCCTGCGGCGACGACCGCACCGTTAGCCGCGCCCTCCGCGACACCCGAGATTCGCCTCTACGAGAAGCTTCGCGTCTTCGTCGCGTCCGAGTCGACCGATCAGGTCTGGGTCATGGAGGCCGCCCCCGGCAAGGAATACACGACGATCGCGAAGATCCCCGTCGGACGCATGCCACACCAGATGGCGGTGTCGCCTGACGGCCGCTTCGTCGCGGTGAACAACCGCATGGCGAACACGACGTCGATCATCGATCCGATCTCGCTGAAGGAGATCGTGCGCATTCCGGTAGGGAAGCAGCCGCACGGCATCACGTTCTCGGCGGATAGCAAGACGCTCTACGTCGGGCATGAGCGCGACACGTACATCGCAGTCATCGACACGGCGACGTGGACGACGCAGCGGCCGTTCATGGTCATGGTCCCGCAGCACGTGCTCACGATCAACCCGGGCCACCCCAACGAGCTGTGGTTCACCCTGACGAACTCGAGCGAGGGCGATGTGCTCCGCGTCGTCGACACGCAGACGCGCGAGGTCACGCGCATCAAGGTCGGCGACGTGCACGATGCGTACTTCACGCCGGACGGCAGCGAGGTGTGGTCGAGCAGCAGCGGATTCCTCGACAAGCCATCCGACCGGATGGTCATCTACGACCCGGACACGAAGAAGGTGAAGCAGGAGATCCACTTCGCGGGCCGCTACCCGTTCCACACGCTGAAGCCGATGCAGGACGGTATGTACCGTCCCGAGGACACCAGCATCATGGTGCTGTCAGATCATCTCGGCCCGTCGTTGCTGTGGGTCGACTGGCGAGAGCGTCACATCGTCGGCGAGACCAAGCTGGGCAAGCAACCGTTCCACTCGACGTACGACCCCGAAGGCGGTCGGCTCCTCGTGACGACGAACGTCGACGGCATGGTCAACGTCATCAGCATGACGACGCGCCAGGTCATTCAGCAGGTGCCGGTGACGAAAGCGCACGGCATCGTGAGCGTGGGGATCAGAGCCGCCCAGTAAAGTCCGGTCTCGCGGCTACTCCACCAGCTGTGGCGATGCGGTGGCTGCCGCGAGCTTTGGCACCTGTGCGATCAATACGCCGCGGTCGGTGCCCAGCCGTATGAGCGCGAGACCCGGGCGCGAGATCCGGTGCTCGCCGGCGCTTCCCTTCACCTTGATCTCGGTCGTGTCGCTGCGCGCGTCGAACCGCGCATCGACCTCCTGACGATCGGGCCCGACGCCCGTGGCGATGCGCTGCTCCAGGCTGCGCAGCGTCGCATCCGCCGCCAGCGCCCACTCGAACGCGAGATCGCTCCGCGGCGGGGCGAGGCTCTCCCCGCCGTTGTAGCGAAGCGCGATGACCGTCGCGTGGACCTCGTGCCCGTCGCGCTCGACGCCGATGACGATCTCGAGCGTGTTCCCGGCGTTGTCCAGGACGCGATAGGTGCGCCGCTCGCGCCCTGGGCCGACGCCGACCGTGGGCACGACCGGCGCGGCGCTCGTGCCGGATCCAGCGTCCGTGCCGAACACGGCCAGGTCACGCGTCTCCGCGTCGAACTCGATGCGCGCTTCCGGTGGCGTCGCGTCATACGCGACGAGGAACGGCGAGAGCGATGAGACGATGGCACACACCTCGTGCAGGAGCGGGTCGAACGAGACGGTGTGGTCGGCCCACACACCGTTCTCCAGATGGAAGAGGTGCGGGGAGCCGACGAAGGTGAGCGGAGTCACATCGATGCATACCGTGATCGGCCCCGCATAGGTCGCGGTTGTCGAGATGTCGAAGTACCGCAGCGGCGTCGCGGGATCGAAGCCGGTCGGCGCCGGCAAGCCGGTCAGGCTGGCGGTGAGCGTGGTGTTACCGCTGCTCGTGACCGTCGAGAAGGTGAGCGATGCCGCGGAATCCGTGTTGAATGCGTGGAGGATCACGTGGACGAGCGATCCGACGCTCGTGTTCCCGATGGTCGGCGCGTCAGACAGCGCGATCGTCTCCGACACCGACACGATCACCGAGGGCAGCACCGCCGCAGCGTCGGTGACGGTCACGCTCTCGCCGATCGAGATCTGCGCCGGCGGCAGCACGGCGACGGCGTCGGAGACGCCCACGATTTCCGAGACCGTGATGACCGCAGCCGGCAAGACCGCGGGTTGGTCACTGACCGCGACCGTCTCGGTGACGGCGACGACCACCGCCGAGGGTTGCACGGTGAGCGTCACCGCGGCGGCTGTGCTTCCCTCAAAGTCACGGTCGCCCGCGTACTGCGCGGTGATCGTGTGTGTTCCGGTGGAAAGCACCACTTCGATCGTCGCCAGCCGCGCTTCGAGCACGCTCGAGCCGAGCGCGGTCGCGCCATCGAAGAAAGTGACGGAGCCCGTCGGTATCCCCGCGCCGGGATCGACCACGGATACGGAGGCCCTCAGCGTCACGGGTGCGCCGTCGGATGCCGGATCGGGCGCGGCCTTGACCGCGAGCTCCGTCGATGCCCTGTTGATGGTCAGCGCGAGCGGATCGGCGGCGCTCGGTGCGAAGCCGGTGATGCCTTCGTACGTCGCGACGAACGTATGCGTCCCAACCGAAGGAGTCAGTGTGGTCATCGCGACGCCGCTCGCCAGCGCGACCGTCGCCAGCGTCGTCGTGCCCTCGCTGAATCGAACCGAACCCGTCGGCGTACCGCTCGCCGCGGTGACCGCGGCGGCGAGTGTCACGACCTGGCCGAACACGGCCGGGTTCGCGGACGCGGCGAGCGTGGTGCTCGTGGCCTGCGTTGCGACGCGCACGATGCCCCAGCTCGGTGCGCTGTCCGCCGTCGCGCTGTTGCTGATGTTCGTCTGACCCGTGCCGTCCGCGTTCATGACCATGATCTGCGCTGTGCTGACCGTCCGGTCGAATGCGATACGCAGACCGTCTGGCGACCATGACGGGTGATCGTCATTCGAGCCGCCGGTGAGCCGCGTCACGTTCGTGCCGTCTGCGTTCATCGCGAAGATCGCGAGCTCGCTGGCCGCGTTTGGATCGTGCTGCCGTGCCGCGATCCTTGTCCCATCAGGCGACCACGCCGGTGAGCGCCAGGTGACGAACTGCGGCGACAGCATCGTGCGGCCGGTCCCGTCGGCATTCACGACGCCCACGCGGCCATCGCCTTCCGTCGTCGAGAACGCGATACGCGTCCCGTCCGGTGACCATGCGGGCTCGTCGTCGTAGTAGGGATACGCATTGGTGAGGCGCGTCTCGTTCGTGCCATCGGCATTCGCGACGTAGACCGAGCGGATCAGGCCGTCGCGCAGCGCGACGTACGCGATCTTCGTCCCATCCGGCGACCAGGTCGGTTCCTTGGCGTTGAGCACGATCGTCGTGAGACCGGTGCCATCAATGTTGACGATCGCGATGTTCGACGGCCCCGTCGTAAAGGCGATCTTCTTTCCGTCGGGGGACAAGGACGGACCCGAGTCGCCGTTCGGCTGGGTCACCACGGCTGTCGCATCAGTGCCGTCCGCGTTCATGGTCCAGATCTCAAACGTCCGAACGAACGCGATCCTGCTGCTCGGCGGCGGCGCCGTTGACGATGCGGGGCGCCACGTCGGCGCGCTGTCCGACGTCGCGTTGCTGCTGATATTGGTCTGGACCGTGCCGTTCACGTGCATCACGAAGAGCTGCAGGTGGCCCGAGACATTGCGGTCGAAGGCGATGCGTTGACCGTCGGGCGACCACGCCGGATGGTCATCCGCGAATGCGCCGTCAGTCAGTCGTGTCGCGCCGGTGCCGTCGGCGTTCACGACGAACAGCGCCGTGTCGACGGCGATGGGATTCGAGCGGACGGCCACGATCTTTGTCGCGTCGGGCGACCACGCGGGTGCCCGCCAGTTCGCACCCGCGGGATCGAACAGCGACCGACCGGTCCCGTCCGCGTTCACGATCCCGATCGCCAGTCCGCTCGCGCCCTCGTTCGTCCAGAACGCGATCCGCGTGCCGTCGGGTGACCACGCCGGCTGGTCGTCGCTCGCGGGAAACGCGTTCGTGACGCGTGTCTCGTTCGTGCCGTCGGCATTCGCGACGTAGATCGAGCCGATGAGCCCGTCGCGGTTCGCGACGTAGGCGATCTTCGTGCCGTCGGGCGACCAGGTGGGCTCGCGCGCGTTCTGGACGACCTTCACGAGTCCCGTGCCGTCGGCGTTCACGACGGCGATGTCAGGAGAGCCGCCGCTGAAGCGCGCGGTCTCGAACGCGATCTTCGTCCCGTTCGCTGAGTAGGACGGTGCCGCATCGTTGTTGCCGACCGTCGCGAGGAGTGGCGCGGCGCCGCTTCCGTCCGGGCTCATTGTCCAGAGCGTGCTGTTACGGATGAACGCGATCGCGCTGCTCGTCGCTGAGGTGACTTGGGCCGTTTCAGGCGTCGCGGAGTTCACGCCGTCGACGCTCGCCGCCGATCGAGTCGGCAACGCGCTTCCCGCGAACGCGGTCGCGGGTCCCCCCAAGATGAGACAGATCAGCGTCGTGACGGCGGCACGCCACGAAGTCATGCCACGACGATCGCTTCTGCGACCCATCTGATTACACCGCCGCTCCTCCGCGATCCTCTACGAGAAGCTGAGTACGACCGTAACCTGCGCCTGCTGACCTGCCTGCACGGCGATCGGTGTGGTGAGGACCTTCGACGTAAAGACTCCGTTCACGCAGGTGGAGGCAGGCGTCGCAGTCGGGCATTCGCCCACCCAGGTCTCTACCCCGGTGATGGAACCGGTATTTGCGATCGTCGCCGAACCCGCCAATCGAACGGTCCCAGCAGACGATGTCATCTGAAGGTTCGCGAAGAAAATGCCGCCCGTTGTGATCCCTGTGGCCGGCTCCACGATGATGCATTTATTGGGTGTCGGCGGTGTCGATTGAGACGAGCAGGGCTGCTGTGGACTTCCATCGAGGAACACCGACCAGAAGCCGACGTGGGTCGATCGCGCCAAGAAGCCGGTGATCGCGTCCGAACCGAAGAAGCCATTTTCGAAGTCGCGACGCTCGACGACGGTTCCATCCGGGTCCTGAACCACGATCGTCCAAGCCCCATGGATCTTGATGCCCTCACTCGGTGTGTCCGAATTGGCGGACGCTACTGGCTGCGCGAGCCCGGACGGAGGAAGCGCCCCCATTGACGAGTCGCTCCCAGATGCTTTCGTCTCGCTCGCGCTGTTCGCTGGTTGCAAGGTCAGAAACGCGAGAGCTGCTAGTACGGCGACGGTCGCACCGGCGACCAGATTCTTCGTTTTGAGACCGGTCATCTCGTGTCCTCCCTTTTTCTTTCGTAGATCTCGACGCAGGCTGGACAACGAGCGCGTCCGCCGTTGTCGACCGACCCGCTTCCGCAAGGGCAGCAAGTAGGACCGCGAGCTCCGTGCGTGATGCGACGCCTAGCTTTTCGGCAGACTTCAACCACCGCCATCTCCACCGATGGAGCGCTCAGCGCGAAGGCGTTCGCGATCTCCGCATTCGTATTCCCGGAGACGACCGCGGCGGCAAGCCGCACTTCGTTAGCGCTTAGCAGATGGACGTCGAGCGGCGCCTCGCCGCCCTCATGGGAGTCACCCAGTTCCTTCCCCAACGGACGGCACGCTGCATCACGCCGCTATCGCGGCGCTAACGTCAGGCTAACGCGCGCTCGCGCGACGAAGCGTCGCGTCTGGCTCGCGCCCGGTCGACGGCGGCGATGAGCGCCGTCGCCTTCATCGCCAGGGAAAATCTCGCGAAGTTCATCGAGTGCCTTGTTCGCATCGCTCGTGCGGTCCCATGTGGATCGACTGGCGCGAGGGGCACATCGTGAGGTCACATCATCGACATGAAGACGCGCCAGGTCGTCCTGAAGTACCGGTCACGCAAGCGCTCGCCGTCGTAGGGTCGGGATACAAGCCGGCCAGTGGCGAAACGCCGAGGACGACGGGGTGTCTCCCGTCGTCCGTTCTCGTGCCGAACATCCAGGTGTCACCGCTCCGAGGATGGTGAGCGTGCCGGAGCGGCGCACCGTTGATCGTCGATGCGTGGAGTTAGTGGATCGACTCGACCTGCATCGCGCTCAGCTCTGCGATGAGCAACTCGTTGGGAATCAGTGCACCGACCGCGCCGCTGCATTGCGCCGTCACGCTGCCAGTCGCAACGAGCTCGACGACGGCCATCATCGGCATGCTCACGTAGAGGGTCGATGTCGTGACTGCGCCTGCTGCCGAGACCGAGTGCGGGCACGGAGAAACGTGTCGTCTCGGGCCCAGAGGCGTGTCAACGGTAGTCGGCAGTGCGCGATTGATCGTGAAGCGAAGGGTGATCGTGCAGGGATTCGCCGTTCTCGCGCACCCCGCCTTACAAACCGCCGACCCGGGCAAGAAGCAGAGACGAGATAAGGCCCGACGCCGAGGGAGCGCGTGGGCGGCGTTCGCGCGCCGCCCACGCTCTCGCGTCAGCTCATGTGGACGATCACGAGAATAGGAGGTATGGGCGCGCCGTTGAGCGTCGCCGGAGGGGTGCTGATCTGACAAGTCGCGGTCGCGGCGGTGCCGGTGCATGCGCCGTCCCAGCTATCGAGCCTGTCGAGTGTGTCTGACTTGAAAAGGACGATCGTTGTGCTCGGGCTGATGACATACCTGCAGCGATAGGTCCGCGTGGGCAATGAGTTATCCAGTGGTGCCTGCTCGAATGGGGAGACGCACGTGAACAGGTGCTGCCCGGAGGTCAGGCTCGTCCAGCCCTGGACACCCTCCGACGGATAGGAGATACACGGACCGCATGCCGTCGAGACGTGCGGCGTTATCACGAGGTCTATCGCAAGCGTCGCCGCCAGGAAGCCCGCATCGACGGTCGCATTACCGCTCAGTGTGAACGTGCATGCCGTCGATGCGCCGGTGCAGCCACCGGTCCAGGACCCGAATACGGATGTCGAATCGGGCGCGGCAGTGAGGGTCACGCTGGCACCCTGCAGGAACTTGTTGGAGCAGATCGTCGGGCAGGCAATCTCGTTGGCGCCGGTCGACACTGTCCCGCCGCCCGCACCTGATCGCGTCACGGTGAGCGTGTAGTTCGGGAGCTCGGTAAAGGTCGCGGTGACCGTGGTGTCGGCGTTGATCGTGAATGTGCATGTCGTGGCCGTTCCGGTGCAGCCCCCGCCGCTCCACGAAGTGAACGCGCTGATCCTGTCCGGCGTCGCTGCGAGCGTGATGCTCGTCCCAGGCGCGTAGCTCTTCGTGCAGACGGTCCCGCAGACGATGTCGGTCGTGCTCTGCGTCGCCACGGAACCACCGCCCGTCCCTGAGCGCATCACAGTCAGCTTCACCTTGCCGATGTCGCACAGGAGTTTCACGTTGCCAGCGAGGTCATAGCTCACCTCGAGGCTTCCGGGATTGTTGAGGGCGGTGTTGCACGGCTTTCCATCGAGAGCATCGATGCCCGCGAGATTCCCGGCGGGGCCCTGAGCACCGGTGTCGCCCCTCGGTCCCGTCGCGCCGACAGGACCTATCGAACCCTGGGCACCCGAGTCGCCTTTCGGACCGGCTGCTCCGGTGGGGCCGGTCGGTCCGGTGGGTCCGGTCGGACCTTGGCCACCCGTCGGCCCCGTCTGGCTCCAGGTAATTCGTTCCTCTTGCAACAGCGGCGCTCTTGTGAGGATCGGGTTACCGGCGATGATGCACGGCGCGGTGGTCGTCTCCACCCTGAGCACGCCGGTCGAGAGGTTGTAGCAAGCGGTGATCACGCCGCCCACGACACCCGCACCCACGACGACGCTCGTCGTCAGAAGGACTCCGATGACACCGATCGCGAAATAGCCGAGCCTTAGCCGAGGCACTCTCACTCTGTCCTCCTCATGAGTGCCACATGCACTCCAATTTGTCGCGCACCTTCTGGCAAGGCATCGATTCGCTTAGTCGCTGCGACCAACGGATTTCGCGTCTGCGGCGCGGCCACTGGCTTCCAAGCCCGCCTCGGCGAGAGCGCCGAGCAGCACCGCGAGCTCGGTCCGCGACGCCACACCGAGCTTGCGGCAGACCTCAGTCACGGCGCTCTCTACCGCTGGCGCGGTCAGCGCGAACGCGCTTGCGATCTCGGCATTCGTCTTCCCCGCGACGACCGCAGCGGCCAGCCGCACTTCGGCCGCGGTCAGCAGACGGACGTCAAGCGGTGCGCCCCCGTCCTCAGAGGTCCCATCCACTTCCTTCGCCAACGGATCGCACGCTGCATCACGCCGCTATCGCGGCGCTAACGTCGGGCTAACGCGCCGTCGCGCGCGGGAAAGCGTCGCGTCCGGCTCGCGAGCGGTCGACAGCCGCGACGAGAGCGTTTGCCTTCATCGCGGAAAAGATCTCGCGAGCTTCATCGAGCGCCTTGTTGGCATCGTTCGCGCGGTCGAGCCGGACCGAACACCGGCCGTGCCCCAGCAGCGCGTGCCCGAGCTCCACCCGATGGCCGAATGCGCGCCAGCGCGTCGCGGCGTCCGCGTACAGCTCGGTCGCCGCGCTCACGTCGCCCTGCGCTTCTGCCAACGCCGCGCGCGCTGACGCGACGGCCGCTTGCGCGCGAGGCACCGTGGTGTCCACGTTCGAAAGGAGCGCGATCGCGAGAGCGAGGTCGTCACATTCGAGCGCCGTGCGCACGCAGTCGGCGATGCGATGACTGCGCCACGCCGGGTTCGCGCTGCTGGCCTCGCGCGCTCCCTCGATGAGGTCGCGCGCCGCCGCGACATTCCCACGCGCGCGCTCGAGACGCGCGACCGCCGGCAGCGCCTCCATCAGCGCCTGCACGTCGCCGGTGCGCCGCGCCATCGGAAGAAGCTCATCGGCGAGCGGCGCGGCGCGGTCGAGCTCATCCCGGTCGACGTAGATCTCCACCTCGAGCGCGAGGATGATCCGCGTGATCTGCGTCGTCCCGCGCGCGCGATCCCACGTCAGGATCGCCGTGCCGCGCTCGAGCACCTCGTCCCACGCCCCGGTCTCGAAGAGGAGCAACGGCTCCGTGGCGCGCATCCACATCGCCGCGAACACCAAGCCGCGCCGTTCCGCGAACTCGATGCCCTCCCGGAGGATCGGCAGGCCGTGCGCCGGTCCGTCCCGGCGCGCCACGACCTCGGCGAGGTTCGAGTAGCACATGGCCGTCTCGAAGCCGACGCCGCCCTCTCGTCCCAGACGCAGCGCCTCCTCGAGATCGGCGACGCCGGCGCGCTGGTCGCCGAGCTCCCAGTGCGAGAGGCCGCGGAACTGCATGCTCCGGACCTTCACCGCGAGCTCGCCGACCTGCTCCGCTCCTCGGATTGCGCGCTCCATCCATTCCAAACAGGCGCGTGCGTCGCCGCCCTGCATGAGGAGGTCGCGCCCCTTGAGAAGCCACGCTCGCGCGAGATCGGGAACGACCGGCCGGCGCTCGAGGCGTTCGATCGCTTCGTCGACGAGCTCACGGTGACGCTTCGTCTGTCCGACGTTCCAGAGCGCGCGCGCGAGCTCGAGGCGCGCATGCGCCGCGATCTCGTCCGCGCCCTCGGCGTCGAGCCCGCGGATCGCCTCCTCGTACAGCGGCAGGCTCTCGTGCACGAGGCCCGACTCCTGCACCGCGGTCGCGAGACCAGCGAGGATGGCGGGGCGGAGCGGCTCGTCCGCGCTCGCGACGTCGAGCGCTCGGCGATACAGCCGTTCGGCCGCGTCGACGTCGAAGTGGATCGCGCGGTCGGCGGCCATGCGCAGGAACTGCGCAGTCTTCTTCCGGAGCCGGGTCGCGCGGTCGTCGTCCGCATCGGCGAAACCCAGCGCGGCTCCGTAATGGTGTGCGATGAACTCGGCGCGGTCGGCCACGCGGCCGGCGGCGAGCACCTCGATCCACGTGGCCGCCCTCTCGTGCTTCTCCGATAAGTTGCGGCGCGGGATGCGGTCGTACGCGACATCCCGAACGAGCGCGTGTGTGAACGCGTACTCGTCCTGTCCGCGCACGCTCGAGCTGCGGTGACGCCGGACGAAATCGCCGGCGATGAGCCGCCGCATCCGTTCGACGACCTCGGCCTCCGCGATGCCTCCGACCGCGGCGACGGCGCCCGGCCAGAAGACCTCGCCCACGACCGCGGCATCGGTCGCGGCGGCTCGCACCTCCGGCGAGAGCGTGTCAAGACGAGCCGCGATCACGGCATCGATCGACTCTGGGACGCGTTCGTGTCCCGACGCGTCCACGATCCGCGCGAGCTCGAGCGCGAAGAGCGGATTGCCCCCCGCTCGGCGAACGAGCTGCGGCGGGATCCGAGCGTCGGTCAGGACCGCGCTGATCACCTTCCGTGTGTCGTCGTCCGCCAGTGGCGGGAGCGTGACGATCGTGGCGTTTCGCCGACCGCCGCTCCAAGTCGGTCGCGACTCCAGCAGCTCCGGCCTGGCAGTGCAGATCACGAGCAGTGCCGCTCCGCTCACCCGATCGGTCAGCCGCTCGACGAAATCCAGGAGTGCGGGATCGGCCCAGTGGAGGTCCTCGAACACGAGGACGAGGGGCGAGCGCCAGGCCTTTCCTTCGATGAACCGCTGCGCCGCGGCGAACAGTTGATCGCGGTCGCCTTCGGTGGATCCGCGGGCGCCGACGAGCGAGGCGAGGCTCGATCCGATCCAGGTGCGGTCGTCTCCATCGACGATCGACTCGAGCGCAGCCGACAGCTTCGAAAGAGAGGCATCGGGATCGTCCGACTCGGTGATCCCCGCTTCCTGTTTGACGATCTCGCCGAGCGCCCACAGCGTGATGCCGCTCCCGTACGGCAGACAGCGGCCCTCGCGCCATGTCGCGCCGTCGGATCGGCGGTCGCGGAACTCGCGCACCAGACGTGTTTTCCCCGCTCCAGGCTCGCCGACGATCGTGACAAGCTGCGCGACACGGCCGCCGGCGCGTTCACGGGCCCGCTCGAGGAGTGAGAGCTCTTCGGCGCGACCGACGAACGGGACCTCGTGATAATCCGCGTGTCGCGTGGGCCTGGTCTCGCGTGGGACACGGGCCAGCCACGACGTGTCGTCTCGCGGCTCGAACTCGATGACTCGTGACGCGGCGCGGCGCACGTCGGCGCTCACGACGATCGCGCCGAAAGGAGCCGCGGCGGCGAGCCGTGATGCCTCGGTCAGCACAGCGCCCGCGACATCGACCCGCTCCGCCTTGATCGTGACGAGGGCGCGGCCGCTGTCGATGCCGATGCGCGCACGCACCGAGGTGTCGCCCACGCCGTCGCGGATCGCGAACGCCGCACGCACCGACCGTTCGGCGTCGTCCTCATACGCGCGTCGTGCGCCGAAGATCCCGACGAGCGAGCTCGAGAAGAGCGGCTCGACCGATGCGCCGTGGCTTTCCATGAGCGCACGCGCTCGCAAGAGCAGGGGCCCGAGCCGCTCGGCGTCCTCGGGGTCGGACAAGGGGGTCGTGAACTCGGCGACGACGACGGTGACGTGCTTCCGCGCTTGCTCCGGCAGGGAGGGGGTGGACGAACGAAGATCGAGTGCCGGATCGCGCGCGAGGATCTGACGCTCGAGGAGCTGCAGTGGCGCGCCGGGATCGAGGCCGAGCTCCTCGCTCGCGACCTTGCGTCCATCCTGGTAGGCGTTCAGCGCGTCCGCCTCCCGACCCGACCGATAGAGCGCGAGCATGAGCTGACCCCGCAGTCGCTCGCGAAGGGGCTGCGCGCGTACCCGGCGCTCGAGTTCGGCGATGAGCTCGGCGTGGTGCCCTAGGTCGAGCTCCGCCTGGATCCGCTCCTCGGTCGCAGCGGCGCCCAGCTCTTCCATATCTTCGATCGCCGCCCGCGCGAATGTCCGGTCCCGGAACTCGGCGAGCGGATCACCGCGCCACAGTCCGAGCGCTCCGCGGAGCAGCTCCGCGCGTTCGGCCGGGGCACGTATCGCGCGCGCCATCGCGAGCGCGCTCTCGAGACGCTCAGCATCGACCTCGGTCGCGCTCACTCGCAGGGAGTAGCCGGGCGCGCGAGTCTCGATGCGCCGCGGCCCGAGCGCCTTGCGGAGAGCCGAGATGTGACCCTGGACCGCGGTCGCCGCGCTCTCCGGCGGATCGTCGCCCCACAGCGCCTCGACCAGATCGTCGTCGGCGACGATGGCGTTGCGCCGCACGAGCAGCATCGCGAGCACCACGCGTTGCTGCGCGCGTCGCGGCGTTACATCTAGACCATCCACGATGACCGCGAGTGGCCCGAGCATCCGAAACTCCACCGCTGACAGTCTCCCATCAGTCCACACTCGCCTAGAGTTTCGCGATGCTCATGCGCGCGCTCGCGATCGTCTTCAACGCGTTCCCCGTCCGCTGGCAGCGGCGATTCCTCACCGCCGCGCACGACCGCTTCCTCGTCGGCGTCGTCGGGATTGGCATCGATCCCCAGGGTCGCGTGCTCCTGGCGCGGCACCGCTTCGGCGCCCCGGAGTGGCGATTCCTCGGCGGTTTTCTCGAGAAGCGTGAGCGGGTGCAGGACGCGCTCGCGCGCGAGGTCCGCGAGGAGACGGGGCTGGAGATCGAGGTTGGGCCGCTCCTCGAGGTCGTGACCGGTTACCGCTGGCAGCGGGTCGAGCTCATCTTCGCCTATCGCATCGTCGGCGGCCGCGAGGCGCTCTCCGACGAGCTTCTGGAGCTGCGGGCGTTCGATCCCACCGACCTGCCGAACGTGCGCGCGGACCAGCGCGGGCTCGTCGAGCGGCATGCGGCCGCCGCCGCGGCATGGGCGCGCGCTCGCGGATGAGGGTCACCGCGATCGATCACGTTGTCCTCACGGTCCGCGACATCGATCGCACCATCGCCTTTTACGAACGCGCACTGGGGATGCGCGCGGTCACCTTTGCGGAGGGCCGGCGCGCCCTCGCCTTCGCTGATGCGAAGCTCAACCTCCATCAAGCCGGCCGCGAGTTCCAGCCGAACGCGCGCGTCGCGACGCCGGGAGCGATCGATCTCTGCTTCCGCACGGACATTCCGCTCGATGACGTCATCGGACATCTGCGACGTGAAGGCATCGCCATCGAGCTCGGCCCCGTTCCGAAGACCGGCGCGCGCGGCCCGCTGCGCTCGGTGTACTTCCGCGATCCCGACGGCAACCTCATCGAGGTCGCGAACGAGACGGCCTCGTGATGCTGTCGGTCGTCGTGCCCGCATACAACGAGGAGCAGACCGTCGCCGGAGTACTGCGCGCGCACGTCGACATCGGACGCCGTCTCGCGGGCGACGTCGAGGTCGTGGTGTGCGACGACGGCAGCACCGACGGTACGCCCGCGGCGATCGCCGCGGCCGCGGCGGACCGTCCGGAGATCCGCATCCTCCACAACCGGACGAACGCCGGCATCCCCGCGACGATGAAACGGCTGTACGCGGAGGCACGTGGCGAGTGGGTCTACTTCACGCCCGCGGACGGCCAGGTCCCGGTCGGCGCGCTCGAGACGATGTGGAACGCGCGCGACGACATGGCGCTCGTTGTCGGCCGTCGCGTACCGCGACGCGATCCTTTGAGTCGCGTGCTCATCGCGGAGCTGTACTCGGCGGGACTGCGCTTCATGTTCAAGCTGCCGGTCAGGGACATCGACAGCGTGAAGCTCTACCGGGCCGCGGACCTGCGTTCGCTCGAGATACGAAGTAGGAGCAACTTCTTCGAGGCCGAGATGCTCATCACGCTCTGCCGGCGCAGGCGGCCGGTGACCGAGGTGGTCGTCGAGCATCGCCCGCGCATCGCGGGTGCGGCGAAAGGAGTCACGCCCGCGAATGCCGCGCTCGCGGCCTGGGAGCTCCTGCGCTTTACCCTTTCGGACTTCGTCCGAGGGCGGTAATGATCTCCTTCACGTGGCCGTAGTGCTCCCACTCATGCTCGAGGATGCGTCGCATCACGCGTCGCACCGTCCATGGTCGGCCGCGGATCGTCCTCACCGCCATCGTCTCGGCGGGCTCCATCACCGTGAAGCGCTGAAAGACCACACGGTGGATCGATTGAAGGGTGTTGAACGGATCCTTCGGCCATTGCTCGAGCCGTGAGAGCAGCGCGGCCTGTGTCGTCATCATGTGCTCGAGGGCCTCGCGCACGCTCCACGTGTCCGCGTCGGGCTTGCGCTCCATGTCCTCGACCGAGAGCTCGCTGACGAGGGCGATGAGCGCGGCCTGCTGGACCTCGAAGACATGGAGGAAGTCGCGCAGGTCGTGCTCCTCGAGCGGCGCCTTGTCCTCCGGGTAGAACGGGCCCTCCGGCGGGTTCTCCGCGACCGCGAATCGCTCGGAGTCGAGTCCTTTCCAGTGCTCGACCGCCACCCCGCGCGCGTCGAGCAGCTCCAGGTAGGCGCGGAACGCTCGGCGGACGTTCGCGATCGCCTCGTCACGCGTCTTCCCGGAGGCGTTACATCCCATGACCCCCGGGATCGTCGCGAGCCAGTAGTTCGGCTGCGCTTCGGTCGCATAGATCACCGGGTTCGTCAATTGTTGACCTCCGAGGTCGGAATTCCGTAGCCTCGTCGTATCCCAGCAGGAGGTGCGTCGTTGAGCCCAGGCGACATCAGTGCCCTGCTCCTCACCCTACGCGAAGGCACCGAGATGGCGCTCATCGTCGGCATCGTCCTCGCCTACCTCACCCAGGTCCGCGCGTACGCAGCACGCCGTTGGGCCTGGTTCGGCGTCGCGGCGGCCGTCGCCGTCTCGCTGCTCTTTCTCGGAACGCTCATCGCCCTCGACAAGGAGTTCGAGGGCGCGACGGAGCAGGTCTTCGAGGGTTCGACCATGCTCCTCGCGACCGCCTTCCTCACCTGGATGATCCTCTGGATGGCCCGCAACTCCCGCTCGCTGAAGGGCGAGCTGCAGCGTGGCATGGCCGCCGCGCTCGACCGCGGCGGCGCCGCCTGGGGCATCCTCCTCCTCGTCTTCTTCGCCGTCGTCCGCGAGGGCGTCGAGCTCGCGCTCCTGCTATTCGCGGCGCCCGGGGAGGGGAAGCTGCTCGGATCGCTCATCGGGCTCGCCGGCGCCGTCGGCATCGGCGTGCTCATCTACGCCTTCGGCCGTCGCATCGATCTGCGCAGCTTCTTCAAGGTAACGACCGCGCTCCTCATCCTCTTCGCCGCGGGTCTGTTCTCGCACGCGGCACGCGAGCTCGTCGAGGCGGGCCTGTTGGAGCCGGTCGAGGGGCCGGTGGTGTGGAGCACGAAGGCGTTGCTGTCTCAGGACGAGGGTCTTGGATCGATCCTGCGCGCGCTCTTTGGCTACGCCGATACACCGCACGTCATCGAGGTCGTCACGTACGCGGGCTACTTCGTCATCGCGTGGCTGCTCTCGCGCACGCGACTGGCGCGCGCTCCGATCACCGCTCCGCGCCCGGCCGCGTCGTCATAACTCGGCTCCGCGCAACGTCGAGTCAATCAGCGCCGTTTAGGCTGTGAGCGGATGTTCAACAAGCAGATCGGCATCGACCTGGGCACGGCGAACGTCATCGTGTACGTCAAGGGGAAGGGCATCGTCCTCACCGAGCCGTCCGTCGTGGCGCTCGCGCGCGAGGACGGTTCGAGCCGTCCTCGCATCGTCGCCGTCGGCGAGGACGCGCGGCTCATGCTCGGGCGCACACCCGGCAACATCACCGCGCAGAAGCCGATGCGTGACGGAGTCATCGCCGACTACGTCATCACCCAGTACATGCTCGAGCACTTCATCAACAAGGTGTGCGGCCGCATCCGCGTGTTTCACCCCGAGCTCATGATCTCCGTGCCGTCCGGCGTGACGAGCGTCGAGCGGCGCGCGGTCAAGGACGCGGCTGTGCGCGCAGGCGCGCGCGGCGCGCACCTCATCGAGGAACCACTCGCCGCGGCGATCGGCGCGAACATCCCGATCAGCGGACCATCGGGCAATCTCATCATCGGCATCGGCGGCGGCACCGCCGAGATCGCGGTCATCTCGCTCGGCGGCATCGTCGTGTCGCGCAGCGTTCGCGCCGCCGGAAACAAGCTCGACGAGGCGATCGCGAACTTCGTGCGCAAGCGATACAACCTCATGATCGGCGAGCGCACCGCCGAGGACGTGAAGATCCAGATCGGTTCGGCGATGCCGATGGATCCCGAGCTCACCATGGAGGTGCGCGGCCGCGACCTCATCGCGGGCCTGCCGCGAACGATCACCATCGGCAGCAACGAGATCACCGAGGCGATGGATCCCGTGCTCCAGCAGATCATCGGCGCGGTGAAGGGCGTGCTCGAGGAGACGCCGCCGGAGCTCGCCTCCGACGTCATCGACAAGGGCATGGTGCTCACGGGTGGCGGCGCGCTGCTGCGCAACATGGACAAGCTCATGACCCAGGTGACCGGCGTCGCGTGCTACGTCGCGGAGAACCCGCTGTACTGCGTCGCGAAGGGCACCGGCCTCGCACTCGAGCACCTCGACTTCTTCAAGCGGAGCCTCGTCAGCGTTCACTAGGCTTCCTCCATGCGCGTCGATGTGCTCGGCGTCGGGTTCGACGATCTCGATCTGACCGCGGCCGTCGACCGGATCCTCGAACGTCTCGATCGCGGCGAGCGCACCTTCCTCATCACCGCGAACCCCGAGTTCGTGATGCTCGCGCGTCGGGACGACGAGCTCGCGCACATCGCGCGCGAGGCCGACCTCGTCGTGCCGGACGGCACCGGGGTCGCCGTCGCGTCGTCGCTGCTCGGCTCCGCGATCCCCCGTGTGCCAGGCCGACTGCTGGTCGACGCGCTCGTTCCACTTCTGGCGGAGCGCGGCGCGACGCTCTTCCTGCTGGGCGCGGCGCCCGGCGTCGCCGAGCGCGCCGCGGAGACGCTCCGTCGTCGCGTTCCCGACGTGCGCATCGCGGGCAGCTACGCCGGATCGGCGGACGATCACGGCGACACGGCGTCGCGCGTGCGCGCCGCTGCGCCGTCGGTCGTGCTCGTCGCGTTCGGCATGCCGAAGCAGGAGCAGTGGATCGCGCGCAATCTGGATGCGCTCCCTAGCGTTCGTCTGGCGATCGGCGTCGGCGGCGTCTTCGATCAGCTCGCCGGCGTCCGCAAGGTGCCGCCGGCGCTCGTGCATCGCCTCGGCCTCGAGTGGCTGTGGCGTCTGATCCGCGAGCCGTGGCGCTGGCGCAGGCAGCGCGTTCTGCCGCTCTTCGTCGCGCTGGTGCTGCGCAAGCGGATGACAGGAAGATGAGCGAGGAGTGGCTCAGGGGCAGGGGCCCCTGTTCAGCGACCGAAGGGAGCGTGCACGACGAGTGAATCCACCAGCCTTGAGCGGTCTCGCGGCGGAGCCGCGAGATTGGGCATGACAGGAAGATGAAGATCGCGCTCGCGCACGAGTACTTCTCCGCGCGGGGCGGTGCGGAGGCCGTCGCTCACGTGTTCCACGAGATGTGGCCGGACGCTCCCGTGTACACCTTCTTCCACGATCGCGCGCGGTACGGACCGCTCGATGGCTGGCGCATCGTCACGAGCTCGCTCCAGTCGTTCCCCATCGGCGGCGGTCGACATCGACTCTTGCTCCCGCTCTACCCCTCCGCGGCGCGCCGCCTGCGCGTGCCCGACGACGTCAACGTCGTGCTCGTCTCCACGAGCGCGTTCATCAAGGGACTCGCGCTCGGTGACGACACCGCCGAGGTCGCCTACTGCCACTCGCCGACGCGCTACCTCTGGGATTGGAGCGAGGAGTACCTGCGCGAGGAGGTCCCCGCGGTGCTGCACGCGCCGGTGCGCGAGCTGCTCGCGCGCCTGCGCGAGACAGACCTAGAGATGGCGAGGCGCGTCGATCGATGGATCGCGAACTCGTCGGTCGTCGCGCGGCGCATCCGCGAGTACTACGGACGCGAGAGCGAGGTCGTGCACCCGCCGGTCGACGTCGACGCGTACGACGCGCGCGCCGACCGCGGCGACCACTGGCTCTTCATCGGACGTCTCTCGGCGTACAAGCGCGCCGACCTCGCGGTGCGTGCGTTCGCGCGCACTGGACGGCGGCTCATCGTGGTGGGCGAGGGCCGCGAGCGCGAGTCGCTCGAGAAAGACGCGTCGCAGAACGTCGTGTTCACCGGCCGCGTCGATGAGCGCACGAAGCGCGAGCTCCTCGCGACGGCCCGTGGCCTCGTCTTCCCGGCGGAGGACGACTTCGGCATCGTGTGCGTCGAGGCCCTGGCCGCGGGCGCGCCGGTCGTCGCGCTGCGTGCCGGTGGCGCGCCGGAGATCGTGCGCGACGGGATCGACGGCGTGCTGTTCGATGCACCAGACCCCGCCCTCGTCGAAGCCGCGGTGCAGCGCGCGGAGTCCACGCGCTGGGATCCGCGCGCACTCAAGCAGTCGGCGCGGCGCTTCGATCTCCCGCGCTTCCAGGAGCGGATCCGTGAGCTCGTGAACGACGCCGCGCGCGTCGGGCGCGCCATCGCGTAGCGGCTACGCCGGCGGGTCGTCGGTGACGCGGGTCGCGAGCGAGGCTCCCGCCCAGAGGCCGAGCAGCGGCAAGCCCGTCGCCGCGGTCCATGGATAGTTGTCGAGCGCGAGGTACGGGAGGAGCGCGAGGAACGCCATCATCCGCTCCGGACCGAGCCGCCACGCGCGCAGCCCGATGAGCACGAGGAGCGCGGACGCGACGAGACCGCCCGGTATCCCGGTCTCGAGGGCGATGAGATACGGGACGTCGTGCGGCGGCTGGATGAGGTCGACGCTGCCGGGCTCTCGAGCCTTGCGCTCGCGCAGTTCCGCGACGGTGTTACCGGGACCGATGCCGAGCAGCGGATCGCGCGCGAGTAGCGGCAGCGTCTGGACGATGAGCTCGAGACGCCGGTCGGCAGACGCGAGCGCGGGGTACTCGTCGGAGCGCGCGAGCCATCCTTCCCGTGTGACGAGCGCCGGCAGCCCGACGCCGATGAGGAACGCCGCGAGCACGATCCGCTGCGCGCGCGCCCCGCGGAGCGCACCCGGTGCGAGCGGCGCGGCCGCGAGGGCCGCGCCGAGGGCAGCGGCGCGCGAGAACGACAGACCGACGGGCGCCGCGGCGAGCGCGACGAGCACGCTGCGGACGGCGCCAGCGCCGCTCGCGATCGCCGGGGCCGCGAGCAGCGCGGAGGTCACGAGCGCATAGCCCGCGAGCACGAAGCCGTTGGGGAGGCTTCCGGCCGGCCGGATGAACGGCCCGGCCTTGATCACCGGCGGGTGCTCGTACGCGACGAGCAGGTCGCCGACGGCGACCTGCGCGATGGCGAGCAAGGTCTGCGTGACCGCGGTGATCGCGACGGCGAAGAGCAGGAGCCGCCGCTCGCGCGCGCCTTGCACGTCGAGGATCGCGATCGCGATCGCGACCGCGCTGGCCAGGCGAAAGAGCGTCTGGGCACCCTGCGGGCTCGGGTGCAGGGCGAACGAAAGGAGCGCGATCGCGCCGAACGCGAGCGCCGTCGTGCCGAGGGCGTCGATGCGACGCTCGGCGATCCGCCTCGCCACCGCGGGGATGGCGAACGCCAGCAGGACGGCAGCGGCCACGTCGGCGAGGCCGATGCCGACGCTGTAATAAGGGTGCTCGTCGGCGACGAGGCTCAGTCGCGCCAGCGAGGGCAGCAGGACGATCGCGAGCACGAGCGCGAGGGATCGGATCCGGCGCGATCGCACTGCCGAAGGGTACGTTCCGACCAGCGGCGCTGCTAACGTCGCCGGTGATGAAGGGATGGACCCTCGCGCGCATCGCGCGAGGCATCCGCAAGCACGCGCTCGAGGGACTCGTCGATGCCCTGCTCGTCGCCGTCTGCTACATCCTCGTGACCGGCGTTCGCCTCGGTGGACGCATCGACGCGCCGGAGCACACCGCACTCGCCGCCGTCGCGCTCGGCGCCGGCGCGGCGCAGGTGCTCATGAACATCGTGCTCGACGTCTACTGGCGCGATTGGTCCGTGGCCGCGCTGGAGGATCTCGTCGCCATCGTGAAGGCGAGCGCCGTCGTCGCGCTCGGGCTGTTCGTGTTCGACCTCGTCGGGCCCGACCATCCGATCCCGTTCTCGGCGATCCTGCCGGGCTTCGGGCTCGTCGTCCTCGCCGAAGGCACGCTCAAGATCCGTCCGCGCTGGCGGCAGATCGCCGGCGCGGCGTTCGGCGCGCGCGGCAAGGAAGGCGCGATCATCGTCGGCGCCGGCCGCACCGGCGCGTTGCTGGCGCGTGACCTCTCGGACGGGAGTCGTGGCACGCGCGTGATCTGCTTCGTCGACGACGATCCCCGCAAGCAGGGCACATACGTGCGCGGCGCGCGCGTCTCAGGAACGGTCGATGACCTCCGCTCGCTCATCGAGACGCACACGCCCGCGGTCGTCGTCATCGCCGTCTCCGACGCGCCGAGCCCGCTGGTGCGACGCGTGCTCGCCGCGACGCGCAACACGAGCGTGCGCGTCCGCGCCGTGGGTGGCTTCCGGCTCGGCCCGTCCGACAGAGGTCCGCTCCGGCCGATCGACATCGACGAGCTGCTGCAGCGCGAACCGGTGCGCCTCGATGCGCCGGAGACGCGCTCGTTCCTCGAGGGAAAGCGCGTGCTCATCACCGGCGCCGCGGGCTCGATCGGCAGCGAGCTCGTGCGTCGTGTCCTCGAGGTCGCACCCTCCGCTGTCTCACTGCTCGACACGAACGAGAGCGGACTGCATGACGTGGTCGCGGCGCTCCCGGCCGGCGCGCCGGCGCGCCTGCTCCTCGGCGACGTGCGCGATCCATCCGAGCTCGCGCGCGCGATCGCGGAGAGCCGGCCGGACGTGGTGTTCCACGCCGCCGCGTACAAGCACGTCCCGATCCTCGAGCGCTCGCCGCTGCCCGGCATCACGACCAACGTGCTCGGCACGGCGCGGCTCCTCGCGGCGCTCGAGGACGCGGACGTCGACGCGTTCGTGTTCATCTCCTCCGACAAGGCGGTCGCGCCGGCGAGCGTGCTCGGCCTCACGAAGCGCTTCGGCGAGCTGCTCACCTTCGCGTACGCCCGCGCGCACGGACGGCGGTGGTCGGTGGTCCGCTTCGGCAATGTGCTCGGCTCGTCGGGCAGCGTCGTCCCGATCTTCACCCGTCAGATCGACGCCGGCGGCCCAGTGACAGTGACCGCGCCGGAGGTCACCCGGTATTTCATGACCATCCCCGAGGCCGTGGGCCTCGTCATCCGCGCGGCCTCGGCCGCGCGCTCGGGCGACCTTCTGCTCCTAGATATGGGCGAGCCGGTGCGCATCGTCGACCTCGCGAAGCAGATGATCTGGTTGCGCGGTCTGCGCACCCCCGAGGACGTGGCCATCACGTTCACCGGCCTACGTCCTGGCGAGAAGATGCACGAGGAGCTGTGGCTTCCCGACGAGCTCCCCGTGGCGACCGCGCACGCGCGCGTCCTTCGCGCGTCCGCCCGCGCCGAAGTGCCGCCGCTCGACGTGCTGCTCCGCGTCACCGAGCGTGTGGCGAGCGCCGTGAGCGCCGGCGACGAGCGTTCGGCCGTTGCGCTCGTCCGCGAGGCCGTCGACGCACGCGCTCGAGCGGCCGTATGACGGACACGCTGCCTGAGCTCGTGTGCCCAGTCGATCGCGCACAGCTGCGCCAAGACCACGAATCGCTCGTATGCAGTCGGTGCGGGCGGAGGTTCCCGATCCGGGACGGTATCCCGGTTCTGCTGGAGGACGAGGCGCTGGCACCTCAGTCGAGCAGCGACCGGTAGAGGGCCCTCACTTGCAACGCTACGACGCGCGAGTCGTGGTGCCGTTCGACCCACGCGCGCGCCCGCGCACCCCAGTCGCGGCGAAGCATCTCGTCGGCGACCAGACGCTCGAGGTCTCGCAGCGCCAGCACCGGGGGGGCCTCGGGATATACGCCGGGGAACGCGAACTCGGCAACGACCGGTCTTCCGCAGGCCATGGCCTCGAGCTCGTTGTTGCCGAGGCTGCCGAGGCCGAAGCGGCCGACGACGACGTCATGCGCCGCAATGAGCTCGGGCATGCGCTCGTGCGGGACCGCGGGGATGAAATCACGTACGCCGAGCGCCTCGTACCGAGCGCGATCCGCAGAACCCCGATCGATCGCGCGAACCAGCGCGCCGCGGTCTCGGAGGGCGAGGGCGGCGGGCACGGTGCGCGCGAGACCCTTCAGTGGATGAGCGTCACTTACGAGCAGCACTCGGGGCGGCCCGTCCGCGCGCGGCGCTTGTCGGAAGAGCGTCGTATCGATAGGGTTCGGCAGAAACGTGGCGTCGCGCCGGACGGCGCGCACGAGCGCGATCAGGTCAGGCGTGGAGACCAGCACCGCACGCGCGTGGCGCAGCGCGGTCAGGGCGAGCGGTCGTCGCAACAGATCGCGGAGCCCTTCGCGTACGTCGGTGCCATGGCAGTGAACGACCGCACGATGTCGTCCCAGCGCGGCGATGACGCCGAGATAGGCGTAGTGGATGTGCAGCAGGTCGTACGCTCCGGCGCGAGCCTCGAGATCGACCCTCACAAGCTCGGCGATCCGAAGCGGCAGCGAAGCGATCTTGAGCGCTGTGCTCGAGCCCGCCGCTGGAAGCCTGAGGCGTCGAAGGTGAGCGTCAACACCTTCTGCGCGAAGCGCGGCGACGAGCGTCGTCCCCACGTTCGCGACGTCGTTCACGTGGAGCACCCTCATGCGCGCGTCGCGACGCAGACCAGATTCGCGCTTCTGGGGACGCGGGCGACGAGGTACCCGCGTTCGCGCAGCCAGGACTCGAGTTCTGCGGGTCCGTAACCGAATGCCCGAGCGTTGGCGGCGCTCGCCTCGACGATGAGCGCCGGTCGGTAGCGCGTGATCGTCCCCTCGGCCCCACGCAGCGCAGGCAGCTCGGCCCCTTCGACGTCGAGCTTCAGGATGTCGAGGCGGTCCAATCCAAGCGTGGGAAAAAGCGCGTCAAGCCGCGCGACGATGATCTCCCGCGTTCCGTGTGTGGTGATGCGGCCCATGCCGCGATTCCCGGGCGGCGAGGGCTGGAAGCGCGACCGCCCGTCGCGGTCGGACAGCGCTATCGCGAGCGCGCGGACGTTCGTGAACCCGTTGCGTTCCGCGTTCGCGCTGAGTCGCGCGCGCAAGTCGTCCTCGGGTTCGAAAGCGACGACGGTGCCCGACGGACCGACCGCGGCCGCCGCGAGCATCGAGTACTGGCCGACGTGCGCTCCCACATCGAGCACCACCTGACCTGGTCGAAGGAGCGCGCGGAAGCGCCGCACAGTCCCGTGCTCGTACACACCGCGATAGAAGATGCTGCGCTGAACGTAGTCGTCGAGGTCCAACTCGATGGAGGCGCCACCGGGTAGCGCGCTGATCTCCTCGCCGCCGAGCCTCAACACGCGGTGGACGAAGGTGATGACGCGATCTTTGCCCTGATCGATCGGGAAGTAGCGTCCGTAGAGGCGCAGCACACGCCGTGCTTTCATGTGCGCGTTGAACTATGCGACCGCCACCGCCGTGACGCTCGCAGCGCGGGGCGGCGCGTTGCTCCTCGGCGCGATCACGGCCGTGGTGCTCGCGCGTGGCCTCGGGCCTGAAGCGCGCGGGGAGTACGCGATCGTCACGCTGCTCCCGTTGGCGATCGTCACGTTCGCGAACGTCGGGCTCGGACTCGCGACCGTCCGGCGGGTCGGCAGAGATCCAACGGGGGCGCGTGTGGCGGCGACGAGCGTCGTCGTTTTCACGCTCGTCGCGAGCATCGTGAGCGCCGCGGCCCTTTGGTCGCTCGCCGCGCCGATCAGGCGCGTCTATCCCGCGGTCTCAGACGCATTCCTTCTGATCGTGATACTCGCCGTTCCACAGTCGCTCGCTTACCTATTGTTCCAAGCGCTCCTGCAGGCGACACGCGCGTTCGTCCTGTCGGCGACGCTCGTGATCCTCTCCTATGTCTTCCAGTTCGCGCTGCTCGGGATCCTCATGCTCTCGGGGCGTCTCGACCTCACCACCGCTATCGGAGCATGGTTCATCGCGCATCTGCTCATCGTCGTCGCGACCGCGGCGGCGATCGCGCGGCGCACCGGCTTCGGGAGGCTCGATGCGGCCTCGCTCCTTGGTGACGTTCGCGCCGGGTCCGTGAGCTGGGCGGGCAACCTCTCGGTGCTCTTTACGACACGCGCCGCGCTCTTCATCGCCGGTGCCATCGCCGACGCGGGCAGTGTCGGTCTGCTCGCGGTGGCGATCGTTGTCGCCGAGCTGATCTGGAGCGTTCCCGAGGCGGCCGCGTTCAGTCTCGCCCCTTTCGTCGCGCACTTTGGCGACGAGCGCAGTCAAACGATCACGCCGCTCATCACGCGGTCCGTGCTACTTCTCACGACACTCGCGGCGGTCGCGGTGGGCGCGCTCGCGGTCCCGCTGGTCGTGCTCCTTTTCGGCAAGGAGTTCGCGGACGCCTCGGTCCCGTTGCGGTGGCTCCTCCCGGGCGTCGTCGGCTACGGGCTCGCGAAGGTTCTCGCGTCGGACCTGCTCGGCCGCGGCCGGCCGGATCTCGCGTTACGCGCCTCGCTCGCCGGGGCTGGTACGGCCGTGGTCCTGTCGGCGCTCCTCGTCCCAACCGCGGGGATCGTCGGCGGGGCGGCCGCGACCACGATCGCCTACCTGGTCACGGCCGCGATCTCCGTGGCCACATTCGCCCGGACGGCGGGCGTGGATCAGCGGAGCGTGCTCGTTCCGACCCTCACGGATGTCATGCTCCTCGTCCGGCGTGTCCGCGCCGCCGCGCTACGGAGGCCGCCGGAGGAGCGCGAGTTTCCCTGAAACGACTCGGTCCGGATCCGTCATCGGCCCCGCTTTGGCTGACCCCGCAGCGTCATGCCCATGATCCTGAGGTCGCCTGCGAGCGAGCGGCCCCGCGCGTACTCGAGGTCGATCGCGAGCTTTCGCGGCAGCACAGCGCGGATATAGGACCCATCGGGGTCAGCCGGGTCAAGAAGCGCCGCCTCGTCGCGGAAGACGAGCTGCGCGGCGCCAGTGATCCCGGGACGGAGCGCGAGTACGGCGCGCTGCTCCTCGGAGTACAGCGCGACGAATCGCGGATCCTCCGGCCGCGGACCGACGAGGCTCATCTCGCCGCGCACGACGTTGAAGAGCTGCGGCAGCTCGTCGAGCCGCGCGCGCCGCAGGGCGCGGCCCAGCGCGGTCATGCGCGGATCGTCGCGCGTCGTGATCGCCGCGCCGGGGCCGACGCGCATCGTCCGCAGCTTCAGCATCGTGAAGGGACGCCCGTCCCTGCCGACCCGCGTCGCTCGA